>CAMBSI010000059.1 GCA_945870555.1 Staphylococcus epidermidis | reverse complement strand
ACGGAGACATTCAAATCAAGTTAAAAACGATCATGAATGGCGAACTCATCTCCTATAGTTTTAAAAAGCAAATCAACTTAGAAGGCGTTGAAGTGATTAAGATTCGGGTTGTTGAAGGGTCTGACATCCTTCACGTCCTTGCAGTTCCTTCGATTGATGAAATTACGAGTGACACGATTTACACCTTTTACGTTCGTGAATCCAACCGAGATTATGAAGGTCGCCCAGGCGATGAAGGTGGTCGTGGGCACTAGAGGTTAAGTCAATCCTTAAAGACGCAAAGGTGGTATGAACATACCGCCTTTTTTATTTGACTGAAAAGATCGTTTCAACCTCACACGATACCAAGATCGAATCCACAAGCATGGTTTCATAAAGACCATTTTCAATACAGTGTTTGATGACAAGGTCTCGTTTGGAACTGACTTTAAAATTGAATCCGGCTGCGCTAATCAGTGCAATCGCTTCATCAAGGTTTAATCTCAAACCAATCGCAAAGCGAAAGGCATTATCACGATCAGGCTGATAATCTTGGCGAGAGCGGATTTTTGAAAAAATCGACCGACTAATGTTCAAATTTTGATACAGTTTCACCTCGTCAATTGCGCGAGCATCAATGAATTCAAACAATAAATCTCGAAAACTTTTTCCAGGTTTAATGGTTGGAATAACCAAACTATCAATGAGGTGATTGAATCGAGGTGATTCTAATTTAACTTCTTCTATCTTTGGTTTTACTTTTTGAAAAACAGGAGGTAACCCGTTTTCATTCACGGTCGGTTCAGGACGATAATCACGATTCACCAAGCGCTTGATGTAGTCGATCCAATATGCTCGATTGATTTTCAACGTTGTTTCCCCCTACGGCTTATGCTTCTATTATACCTCATCAACTTTTGCGAATTTTGTTATAATTTTACAGAGGTTCTTATGGAAAAAATCTTAAATCAACAACGTGCATTCTTCGCGAGTGATGCTACCAAACCCTATGCCTTTCGTTTGGCTCAATTGAAAAAACTTAAAGCGCTTTTGGTTAAACACGAACAAGCGATTATGGATGCGTTATATGCAGATTTACATAAAGGGACTTTTGAAGCTTATACAACCGAAGTTGGCTTTAATTTAAGAACCTTACGTCATGTGATTCGTGATTTAAAAGCTTGGATGAAACCAAAAAGGCAAAAAGGAGAATTCTTTTTGCCATTTACTAAAGTATTTTTGCAACCTGAACCAAAAGGAAATATCTTATTAATCGGCCCATTTAATTATCCATTTCAATTGGTGATTGAACCTTTAATTGGGGCAATTGCCGCAGGAAATACGGTCATCATGAAACCTTCTGAGTTTACGCCGAAAACCGAAGCCATCCTTGAAACCATCATCAATCAAAACTTTCCATCCGAATATTTACGTGTTGTTAAAGGTGATGCCAAAGTTACCAGTGAATTATTGAAGCTTCGTTTTGATCATATCTTTTTCACTGGTTCAACAAGAGTTGGTCAAATCGTTTATGAAGCGGCCAGTAAGCATTTAACCCCGGTGACGTTAGAACTTGGCGGTAAAAGTCCAACCATCATTGATGAAACTGCCAACTTGAAGATTGCAGCAGAACGCATCGCCTTTGCCAAATTCACAAATGCCGGACAAACATGCATTGCCCCAGATTATGTTTATGTCCACGAACAAGTGAAAGAACCTTTCTTGAAAGCGTTAATTGCCGTGATTAAAAAACGATATGACGTTAAAAATACCTTTGGTCGCATTGTTTCTGATCGTCATTTCCAACGCTTACAAGGTTTAATCGATACCACTAAGGTTGCCTATTCAACCCCTGCGAATCCATCAGAAAAATACTTAGGACCGACGATTTTAAAAGATGTCACATGGCAAGACAAGGTCATGCAAGAAGAAATCTTTGGACCAATCCTGCCATTGATCACCTTCCAATCCATAGAAGAGGTCATTCAAACCTTAAAACAAAAAGAAAAACCGTTAGCGCTTTATTTGTTCTCGGAAAATCGTCAAACACAAAAGCGGGTTTGGAACGCATTGTCATTTGGTAATGGCGCGATCAATGATGCCTTGATGCAAGTGACCACAAGTCACTTACCTTTCGGTGGCGTTGGTCAATCCGGTTTTGGTTCTTACCATGGTAAATATTCATTCCTCACCTTTTCGCACTTAAAATCCTATATCAATAAATCCACCAAATTTGATCTACCCGTTGCCTATCCTCCTTACGATAAATCCAAGTTAGCGGTCATTAAAAAAATCATGTAAGCACCTTATGTTGGATTTGTATGGATTGCGTAACGCATGATGCCTTTCGACGTTAAACAAGGATATAATATTGGGACATGAAAACGTTAAGAGCCTTATTTTTTGAATTTTTGTGGTTAGGTTTGATTACCTTTGGTGGGGGTTTAGCGATGCTCCCCATCATCAAGCAAACGGCAATGCGACATCAGTGGATCCAAGCAAAAGATTGGGAAGAAATTGTGACCTTATCTCAATTAACCCCCGGTGCGATTGCAGTCAATTGTGCAAATTTGATTGGCTACCGCCAACGAGGCATCCTCGGTGGGATGGTGGCAGTCACGGGCATCATCTTTGCCCCGATTCTCGTCATCACTTTACTCGCCTTAGGCTTACAAGTGTATTTACAAGAACCAATGGTCATCAAGGCATTATCGGGCATGTTCATCGTCGTCATGATTTTATTCGTGAAGGCTGCAATGGATTTAGGAAAAATCGCATGGCAAAGTTGGTGGTTGGTTCCTTTTTCAATCCTTTGTTTTACGGTGTCCTATTTTCAATGGTTATCACCAGTCTGGGTGATGCTCCTTGCCCTCACGGTTACCTTGATGCTGACATGGTTTTGGAGACCGAAACGATGAGCTTAATCGGTTTCATGCTTCAATTTATTTTGGTTGGACTTTTAACCTTTGGTGGAGGTCTTGTCGCGGTAACGTTATTGTTTGATACGTTTGTCACCACAGGTGTGATCGAATCCGCATTTTTTTATCAAATGCTGACGATTGCAGAATCCACGCCAGGACCAATTGCCATTAATCTTGCCACTTATTTAGGATTTTCCCAACATGGTGTAATTGGCGCGATCCTTACCACCTTGTCATTTATCCTTCCGTC
>CAMBSI010000058.1 GCA_945870555.1 Staphylococcus epidermidis | reverse complement strand
TATCGCGTTTAAAATCTCCTAGAGAATTAGGCGCAGATATTGCCTGTGGGGAAGCGCAATCGTTGGGACTTAATCCAAACTTTGGTGGACCATACTTAGGTTACCTCACCACCTTAAATGAATGGGTGAGAAAAATGCCTGGACGTATTTGCGGTTATACAAAAGATAGTCGCGGTCAGCGTGGTTTTGTCCTGACGTTACAAACGCGTGAACAACATATTAGAAGAGAAAAAGCGAACTCAAACATCTGTTCAAACCAATCGCTTTTGGCACTTCAAGCAACGGTTTATATGAGTGCGCTAGGTAAACAAGGCATGGTCCAAGCCTTTGATCGGGCATGTACGGTGACTCGATATCTAGTCGATCGACTCATTGAAACCGGTTGGTTTACGTTAACTTATGCAGCCCCTTACGCTTATGAAACAACCTTAACCACTAAGTTTAATGCGCGTGAACTGGAAAAAGCTTTAGCAAAAAAAGGATTTTTATTCGGATATCCGATTGAAGCCCATCAAGTGGTTGTTTATGGTAGTGAAACCAAAACAAAAGAGGAAATTGACAACCTTGTCAACGCCATCAAGGAGGTTCAACATGACGTACACTAAACTCATTTTTGAACTATCTTCTGCTGGTCGCATCGGTTATCAACTACCGGTTACAGAATTTCCTAAATCAAAACAAGCCTCCTTATCGACCTCAATGTTTCGCCAAGAAGCAGCGCAGTTACCAGAAGTCAGCGAATTAGATATTGTTCGCCATTACACAAAAGTTTCTCAAAAGAATATTGGTATTGAATCCGGTTTTTATCCACTTGGTTCATGCACAATGAAGTACAACCCAAAAATTAATGATGAAATGGCAAGTCTTGATGGTTTCAAACTGATTCATCCAACCCAACCTTTAGAAACGGTTCAACCGTTATTAAAAATTTATTTTGATATGGCAACCATGCTAAATGAAATCACAGGGATGAGTGGAACATCTTTAAATACTTTTGCAGGGGCCCATGGGGAATTAGCTGGTTTAATGATTATGAAGTCGTACCATCAAGCACGCGGTGATACCAAACGGACCAAAGTCGTGATTCCAGATTCTGCTCACGGTACAAATCCTGCTTCCGCGATGATGTTAGGTTATGAAACCATCACGATTAAATCCAAAAACGGGATGGTGGATGTGGATGCTTTAAAGCAAGTGCTTAACGATCAAACCGCAGGGATCATGTTAACCAACCCAAACACGGTAGGTTTATTTGAAAAGGATATTCTAAAGATTGCAAAACTCGTTCACGATGTGGGTGGGTTACTTTATTATGATGGTGCCAATCTCAACCCATTATTAGGTATTGCTCGTCCTGGTGATATGGGTTTTGACATCATGCACATGAACCTTCATAAGACTTTTTCCACCCCCCATGGCGGTGGTGGTCCTGGATCTGGCCCGGTTAGTGTTGCTAAACACTTGGTGCCTTATTTACCCAAACCTGTCGTGGTGAAAGAAAAAGACCAATATCGTTTCGATAACCCAACCACATCATGTGGACAAGTCGGTGGTTTCTATGGAAACTTCCTCGTGGTCATTCGGGCTTATTCGTATATTCGCACCGTGGCTGAAGACTTAATGCACGTTGGTCCTCATGCGGTATTAAACGCAAACTATATTCAAGCGTCATTAAAGGATCTCTATAAATTGGTTGCCGATCAACCGTGCATGCATGAATTTGTCATGAATGGATTGATAGATCAAACCACCGGTGTTAAAACTTTAGACATCGCCAAGCGTTGTCTTGATTTTGGGATGCATGCACCCACCATCTATTTCCCTATGCTCTTCGATCAATCGATTATGGTTGAACCAACGGAAGTTGAATCAAAAGAAACACTTGACCAATTCATTGCGATTTTCCGACAAATTGCCCAAGAATCCAAGACCAATCCTGACATCGTGAAAACAGCACCTCATCACACCCCTGTGGGTCGTTTAGATGAAGTGAGTGCCGCAAGAACCCCTACACTGAACTACGCTTCTTTACAAAAAATTAAAGAAAATTAATGTTTTCACGAAATCATTTTCTTTGCAATTTATCGAATGAATTGATAAATTATCTTTAATATTTATTGGAGGTTTCATATGAAACTGAAAAAGGAACTCGGATTGTTCTCTAGTGTCTCCGTTTTAGCGGGGATCATGATTGGATCAGGCATTTATTTCTTTTCAATGCTTGTCTTAGGTTTGGCGAGTAATTCATTAGGCTTATCGCTTGTGGCGTGGTTAGTGGGTGGGATCATTACCTTATTTTCTGCGTTAACCTACGCAGAGTTAGGAACGATGTTTCCAAAGACGGGAGGCTATTACGTTTATTTAAGAAAAGCCTATGGTCGTCGGGTTGCATTCTTATCCGGCATCACCAATTTCTTCTTATCAAGTTCAGGGTCGGTTGCTTTATTGGCGCTGTTATTTGCCCAAGTCATCGGTTATATGGTGGGCGCGAATGGTGGAGCGGGTTTTGAAGCACCTGTCGTTGGCTTAATTGCCGCAGGTGTCATCATCATTCTTTCCTTGATCAACTATTTAGGCGTTCAATATGGCAAAGTAGTACAAAATATTTTCTTTGTTGCCAAGCTCATTCCTTTATTCACCATCATTATCTACGGGTTATTCTTTGGCACGCAAACAAATATCTTGACCAGCAATGGTGCGGAAAATATCGAAATCGGTTTGGTTGCTTCAGGATTTTTATTTGCGATTGCAAGAACCTTATTTGCCTATGAAGGTTGGACCAACTTAAACACCGTTGCCGAAGAAATGAAAGATGCAAAACGTGATTTACCAAAAGCATTAACAATTGCCGTTGCCTTGGTCATGGGTGTCTATGTATTATTTGTGGTCGGTTTATATCGCATCATTGATCCTACCACCCTCGCTAATTTAGGAACTGACGCCGTTGAAGCTGGGTTTGATCTTAATGCAGTATATGCAGCATTTGGGGCGATATTTAATGGTTTTGATCTTGGTCTATTGGGTTATGTCGTCTTTGGAGCGATTGCCATTTCGATTTTTGGATCATTGAATGGTTCCATTTTATCTTTCCCTCGCGTCTACTTAGCCATGGCGGAAGATGATACCTTACCAAGAGTCTTTGGTAAGATTGATGCTAAATTCCAAACCCC
>CAMBSI010000057.1 GCA_945870555.1 Staphylococcus epidermidis | reverse complement strand
TCCACAAAAATTGCAGCTTTTCCAAAGAAATCCCGATACACAGCTTCAAACGTTGTTCCGGAAGGTTTACCAGAAAGATTTGCACTTGGCGCGCACAATGGAACACCAGCTGCTTTGATGACTTCTCTTGCTAATGCATCTTTTGGCATACGAATGGCGACGGTTTGCAGATTCGCTGTGATAATATTTGGCACTTTCGAAGATTTCGGTAAGACCAAGGTTAATGGTCCAGGCCAAAAGGCACCAATTAATTTTTTTGCATACGCATTAACGTCGGTAACCAGGTCGTCAAGTTGGTGAAGTTCTGCAATATGGATGATTAACGGATTATCTTGGGGTCTTCCTTTGGTTGTGAAAATTTTTTGAACGGCGACTTCGTCATAGATAGAGGAACCCAATCCATAGACGGTTTCCGTTGGAAAAACGATTAATTCATGGTTTTCCAATGCTTTTTTAATGAGATTTTCTTCTAATAAGGGGTGTTTGATAATGGTCGATTTCATAGTTTTATTCTACCATTTTAATCGCATCCATAGTAAGATAATATCGCATGAAAGAAATGAAACGTATCTTGCTTCTTGATCCTTCTATCGCCACATTTAATGTTGGCGATAAAATTATTTCCCAATCCGTTCGTGAACATTTAAAACCATTAATTGATTTTAGTTTTGTCATTGAAGCATCGACCCACTTACCAGTGACGATGTATTTAAAAAACATTTTCTATAGTTATGATTTCGACTATCGATTTGTCTGTGGTTCAAATCTCATTCGCGGCAAAATGAATCGTTTGGTTAAACTTTGGGATATCAATTTACGATCTGCAAGCATCGTCTCACCATTAATCTTGGTTGGGGTTGGCTGGTGGAAAAAAGGCGATTTACCAAATCAATATTCAAAATTACTTTATTCACGCTTGCTTGATAAAAAAATGATTCACTCCGTCCGTGATAATTACACGCTAAAACAATTCCAAGAAATGGGTTTTAAAAATATTATCAATACTTCATGCCCAACGATGTGGAAACTTACCAAAGACCATTGCAAAGACATTCCAACCAAAAAAGCTCCGGATGTGGTGACCACGCTTACGGACTATGATAAGAATCCAGTTGCCGATCAACAAATGCTCAATATTCTCAGTAAGAAATATCGCAAAGTTTATTTGTGGTTACAAGGTGTTAATGATTTTAATTACGCACATCTGCTTAACCTTCCAGAAAATTTAGAATTAATCTATCCAAACCTTGAAGACTATGATGCAATTTTAGAATCTCAAGACATTGATTATGTTGGCACCCGTTTGCACGCCGGTATTCGCGCCTTACAAAAAAAGAGAAGAACGATTATTTTGGCAGTGGATCACCGTGCTTTAGAAAAGAAAAAAGACTTCCAACTTACGGTATTAGATCGTAACGATATCCACCTGTTAGAAGGCATGATTGACGATAACTTCAAAACCAATATTCAATTACCACTCGACAACATTCAAACCTGGAAAAACCAATTCCTTCATGGCAAATAAACGTGCAACGATCCTCTTATCTTTAACCAATGACGACGATTTATCCTTGATTAAAGGGGATGTCATTGCCGTTGATCATGGGGCTTCGATTGCATTAAAACACAACATCAAGATTGATTACGCGATTGGTGATTTTGATTCTCTTTCAGCATCAGACGTTAAAAAACTCGCTCAATTAAACATTCCAATTGAAAAAGTCCCCACGGTTAAAAATCAATCCGATGCGGAGTTAGCATTTTTGTATGCGATCAAAAAAGCTTATCAAGCGATTGATGTATTAGGTTTTAGTGGCGGACGGTTAGATCATCAACAAGCCTTGATTCAGGTTTTATTTCGGATGAAAGACCCACGGATCATCTTTAAAACCTCGCAACAAACCATCCAATATTTAGGACGTGGTCAATATCCAATTCAACCGATTGCATCGCAAGCTGTCTTCTCTATCTTTACGTTATCGAAAGCAGAAATTTCGATTGAGCATGCAGTTTATCCATTAAAACGTAAAGCGATTGATGTCGACAGCACGTTTACCTTATCCAATCAATGGTTGAATCAACAACCGGTTCAACTAACGATCCACGCGGGAGAAGTTTTGTTGTTTCAATCGACCCTTCTTTAGTTTCCAAATGCCATAACTCGACACCGTCCAAAGTGTGGTGGTCAATAAAATCAAACGTTGGAAAATGCCTCGAATGTCTTGATTATACAAAATAAAGAATCCAGAAAAGACGAATGCAAAGACCAAGAAGAACAAGTGGCGAAGTTTTAATTGTTTGTCGTTGCTTTTGGCAGCATGGACGATGATGCTCGTAATCGTTAACAAGTTACTTGCATACGCAATGTAACGGTGAATCACGACCACAAGGTCGTCAACGGGATAGTTCAATAGTCCATCATAACTCGTTGGAAAGACACCAAGTAAAAACGTCATGAAGCCATTCAAGAAGGTTAACCAAAACAACCACGAAGGTAGATTATCTTTCTTAAGGTAATAAAAAGAAAACACCATATAGGATAAACCACCGATAAAAAAACCACTGGTTAATATCCATGCGTTTGGGACACCTTGGCCTGCAAGTTCACTCATCGTATGCATGTATGGTAAATATCCAACTGGCGCGAAAAAATGGGCAATGAAAATAATCGAAATGATAAAGATATTGGTGTAACGAATCCAGGTATACATTATTTTGGTTCCAACAAGCTTAAGGCGTCCATATTCACATCTGCATCATAATTAACACCTGGCATACGGAATCCATGAATTTGATGAAACTCATCGACGAACTGCTTGGTTCCTGCAAGTTTGAAAATGGATTCGTTTTCGTACTGTTTACCCATTGCATCAATTTCCGCTTGTATGTTTGCTTGCATTTCGTAATGATCAACCCGAATTCTTTTCTTTTCATCAAGTAAGCGTTTTTGGCCATACACCATGTCTTGAAATAAACGATGTTTGTGTTGCAAGGTGGATTCATGAACTTTATGTTTTTTCATGACTTCAAACATGGTCGATACATAGAAAGCAATTTTTGGAATAAACACACTTGCTTTGGTGACCACCGCTTTTGAAACCGATATTAAACCTTCACCTTTGATGGATTGTTTAAGCATGTGGTCAATACGAACCCCGGCCGCTTCTAAATCATCCTTTGCACGGCCAATCGTTCCATCTCGATAAATCTTTGCATTATTCTTACTACCGATATACGTATACGAAATCGCTTTTGCGCCTTGATTTAATAATTTTGCATCATTCAATAATTTCACCCAATCAAACCAATCACTGCCACCCATGACATACACGGTGTCTTTGATTTCTTGTTCGGTTGCAGGTGATACGACGATATCCTTAATTTG
>CAMBSI010000056.1 GCA_945870555.1 Staphylococcus epidermidis | reverse complement strand
GCCGAACTTCATTTATTAGATCAAGGCTATTACGTCAGTAAGGAAGGTAAACTTTACGGTAACTCGACCCTTGATAAAGATGCCTCACGCGCATTTACAAGCGATACAAAATATGGAAACTATCTCCATAATCTTCATGACTATGTTCCCTTATTGGATGATGAAACCATTCAAGATATTGAGCTTTCCCAAAATTCACGATTCGTCATCACCGAATCTGGTAAGGTCCTAGCGGGTGGATATAACAACGCTGGTCAATTAGGAAATAATGAAACCTCATTTGACGCCGATGGAAAATTGGAAGATGTCACGGAATTTTTCCCAGATCTCGGGGAAGCAAAAATCATGAAAATTGCCCACACAGGATTTTATACCTTTGCATTATCCGATGATGGTCGATTATTTGGGTATGGTTCAAACTTTATTCTAGGTGACAATATGAGCATGCGTTACGTCAGTAATGAACAAAGAGTATTAACCCCACTTGAAATCACCGATTTTGTGGTTGATTATGATCGCACCACCGATCCAATCGTGACGATTAGCCTTGGAGCAGCGTTAACCGAATCCGGTGTTTTATATGGATGGGGAAATTACTTCGCTTCAAATTTAGTTCCTACTTCCGTCTTTGATCAAACCTTATTAAACCCTGGTGATTATTTAGTCGCGGTTGAAACCATTGGGAACGGCACGATGGTGTTATCCAATGAAGGTCGCGTCTTTGCGATTGGTAGTAATCAATTCTATAATTTAGGTTTTGATAATCCAAGCGACACTTTAGCAACGTTCACTGAATTAAGCGTTCCAGGATTAAATGAAGGCGACAAGATTGTTTACATGACCTATGGATTTTTAATTTCTGAAGCAGGACGTGTCTTTGCATGGGGTAGCAACGTCGAGGGCAAAAGTGGTATTGGCAATGCCAACTCCAACAATTTTGCCTTGACCGATATCACGACCAATGTTTCCTTACAATTAGAAGAAGGTGAAACCTATGTCTATGGATTCAAAGCCAATAATCCAAACGAAGATACCGCCTCGATTTTAATTACGAATACCGGAAAAGCAGTTGGCTATGGCCACCGCTATACGCTTGGTTATCCCAATGACGGATTCAACCTACCATTTCATGAAGGTGTCATCGTCAATCCAGCAAAAATAACCTACACGCTCGACAGCTTAGGTGGTCCGGATTTAGGTGCCTTCTATTGGCCAAAAAATTATCGTATCTACTATAACAACATGTTACCGAATCCATTCAATAGTATGTCCAGCTTATTGACAGTCCCTAACTATACATGGGGCGGATATTTTACCGATGAAGCATTGACCAATGATTTACCCGTATTCGATTTAATTTATGCCGAAGAAGATACAACCATTTATGTGAAATGGATTAGTACAGGTGGTTCCTCTTCATCTTCTCAACCTGGTGGTTCGTCGATTCCAACTTCACAACCAAATAGTGGAGATTCACAAAACCCAATCACCCCAAGACCATTAGGTGCAGCGCCCATCATTCTCGGTGTATCCGCAACGGCCATTGGTGGAGGTGCGATTTATTGGTTTGCGATTCAAAAGAAAACGATCACGGAATTAGGCCAATGGTTTGTCATCCTTGGTGGTAAGTTGAAAAAGTGGTTCCTGTTATTCATTGGTAAAAAAGATCGTAACGACAAAGACGACCAAAAGAAAAAGAAATAGATAAGCGAATTTAAAACCCGATCGTGATGATCGGGTTTTTTTATTTTAAGAACGAAGAATAGATCACTTTTTTACCAGGGAACAATCGGAGGTTAATCGTTTCCATGACGGAAGCAACTTCGCCAAATCCGGTGGCGATATTTTTAGATTTACTTGGATAAGTACAAGCATTGCCGACTGCAAAGACATTAGGAAGATTCGTTTCAAAAGTGGTATTGACAAGAATCCCTTCCTGACTGGTGGTTAATCCCCAATGTTGATACGTACTTGGAGAGGCGATAAATCCATAACAAACCACCACTTCATCCACGGTTAACGGGGTAACCGCTTTGGTTTCCGTTTGCGTTAACGTTAATTGGACCTCATGCTTTGTTTTTTCTAATTTGCTTAATTCATAAGGAGCGAGTAAATGTCCTGATTTTTGAAACGTATCCACGGAGTTTTGAAAGGCACGGAAATTTAACCGGCGATGAACCACGGTCACCGAAGCGGCAATCGGTAATAACGTATTCGCCCAATCAAAAGCAGAATCCCCACCACCCAGGATGGCCACACGTTTACCCTTAAACATCGCTAATTGAGGAATGGCATAGTGAACATGTGGGATTAATCGAGGATCATCGATTTGAATTTGGCGAGGGGATAACATCCCTGAACCCGTTGCAATCATGACAAACCGACTTTGATAGACTGCCTTGGATTCACTCGTTAATTCATAACCATCTTGAATCGCCGATAGACTGACAATTTTTTCTTTAAGCACTAAGGGTACTTGGGCAACGTAAGGTTGCCATTGTTTGGTTAATTGTTCAACAAAATGGTCAGCCCGAACCAAAGGGAAACCAGGGACATCATAAATGGGTTTATCTGGATAAAAGGCGGATAACAATCCCCCTTGTAAAGGTAGGGCATCTAGCACCACCGCCTTCACATTTCTTAACCCAGCTTGAAAACCTGCATAAAGTCCAGCGGGTCCGGCACCAATAATGAGTAAGTCATGCATACGCATTTTATTATAATCATTTTTTTCGTAATCTCATCAAAAAGAAAAGCATGCTAACGCTAGGGAAAGCATGGTTATCAAGACATGGGTTTGGTACTTATAAAAAGATGATGATGACAACAATCACAAGGAAGAAGACGAGCCAACCGATGCGAATGATCTTTAACATAGTCGTTTAAATCGCCTTTCTTTGTTTTTCTAAAATTCTCACGCGTCTTCCCGCATAACCATTCACCGTTTTATCGGTTAAATTTAATCGTAAGGCTTCTTCGACTAACGTTAAGGCATCGGCAAACCGTTTCTTCTTTTCCAAGATAATCGCTAAACGGGTATAGGAATACACATACGTGTTACTTGATTTGAAGACGGTCCGATGGAGTTGAATATCGCGCGTTGAATAGTCTTCTGCGAGGGTTAAATACGCGGCATCTTTTCGTCGGAAGTAAGCAGTCCGAGTGGCAATTTCGTAAAGAATGGTTTGAATCTTTGGATTGCCTTCGGCCAAGCGAAGCAATTCTTCAGTTAAGACCGAGATTAATCCCGAGGAGATGAGTTTACGATAGGTATACAAATGATTGAAAACGTATTTAAAGAATGCTTGGTTGTCTCCCTTGGGTGTATACACCAACGTTTTAACCAAGTGTTGGTCATGATTGAAGACATAAAACCGATCAAATTCTTCCCTTAATGTTGGGGTTAAACTTTCATAGAAGTTAAGATTGATATTTAAGGTTTTTGAAAAGATTTCGACATTCGTAAAATCCACGTCTTCCTCTTTTTCTTCTTGCCCCTCAACCGCATCAACCGTTTCTACTTGGACAACTTGACTGACATGTTGAGTT
>CAMBSI010000055.1 GCA_945870555.1 Staphylococcus epidermidis | reverse complement strand
TAATTGGCGCGATCCTTACCACCTTGTCATTTATCCTTCCGTCCTTACTCATCATCTGGTTGAGTTATCCTACCTATCAAAAACACCGCGATAATGTTTGGGTTCAATCGGTGATGATCGGTTTACGCACTGCCATCTTTGGGATGATTTTGGTGACGCTTGTTCGCATGGGTTTAACCCTTTGGCAAGCGCATATGCATGCTCCGTTGAACGCGATCATCTTGATGATCCTCATCATCTTTCTTTTCAAACCATTAAAAAACCGCCCCTATCTTTTATTGATGGTTGGGGCGGTTTTTGGTATCTTCTTTTTGTAATTAAACTAATACATCTCGCCAGGATTTGGCATCGCTGGGGTAGCAGGTTTGTCTTCCTTGATTTCGGTTACACCGGCTTCAGAGGTGACTAATAATGCTGAGATACTGGTTGCATTTAAAACCGCAGAGCGCGTAACTTTGGTGGGATCAATGATGCCTTCTTTAATTAAGTTGACCCATTGACCACGTTTGGCGTCAAAACCAAATTCTGGTTTTTGTTTCTTTTGGTTATCGACGATATCGGCTCCATTAAATCCTGCGTTTTCAGCGATATAGAATAAGGGAGCAGATAGGCTATCAAGAACCGCTTGGATACCACGTTGGACATCCACATTTTCATCTTTTAAGGTGTCTTTCAGTTCGTTATAAATTTCCATTAAGGTTGCACCACCACCGGCAACGATACCTTCAAGGACCGCTGCTTTGGTTGCATTTAATGCATCTTCAATATGGAGTTTCTTTTCCTTAAGTTCAGTTTCTGTGGTTGCGCCGACTTTAATCACAGCAACACCACCAGATAGTTTTGCTAAGCGTTCTTGGAGATTTTTCTTGTCATATTCGGAGGTTGATTTCTTGATCAAGGTTTCTAACTCTTTGATTCGGCTTGCAATGGCTGGATTCTTTTTTGATCCGCCCACAAGCGTGGTCGTATCCTTTTTAATAATCGCGCGTCCAATCGTCCCTAAATCATCGATCATGACTTCAGATAATTTCATCGATAAATCTTTGGTGACAAATTTACTTTCCGTTAAGATGGCGATGTCTTGGAGTTGGTCTTTTTGAGCATCACCAAATCCTGGAGCCTTCGTAACGACCACGTTAAAGGTGCCGCGAAGCTTATTGACGATTAACGTATTCGTCACTTCGTTTTCAACATCATCGGCGATGATGAGTAATGGTTTTCCCGCTTTCACGACTTGTTCTAAGACAGGGAGAATATCTTGAACGGTTGCAATTTTTTGATCGGTAACCAAGACGAGTGGATCTTCGAGTTCCACGGTCATCGTTTCCCGGTTGGTCACAAAGTAAGGTGATAAATAACCCTTGTCGTATTGCATACCTTCAACCACTTGTAATTCAGTGTCAAAACCCTTGGATTCATCGACGTTGATGACGCCATTTTTCGATACTTTTTCCATCGCATCGGCAATGATTTTACCAATTTCAGCACTACCTGCGGAAATGGTGGCGACATTTTCAATGTCAGCACGGCTCTTTAATGGGCGAGACTTTTTGAGTAATCGATCTGCGACTTCTTTACCAGCTCTTTCAATACCTTGTTTGACAAGGACAGGGTTTGCCCCTTTTTCTAAAGCTTTAAAACCTTGGTGGATCATCGCTTGGGCTAAGACGGTCGAGGTGGTAGTACCATCCCCTGCCATTTCATTGGTGTTACTAGCGACTTCATAGACAAGCTTTGCACCCATGTTTTCAAATGGATCTTTCAGTTCGATTTCTTTGGCGATACTGACGCCATCATCGACAATGGATGGTGAACCATAACCCTTATCTAAGACGACGTTACGTCCCTTAGGTCCTAAGGAAACTTTGACGACGTCTGCAAGGGTATCTACACCCTTTAAAATTTTTGCTTTAAAATCACGACCAAATAAAATTTGTTTTGCCATAAAGACTCCTTTTTATTGTACTTTCGCTAAGATGTTTTCTGATTTGATGACTAAATAATCTTTGCCTTCTAACTTCACGGTGGTCCCGGAATACGTTTGGTAAACCACTTGGTCACCGACCTTCAGTCCTTCAACTTTAGGGCCAATGGCAAGGACTTTACCAAATGCAGGTTTATCCTTTTCATCCGTACTAAGAATAATGCCAGACGCCGTTTTCTTTTCTTCTTTTTCCAAGGCTAAGACAACATACTGCTCTAATGGTTTTAACATCGCCATTCCTCCTTTAGCACTCTTATACTTTAAGTGCTAAATACAATTTACTTGATTGACTGGCGTGTGTCAAGGGTTTCACTAACGAATGTAAGACATATAGTTTTTTAAAGCCTTGGTTTCGGGGTTTTCTAATAAAGTGACGGGACCATGTTCAATGATTTGCCCTTGATCCATAAAAATCACATAGTCAGCAAAATCACGCACAAAACTTAAGACGTGGGTGACAAATATAAAATTCTTTCCCGAGCCTTTGAGTTCTTTGACGGTTTGTAAAACTTCATAAGCGAGGACAGGGTCTAAGCTTGAAGTTGGTTCATCTAAAAACACCAATTCAGGATCTAAAGAAAAAGCTCTAGCAATTGAAGCGCGTTGCGCTTGACCACCGGAAACATTTTTTGGTAATTTATGCATTTGATCTTGTAAACGGACCATTGTTAAATACTCCTCGGCAATTGCATGTGCCTTGGCTTTTTGATAACCTCTGGTTTTTTCAAGAATTAACGAAATATTTCTTGCTAACGTTAAATGGGGAAACAAATTGTGGTTTTGAAAAACAAAACCAATTTGTTTACGATAGGCTTCATCCAGAACATTCATGTCATCAATATGAATCGAACCTTGGCTTGGTTTTTCTAAACCCGATAATAAACGTAGGAGTGTAGATTTTCCAGAACCGGATGCCCCGATAATTGCAATCGAATGATAACCTTCCAATTGAAAGGTCAAACCCTTTAGAACCTCAACATCATATTGATGGGTCAAGTGGTCGATTTGAATTTTCATGTTTGAAACCTTTTTTCAATCCATTTGGTCAATTGCGATAATGGAATCGTAATCACTAAATATAAAAACCACAATAAAACATAACCTTCAACAAACAAGAATGTTCGTGATTGGGCAATATTAATCGCATAGTAAAGTTCGGCATAGGCAAGGGTGTAAAGTAGCGCACTACCTTTTACAATCAAAGAAAAATTATTCATCAATGGTGGCATAAGCACTTTAATGACTTGCGGAATAATGATGTATTGATAACGTTGCCAATTTGAAAAACCAAATAGATCCATCGCCATATACTGATCTTTTGGAATGGAAGAAAATGAAGATTGATAAACGTTCTTCATATAAGGTGAGATGTAAAGAATTAAACCAAAAACACCCAAAAAGGCACGGTTATAATTTCCAAAAGCTGGTCCTACTAAAAATGCCATCAAGACGATCATGACTAAAAGTGGAGTTCCGTAAATGACTTCAGTAAAGACATCGACTAATGCGCGGAAATACATGAATTTTGATATCGACAATAAATAAAGGATAAATCCAAAGATTAAACTACCAAATAAGGAAATAAAGGATACGTAGAGTGTATTTAAAAGTCCTTTAAAAATTAAATCACCATAATCTTCAAACAAC
>CAMBSI010000054.1 GCA_945870555.1 Staphylococcus epidermidis | reverse complement strand
ACAAAATCGCTTTCTAAGGTGAGGTAACCAACGATTGGTCCCCAAACCCCTGATCCAAATCGCTTATCAAATGCAATCGTGATGTCATTACTTTCGCGGTCTCGATAGAAATTAATGGGTAAGTCTTTATAACTGTACGGTGCCGTTAAGACTTCAATTTTATCATCGTAATAATTAGCCAAATCCGTGACGGAGGTTAAATCATAATCATGAGATTGTAAAATGGTGCGTTGCTTTAGGTTGATTTGGTTTTGTTGAATTTGAGCACGCGTTAATAAATCGCCGCCCACCAACATCGCACCTGCGGTGGTACCCATGATTAAAACGAAGACAATCATTTTGCTATAAATTTTATTCATGATTTACTTTCCTCCTACCGTTAACGGAATCGCTTTTTTAGAAATCCATGCATCGATTAAAGGAGAGAATGCGTTCGCAAGTAAGACAGCATAAACAACCCCTTCAACAGAACCCGTAAAGTAACGGATAATCGTGGTGATGAGTGCAGCAAGTAATCCATAAACAATTTTCGCAACACCATTTCTTGGTGCGGTTGTTTTATCAGTGATTAAGAAAACAGAGGCAAAGGCAACCGAACCAACCAAGGCAACATACGTAGGTTCAGGAAACTTAGCAACTTCCGCAAAGATGGTTGGATTCATCGATTCAATCCACCAAAATAAGGCAACGAAACCAATCACACCAAGAAGGTAACTGAGGGTCAGGCGTAGATCAATCACCTTAAGGAAGGCAAAGATCCCGGCAAGCAAAAGAATACCTAATCGAAATGGATCGCCAATAAATCCCGGGGTAGGACCAACCAATAATTCAATAAAATCAAAAGCAAATCCATCAAGCGACTTTAAATCGGCAGCAGTGTTACCAACCACCAACATATAGGTAGGGAAAGAGACACTTAAAAATACCATACCAACTGCCGCTGGTAAAAATGGATATTTTCCATGGCCACCAAAAACTAATTTTCCATAAAAACTGGCGACTGCACCACCAACACTTGCCATCCAGAGATGGGTGAGTGTAGCAGGAACCATCATGGTGAAGAGCAATGGGGTAAACCACCATGCTAAATCCACAACCCGTTTTCTTAGTTTTGCAAAACCTAATTCAAATGGTAATGCACCTAATAATGCAAAAACATAAATGAGGATTGGATTGATTCCTTGCGTAATCACACTATAAATTAATAATGCCAATAAACCAATACCTAAGGCATTTAGATCACGATGTGAAAAGCTTCGCTTAAAGAAAATACTGATGGATTCAGATGGCAACTTTTGAGGTAATGTTTTTGCGTCCATAATTTCTCCTTTTTCCATTAAGAAAATGACCATAAAGATTATACCACTATGTCTTTAAAAAGGAAGTTGATTGCAATGATTGGTGCAGTCGAGGAGAGTTGAACTCCTACACCGGTGAAGGTACTAGACCCTGAATCTAGCGCGTCTGCCAATTCCGCCACGACTGCATAGGGGTATTTTACTACGAAATGGCGTCCAAGTAAGTGCTTATTTTTGCACTGATGTATTCATGAAACGTCAGGTTTAACATTGCTTTTTGGTTAAGGGAAAAGGGAACAAAAATATCGCTTAAGGAAGGAGCAGTCGGTTGAAGATATAAGAACTGACCACCTTGAGGATAATACATCGATCGATACAGTTGATGAATCGTATAGAATAAACCGGTGTAGTTTCCTGGCTCTGCTGGTTGAGACGTTAACCAACCACTTTGATAAACGGTTTGCAAGTTATTTGTGTATGTTTGACGATATCCACTAAACGAACCTTGGTAAATCGTTAATTTATGTAAAGGGTTCAGTCGACCTTGATTCCAATCTTTAAGTAACGCGTTTTGATAAGGCGTTGCTTGGGTCATCGATGGACCAAATTGAGAAAAAGGATCAACGGTTGGATCCCAATCGCCATTGCTTCCCAAGCCTCGATCTAAATCATAAGGAATGGGATAAGCTTTACCCGTGCTCGGTAAAAAATAAAGATATAAATTATTGGCGTTATTTCGATAATCATCTGGATTGCCAATAAAATATGCAATTGCTTCCATCATTAAAAAGGTTGGTATATCGATGAGATCTTCAACACGTTCACGAAAATCTGCATCATTGACATTGGCACTTCGATTTAATTCCCCAATCAAATTAACGATGTCAGAAAAATTCGCCAAGGTCGTATTGGTTTTTAAATCATAACTTGGATGGTAATTGGCAGCGTTATCTTCGATGCCTATCTTATTACCGGTCTTGATGTGGTTACTACCATCACTATTGACCGCATCAAATCGTGTAAGGTCTGCTGCTCCGGTTGCAGAATATAACACTTTGTATAAATTACCATCTGCCTCGGTAGTATTGCCTAATCGTCTGACAAAGAATCGACGGTCCATCGGTTCTGTAATCGTGTACATGCCTAAGTAATTATCTTGATAGTCAGATGTGACACCCGTTTGAATGATCCGTATCCCGCCAAGGGTTGCTTCTTGAGCAAAGGGTAAATAATGAGCATACAATTTATGAGCAAAAACTTGACGCATATGCGTATGATCAAAATTGCGGTTCCATTTTAAATCCATTCTGGTCATCCCGATAAATTGAGCATTCGGAACGCGGCCATCAAGCGGATCATCGGTAGCAAAGGAGACTTTCATATTAAAAAAATTTTTAATCGCTCCAGAACTTTCTACAAATTCGGTTCGCGAGGTATTTCCCTTTAAACGGACACCAACCACGGGATAGCAGTAACTAATGACAGATGCGTTTTTTGGGGTCACATCCAAGCGTATGGATGCGTTGACATACCGATCATGGTCTGGGGTATTGTTTCCATATTCATTCATCAACGCTAAATTTTCTTTAGAGATCGTGAAGTCAATCATCACCTGGGTGGTTGGATGAAAAAACAAGTCATATTCTTCTGCTGTATTCAAACTGATGCGAGGTGTTGCGTTTGCATCACAGGTTGCTGGCGCAAAGTTGATTTGTGGAATTGTTGGAGGCGTGGAAAAATCCATCGATGCCATCGATGACGAAACAGAACTCGATGAACCTGAATTGAACGTTGAAGATGAGGCAGATGAGATAAGTTCAGAAGGCAATGTAAAGTCACATGCAGCTAAAACAAAAGTTGCAATCGCAATCGTTAAAGGTATTTTAAATGTTTTCATCATCAGAATTAAACCATAATTAGCGGAAAATTGTAAGCGTCATCAAAGCACTTTTACAAGTTGCTTCATCAATAGTTCGAGTTGTTTTTTATCAGTGTCATCAAATCGAGAAAATTGATAACTATCGATATCAAGTACACCAATGAGTTCTTTATTCTTAATAATGGGGACGACAATTTCACTATTGCTGCCTTCATCACACGCAATATGACCAGGGAATTTGTGGACATCTGGTACGACCACGGTTTGGCGATCACGAGCGGATTTACCACAAACACCACGATCAAGGGTAATGTCAACGCAGGCAACTTTACCTTGGAACGGTCCTAAGTATAAGGCTGAACCATTAAATAAATAAAAGCCAACCCAAGAAACATCACTTAATGTTTGTTTTAATAAAGCTGATAGGTTTGCATATAAAGAAACCGGCTGTTGTTTTTCTTCCATCAAGCCTTTTGCAGCCA
>CAMBSI010000053.1 GCA_945870555.1 Staphylococcus epidermidis | reverse complement strand
TTTGAGAAGTTACCAGGCGTGGGTTCAAAATCTGCTGAAAGAATGGCAAATGCAGTTTTAGAGTTAAGCCAAGATGATGTTGAACAATTTCAATCAAGTCTTATCGCGGTAAAAAACCTTGTTCATCCGTGCGCTACATGCGGCATTCTAACGGAAGAAAAAGCTTGCGAGATTTGTACATCCACACGCCCTTATGAAACGTTAGTGATTGTCAGTTACTCCAAAGATGTGTTGGCTTTTGAAAAACTTGAACACGTATCGTTTCGTTATCATGTACTGGGTGGCGTGCTTTCTGCATCTAAAGGATTTGGCATGGAAGATCTAAACATTGATGGTTTACAAAAACGATTATCGAGTCATCCCTTTAAAGAAATTATCTTAGCGACCAACCCCACCTTAGAAGGTGAAACCACTGCCCAATTTCTTGCAACCTTACTTAAAAAGCATCACCTTACGATTTCGCGGTTGGGTTATGGTTTACCAATGGGTGGTCACGTCGATTATGCAGATGCATTAACCTTAACCAAAGCGGTTTCCGGTCGAACAAAAGTCAAAGGAGAATAAGTGTGTTTATTACCTTAGAAGGACCAGAAGGAAGTGGCAAAACTTCCGTGATGAAAGAAGTGATTGCGCGATTGAGAAAAGAAGGTTTCGTCATTGAAGAAACCCGTGAACCAGGTGGCACGCCGATTGCAGAACAAATCCGACAAGTGATCTTGCAAAAAGAAAATACAAAACTTGATCCAAGGGCAGAAGCGTTATTGCTTGCAGCAAGTCGTCGCCAAAATTTAGTTGAAAAAATTTGGCCGGCGTTAAAAGCAGGAAAGATTGTGATTTGTGACCGCTATATCGATTCGAGTTTAGCGTATCAAGGTGGGGCAAGAGGCTTGGGCGTTGAAGCCATCTTAAACATTAACTTATTTGCGACCGAATCTTCGTATCCACAATTAACGCTCTTGTTTGATTTACCACCAGCATTGGGTTTAAAACGTATTGCAGAAAATGCCAACCGAGAAATCAATCGTCTTGATTTAGAAAAACTATCTTTCCATCAAAAAGTCCGTGATACGTATTTATTGCTCGCGAAGAGATTTCATGACCGCTATGTGATTATTGACGCCTCGTTACCACTAGCTCAAGTCATTGAAAATACTTACCTTGCGATTCATCAACGTTTATTATGAATGTAGAAGCCTATTTACGCGAACAACAAAAACCGATCTATGATCTTTTCTCCAAGGCGAGAAAAACAGGTCGATGGAGTCATGCATATTTATTGCACGGATGGAATGGACAACCTTTAAAAGAGATTGCTCAATTTCTCGCTCAAACCTTGTTATGCGAAAAACCTTCACCACTTGCCTGTGGGAAATGTTTAACATGCGAACGATTTCTCAAAGAGGATTACACGGATATCATCGTTCTCAATGGAAGTGAACAATCCATCAAGAAACAAGATGTCATCAATCTTGAATCACGCTTTGCGATTACGGGTTTAGAAAAAGCAAATAAGCAAGTTTATGTGCTAAACCAAGTCGAGGCCATGACACCTGAAGCGATCAATGCGTTATTAAAGTTTTTGGAAGAACCAACCACAGAAATTTATGCATTTTTAACAACGTCTTCATTGGATGATGTTCTACCCACTATCCAATCTCGTAGCCAAGTGATTCACTTCAAACCCAACAATCAAGCATTATTGATTGAACAAGCGCTTGCCAAGGGTCTTAAATCAGCGGATGCAGAATTACTCAGTTTTGAATGTGCAAATGTTGACGCGATGATCGATAAGAGTCAATCCCCATCCTATGTTGGTTTTATCACCCATTTTGAGACCATGAATCAACGGTGGCAAAAAGATCCCAATGACGCGCTTTATTACTTTCGCCAATTTTGGTTACCCTTACTCGATGACGTCAACACCGTTTCTGAATTCATTCAACGATGGATGGTCGTCTTGATCGAATCGGGAAAAGCAAAAACAAAGCAAGCTGTGATTCTAAAGAGCTATGTTAGTATATTGTTAGTGATGAGCCAAAAGCTTACGGATCCTTATCAGCGTTATAAAGCCTTGCAATCTCGCCTTTCTCGCATCGATAAAAGTACAAATCTCAACCTTTTTTTAGAGGCACTGATGATTGAATTGATAGGAGCATAACCATGGATGGACAACAAGCAGCACCGTATTTTGTCGGTGTACAAATTAACCACTTGCCGAGACTACAATATTTTTCGACAACAAACCAAACCTACCATATGAATGATGTGGTGATTGTGGAAACGGGTAAGGGTTATGAACTTGGTTTAATTAAAACCAACTTAAGGACGATGGATACGTACCGTTATCCTTTTCAATTGTCTCCAATCCTGAGAGCCGCAGACGCCAAAGATCTTGCCGCCCAACAACGCAACGAAGTGGATGCAAAACAAGCCATGCTTTTTGCTAAAGAAACCGCGCGAAAAATGAATCTAGATATGGAAGTTTTTGCAGCTGAATATAACTTGGATCGATCAAAACTCTATTTTTTGTTTACTTCAGAAGACCGTGTTGATTTTCGTGATTTACTAAGAGCACTAGCAACCCAATTTCATACCCGGATTGATTTAAGACAAATTGGCGCACGTGACCGCGCAAAATTATATGGGGCAATTGGTATATGTGGATTACCACTTTGCTGCACAACCTTTCTCAATGAATTCGATAACATTTCGATTAACCGTGCCAAGAATCAAATGTTGACATTGAACATTCCAAAATTAACTGGCCACTGCGGAAAGTTATTATGCTGCTTAAAATATGAAGACGATGCTTACACGGAAATTAAAGCCACCCTTCCAAGGGTTGGTGATCGTTACACGATTGATGGGGTTAGCTTTAAAGTTACCTCGATGAACGTGTTAAGTCGCGTCATCAAAATTGAAAATCAAAATCGCGAGATTCAATTCTTACACGTTGATGCATTAAATAAACATCCAAAAGGAACCACGGTTGCATGAAACGCCGACGCTCCTTTAAAGAAGAAACGTTTGGAAAGCTTTATCTTGTGGCTACGCCAATCGGTAATTTAGAAGAAATCACTGAACGCGCCAGACAAACCTTAGCGATGGTTTCGATGATCGCGTGTGAAGACACACGGGTCAGTGGTAAATTAGTCAAGCATCTCGGCATTGATAAACCACTCATTGCCTGCCATGAACATAATGAAATGACGGTTAGTAAATCCTTAATCGAGATCATCAAAACCGGAAAATCCATTGCTTATATCTCGGATGCAGGATATCCCGGCATCTCCGATCCAGGTCAACGACTGGTTCAATCTGCGCTGATTGAAGATATCACCGTGGTCGTTATTTCTGGTCCATCCGCCGTCTTCAACGCATTGGTCGGAAGCGGTTTAGATACGAGTCGTTTTTACTTCCATGGTTTTTTAAGACAAAAAGAAGCAGCAAGACTGGATGAAATCAAAGACTTGTATCGCCGGACCGAAACTTTAATTTTTTATGAAGCGCCACACCGGATTGATGTGACGATCAAGAATCTTTTAGAAGTGCTTGGAAATCGCAAAGCTTGTATTGCTAGAGAATTAACGAAGATACACGAAGAATATATTGAAGGTACCCTTCAAGAATTATCGGACATTGATCCCGCCACCCTCAAAGGGGAAATGGTGGT
>CAMBSI010000052.1 GCA_945870555.1 Staphylococcus epidermidis | reverse complement strand
ATCGCCATGGGTGATTACTTTTTTTTGGCAAAGTTTTCTACCCGTGAAGAAGTTGAAGAATTTTATCAATTTGTTTATGCGAAATAAACTATAATATTACCATGGCAATTTTAGTAACTGGTGGCGCTGGATATATCGGTAGTCATACCGTGGTGGAGTTGTTAACGTTAGGTGAACAAGTCATCATCGTTGATAATTTTTTTAACGCCAAACCAGAAGTTTTAAAACGCATTCAAACGATCACGGGTAAGAAACCTATTTTTTATGAGCTTGATGTGCTCGAAGAATCAAAACTTCAATTGATCTTTAAAAAGCATACGATTGAATCTGTCATTCATTTTGCCGGTTATAAAGCGGTGGGTGAGTCTGTGGCAAAACCATTAGATTATTACCATAACAATTTAAACTCAACAATGGTCCTTTTAAAAACCATGCTTAAAAATCAGGTATATCGTTTGGTGTTTTCTTCCTCGGCAACTGTTTATGGCAATCCTAAAAAAATGCCAATTCTAGAGACGGATCCGGTTGGTGGTACGACCAACCCATATGGTTCAACCAAACTCATCAATGAAATGATCATTGAAGATGTGGTCAAAGCAAATCCCTTACTTCATGCAGTCATCCTTCGATATTTTAATCCAATTGGTGCCCATTCTTCGGGTTTGATTGGTGAAGATCCTCAAGGTATTCCCAACAATTTAATGCCCTATATCACGCAAGTTGCCATCGGCAAAAGACCCTTTTTGAGTGTTTATGGAAATGATTATCCAACCATCGATGGCACGGGAGTTCGAGATTATATCCATGTGGTGGATTTAGCAGTTGGACATGTAGCTGCACTAACGAAATTAAAATCGAATCCAAAATTTGTGATCTATAATCTTGGCACGGGAAAAGGAACTTCTGTACTAGAAATGGTTCAAGCATTTGAAAAAGCAAATCGAGTCAAGATTCCATATCAAATCGTGGCGAGACGTCCAGGCGATATTGCAACGTGTTATGCAGATTGCACAAAGGCTTTAAAAGAGCTAGGGTGGAAAACCCAACGCACGGTTCTTGATGCATGCAAAGATTCATGGCATTGGCAACAAAAGAACCCCCAGGGGTTTGGCGATTAGTGACTGAATGCATTTAGGTTGGATTGTTTGACACCTTCAAATTAAATTCATTTCTAGAGAAACAAATCATGACAAAAAAAACTAACCAACTTCATCCTTGGCGTTATTGGTTCTTAACAAGTTTTGCTTTAAGCAGTTTGATGATTGCATTGAATTCACTTTCATCTTCAGAAGTGTCGAGTGATTATTCCACTGGTGTTACCGATGTGATTGTATCGTTTGCAAAAGCGGTTTTACCACCAGTCGACATTGTGATCATACCGGTTGAATCGATTGAGATTGTTTCTTCCAATCCTCAAAACGAAATATTTATTGGTTCATCTTTTACCTTGACGACAACCTTTACACCTTCGAACACAACCGATCAATCGATCATCTGGACTTCTTCGGATTCAGATGTGGTGGGGATTAATTCTGCAGGTGAAGTCAGAGCCTTTGGTCTTGGAGAGGCAATCGTGACTGCAACCACGTCAAACGTCATGGTTTTTTCTACGGTCACCATGCGTGTGATTGAGTTACCAAACATCAGTGATTTTGAAATCAATGCTTATGCTGGGAATCAACCCCGATCAGAAGTTGAAAAAGATACCTCTTTAAGGGTTCAAATTGAAAATCCAGTTCCCGCGAATGCAAGCATCGATGATGTTATCTTTTCTTCGAGTGATGAGAATATCTTGACCATTCAATCATTAGGCATTATTCAAGGGAAAAATGTTGGCGATGCCACCATTTATGCCCAGGTTGGATCGGTGACCAAGTCTTTAACGATTACCGTGGTTGATGAAATCGATGTGGACATACCAACACAGATTCATCTCGATGGTGAACCTATTGCAAAAGTTGGTCGCCCTATCCAATTAACATATGATTTTGGAAACATCGAACCAACCGACAAGCAAGTAACCTTTCAATCAAGTCATCCTTGGATTGCTGGAGTTGATCAGCTCGGCTTGGTAACCCCCTTTGATTTTCCCGGATTAGAAGCACAAGCGGTGACCATGTCAATTGTTGCAAATGGCAATCCTCAAATCACCGATTCGATTAGCATTCAAATCCAAAAGGTATTTCCTGAATCCATCATCATCACAAATATTGATTCAATTGAAGCCAGTCGAACCTTATCAATTACACCAATGTTTAGTCCAACGGATACCACCGATAAACAAATCATCTACACAAGCACCCAACCCGACGTTGCAACCGTCAGTGTGAATGGTTCGATTGGCGTAGTGTTTGCAAAATCCATCGGGGTCACGACCATCAACGCACGAAGTGTGATGGATGCGACCATTGAAACCACCTTTACGATTGAAGTCGTACAACCAACCCTTCTTACCCCGAGTGTGATTGCAAGCATCCATACCTTTGTTCGAAAAGGTATTGGTCATATTGGTTTAAATCTATGGAACGGGATCCTTGGTTTTTTAACATTTTATGCTTGGTTTAAAAAAGATAAAAATCAATATCTCATCCTTTCTTCCATCACCGGCATTGCATTAGGATTTATCTTTGAAGGTTTACAATTTTTTGCCGAAGGTCGGTCACCTGAATGGATGGATGGTGTTTATAACACGATGGGGTATCTAATTGCTCAACTCTTGTTGTTTGCAATCTTTGTCAGGTACCGACAAAAGCGTTCCATGAAGGAACCCAAAAAGCTTGCTTGAACTAACCTTGATTTGATGAGGGTTTATTCCTTTAAACCTTGCTTTTATGATAAGATAAAACATAGGTAAAAACGATGCCAAAACGTACAAATTATATATCCTGGGATGAATATTTTATGGGTATTGCCGTGAATTCTTCCATGCGAAGTAAAGATCCTTCCACGCAAGTGGGCGCATGTATTGCCAACAGCGTGAATAAGGTTGTCTCGATTGGTTATAACGGCATGCCAATTGGTGTGGATGATGATAAGGTTTCCTGGGAACCTAAAGAAGGTTTAGAAAGTAAATACCTTTATGTTGCTCACGCAGAGTTAAATGCGATTCTCAATGCCAAAGATGGCTCAGCCCTTCACCAAACAAAAATCTATGTCACCTTATTCCCTTGTAATGAATGTGCAAAAGCAATCATCCAATCGGGCATCAAGGAAGTGGTTTATGCAGAAGATAAGTATAAAGATACCATTGCTGCACAAGCGGCTCGAAAACTATTTACATTAGCAGGTGTAAGGATGACCCCATATAAGGGACGGTTGCCTCATATCGATTACCGGTAACGATGAAAAAAGAAAAAAATCGTTTCGGACTCATCAAAGGATTTGGAAAACGATTTTTTTTATTGTCACTGGTTTATCTTGTATTGATGATTTCCATTTGGACAACCCTCGCCCAGTTTTTTGTAGAGGGGTTAGGTTTCAATTGGATTTTCTGGGTGATCATTGGTACCTCGCTCGTCCTATGGATTGCGTTCGTCATTTATGTTGAATTAGCTCAACTAAAGCGTTATGGACATGATTAAACTTGACCATGTTTCATTTCGTTATGATCAACAACGTGATGTCTTAAAGGATATTAGTTTCACCATTAAACAAGGTCAATACGTTGCATTAATGGGCCATAATGGTTCCGGTAAATC
>CAMBSI010000051.1 GCA_945870555.1 Staphylococcus epidermidis | reverse complement strand
TATGCAGAAAGTTTAGTGTCTGCTTATGGCCCGGAATATCTTTGGGATACCTCAAACCAAGAAGCATTTGGTCAAATGTCATGGGATCAACAACATCGCCAAACGATCCTTGACCAATGGCAATGGATCAATGATACAGCGAAGACTCCCGCGTCCTATATGGTGGAACGCGAACTTTCCAATATTTGGAATAAGGTTGTCTTCCAAGGGGTTAATTTAAGAACCGCGATTGAAGATTCACTTATCATTGCCAATAAGGAAATTCGGCGAAAGATGATTGAATTCCGATTTATGGACGCCCAAGGCAATCCATTAAATCCTTATGTGTTACCAAGTAAAGAAACCTTAGCCAATTGGATTGGTACCCCACCATGATCATGAAACGCATGGCGAAACCTTACCGCGATCGAAAAACCGGAACCTTGTTTGTTTTACCGTATGTCATTTCCTTTTTAATTTTTATTACCATCCCGGTCATGATGGGCATGGTGTTATCGTTCACCTACTTTAACTTACTGGAAGCACCGCGATTTATTGGGTTGTCGAACTTCATTACCATTTTTACTGCCGATAGTGCCTTCATGCAACAAATCATTCCAAACACGATTACGTTTGCAGTGGTCGTTGGTCCAGTTGGATACTTACTTGGATTCTTCCTCGCGTGGTTACTTGCCCAAATTCCTCAACGATTAAGAACGATTTTAACCTTGGTCATTTATTCACCTTCATTAACGGCAGGTGTGGCCATGGCGGTCATGTGGCGCATCATCTTTTCTGGAGATGAAGCTGGTTATTTAAATGCAGTGTTATTGAGTTTAAATTTGATTGAATCACCGATTCAATGGTTAGCCAATCCGGATTATTTGATGATCATCATGATTGTGGTCACCCTTTGGAGTAGCATGGGCATTGGATTTTTAGCGATGCTTGCTGGTGTTTTAAACATCAACCCAGAATTATTTGAAGCGGCGTATGTCGATGGGATGACAAGTAAACTCCAAGAAATCTTTTACATCACAATTCCCTCGATGAAACCTCAAATGTTATTTGGTGCAGTCATGTCCTTGGTCGCCACGTTTAATGCGGGTTCGATTGGAGTGTTATTATCTGGACAAAATCCAACCCCACAAAATGCCGGTCAATTGATTGTCACCCATATTGATGATTATGGCTTTATTCGCTTTGATATGGGTTATGCCGCTGCTTTATCGATGGTTTTGTTGTTGATGGTTTATTTGTTTAGCCAAGTGGCCTATAAGTTATTTGGAGAAAAAGACTAATGGCAAATTATTTTGGAACGAAAATGAATCCAAAACATTTCCACCGATCTCAGTGGCGATTTTTAATCATCCTCATTCCGGTTGCCATCTTTATGGGTTTACCGATTGTGTATATTTTTAATCACGCATTTAAACCATTGGTCGAACTCTTTGAATGGCCGCCACGCTTCTTTGTGCAAAGCCCAACCTTTGATAATTTCATCGATTTATTCGCCGTCACTTCATCCACCGGTATTCCTTTATCACGCTACCTATTTAATAGTATATTGATCACCCTCATCACCGTCTTTGCATCGATTGTGATTGGATCGCTTGCAGGTTTTGCCTTATCAAAATTAGAATTCCGTTTCAAATATACGTTAATGTGGGTGAACAATATTGCCATCATGTTTGTTGGAGCCTCCGTTTCTATCCCACGATATTTGGTGATTGAACGTCTTGGATTAATTGATAGTTTCTGGGTTCATATCATTCCCGGGTTAGCGATACCCGTTGGTCTATTTTTAATTAAACAATTCATTGATCAAATCCCCAAAGATCTCATTGAAGCAAGTCGTGTTGATGGTGCAAGTAATTTACAAATTTATTGGTATGTGATTTTGCCACTCATAAAACCAGCGCTTGCCACGATTGCGATTGTTGCATTCCAAAATGTTTGGAATAATACCGAAGTTTCAAACTTATTCATCAATGATGAAAGTTTGAAAACGTTTGCGTTCTATATGACCACCTTAACCACCACCGGCAATACCGTCGCCGGCCAAGGCATGGCGGCCGCAGCAAGTCTTATCATGTTTATTCCAAACTTGGTCATTTTTGTCATCTTACAAAAGAATGTCATGAACACGATGGTTCATTCAGGTATCAAATAATGAAACGTCATGTTTTCCTTTTATTCGGTTTGCTTGTGAGTGTATTTCCATTTTCTACACCTTTAAACGTGTATGGATTGACTCAACAATCCGCCCCATATGCAACCTATACGATTGGACCGAATGGTCGGTATGTGCAAACCCAAACCGCCTATGAACCTGCAGGTTATTTCGATATGGAGTATACGTTGAATCAACCAGAAGATATGGTTCGTCAAGGTCATGATTTATATGTTGCCGATACGGGAAACGGAAGAGTCTTAAAATTTGATATGGAGACCGGTGAAGGCGAGATATTATTGGATGATTTATCCCAACCAACCGGCATTCACATCAATGATGCTGGAGAACTTTATGTGGCGGATAAAACGGATCGCGTTGTCTATCACTATGACGCGGCGATGACGTTATTACATACGTATGATCGACCCACCGAACCGATTTTTGGCGAAGACTCACCGTATGTTCCAGTGAAAGTGACCTCTGGACCTCGCGGGATTTTATACATTGTCGGAGAAGGTTCAACGTCTGGTTTAATGCAATTAAATGAGCAAGGTGAATTTCTTGGATTTTTCGGTACGAACACAACATCCTTTAGTTGGCTACAAACGATTTCGAATTTCTTTGGTATCACCCGGGCAAGTAATATTCCCACCTCACCAAGCCATGTCGCCTTAGATGCGAAAGGTTCGGTCTATACCGTCTCTGCGCTTGATAACCAACAAGTTAAAAAATTTAATATCGCCTCCCAAACCATCTTATCGATGTCGAGTCAAACTCAACCAGTTAGTGTCCACATCAATGCGTTTGATAATATCTTTACGATTTCCAATGAAGGCATCATTAGCGAATATGATAGCTATGGCAACTTAATTTTTGAATTTGGTGGACTGGATGGCGGTAATCGCGTCAGTGGCTTATACGTCAATCCGATTGATATCTTGACCGATGATGATGAGAATGTATGGATCTTGGATAAAGGTACCGGGCAAATCCAATTGCTACAACGATCTGAATTTGCAAGTTTGGTTCACCAAGGTTTGATTAATTTTAAGGAAGGCATTTATTCGTTAGCACAATGGGAAAATGTCCTTCGGATGAATAGCATGTTTGCCCTTGCAAATGGGGCACTCGCCAGAGGTCATTATCGGCTTCAAGCGTATGAAGAAGCGTTGCAATATTATGCGATTGCGTTTGATCGCGCCGGTTTTTCAGAAGCCTTTTGGCAACTTCGGTACACCTGGTTAGAATTAAACCTCGGTTGGGTTTTCCTAGTTATCCTCATTGTCCTTGCTGCCTTACAAGTTTGGAAATGGGCTCAAGGTAGACTAATGTCTACTTCCTATGGTCAAACGTTGCTTAACCAATCCTGGATCAAACGCATCAACCAGGATGTGCGTTTAACCAAACATATTCTTGCCCATCCCCTTGATACGTACCAAGATATTAAACATTTAAAACAAAGTTCTTGGCTAATGGCGACGATACTTTATCTGCTTGCTTTGATCGCCAGTGTTTTTGAAATTTATAACACCGGTTTTATCTTTCAAACCGTGAACCTCAATCAATTTCATTTGGTCATTTATGCCTCGACATTCCTCGGCGGTTTAGGTTTATTTGTTTTCAGTAATTATTTGGTGGCAACGATTACCAACGGAGAAGGATTCTTCAAGGATGTCTTTCTT
>CAMBSI010000050.1 GCA_945870555.1 Staphylococcus epidermidis | reverse complement strand
ATTGGGTTTGGTTTGATCAAATATAAAAATAGCATCACAAAAGAAATTAAACGTTCGACTGTTCAAAAATAAAAACCGGATTTCATTCCATCCGGTTTCGACGTCATCTGATTGAAGCGTTTAAGCAGTATAGCCAGTGTAGGTTAATTTTTCAGTGTTGCTTAATAAATGATCTGCGGCAACCACACCATTTGGATTACCGATGGTAATGACAGCACCATATGATTTTCCGTCACCAGAAGCGGTGATTTGAAATTCACCTTGGTTTGTACTCGTTGTAAAGGCAACCACAACTTGTAACGATGTTGGAACAAAACCAACAGCACCTTCAAAGTTTTCTAAGTCGATAAAGTTGGCAATGGGTAACGTATAAGACTTTCGATCTTGGGTTGCGGGTTGACCACCGATGACGAGGTTGGTTGCTTGATTATTCACGATACCTCTGACTTCTTCTGTTAATAAATTGGTCACCACATCCACTGCTTCATCAAAGATTGAAAAGGTATCGCTATCAAAACTTGAAAAGTTTAATTCAGCACCATTTGGTTCATTGGCGAATTCACGTTTTGAAAAAATACCACCTGCAGCGTAATCATAAACAATCGTTAATGTACGCGTAGTTGAAACGCCTTCGTTAGTTTCTGATGAGACGTTAATCAGTTGTATACCAGTGTTAAAGAAATAGATGTCAAAGGTTTGGACACGACTGTCAATGGTGATCTCTGCACTTACTTCATAATTTTCAACGATGCGATTTTGGCTATCAAGGGTAGGAAAATATAAATCTTCCATCGTATTAAAGATTTCCGAAAAATAAGTTTGTGGTCCTAAGCAACCTGCAAGGATAACGGTCGACAAGGCTAGCGTGAGTAAATTTGCTTTTTTCATTTGATTTCTCCAATCACCATTTAATGGTACGACAAATATTAAAGCATAAATATCGTGGGATTAAAATAAAAAAGTTTCTTGAGCCTTCAAGAAACCATGATGATTGAGTTTAGGCCTGGTGCTATATTCATCAAGAGCGGATCTTTTGCCGATCGATGAACCTCATGTAGGTGACGTACTACACAACCAGGTAAAGATAGTTTACACCAAAACATGAAAAAGTGGTGAAAAATGATAGAAAACGCAACCAACTGTTGCTGTTTAGATTTAAAATAGTCGTTATAATATATTTATTATCGAGGAGGATCGTTATGATTCCAAAGAAATTAGCCAGTGTCTTGCTCGCCGAAGCAACTGCTTTCGGGGCAGATTTTGCCGAAATCTATCTAGAAGATACCTTAAGTTCAAACCTTTCCATGGAAAACGGAAAAATTGAAGAACGCATTTCCGCCAATAGTTATGGTGCGGGTATCCGGGTTCTAAAAGGATTACAAAGCGCCTATGGATATACCTCTGATTTATCCAAAAAGAGTTTATTAAAACTTGCTCAAGATGTCGGAAAAGCTTTTTCTGGACCAAGGGTGTTAACCCCACCAGCACTTGAAAAAGTGAAGGTTAAAGAAATTATTAATTTTTCATCTCAACCGATGGAAACTGTTTCGGTGACCGAAAAGATTAAATTATTAAAGATGGTAAACGATACGATGGCAGCTTTTGATAAGCGTATCATTCGAACCAACGTTTACATTACCGATATGATCAAAGATGTCACCATCTTTAATACCTTAGGTAGATTCGTCGAAGATACACGTCGCAGAACGCGGATGTATATGATTGCAGTAGCAGCTGAAAATGGAAAAATTGAAAACTTCGGTGAAGGACCAGGCGCAAGCGATGGTTTTGATTTCTTCACCACCAAGATTAAATTAAAAGAAATGGCGTTAGAAACTGCCAAGAGTGCTATTAGCTTATTAGGTGCAGCAGAATGCCCATCCGGAAAAATGCCAGTTGTCATTGGTAATGGTTTTGGTGGGGTTATTTTCCACGAAGCATGTGGCCATCCATTCGAAGCATCTTCCGTTTCCAAAAAGTTATCCGTCTTCTGGGATAAACTTGGTAAACAAGTGGCCAACCCAATTGTCAACGCAGTCGATGATGGCACCATCCCTTATGGTTGGGGTTCCACCAACGTCGATGACGAAGGTTTCCCAGCACAAAAAGTTCAATTGATTAAAGATGGTGTGCTCAACAGCTTCATGATTGATCAATTTAACGGTCGCCGTATGAAGGCAGAGCATAATGGTCACTCCCGTCGCCAAAGTTATAAATTCGAACCAACGTCACGTATGACCAACACCTATATTGAAAACGGACCTCATACGGTTGCTCAAATTATTTCTTCAACCAAATATGGTTTATACGCAAAGAAAATGGGCGGTGGATCAGTCAACCCAGCAACCGGTGAATTTAACTTTACGGTTTCTGAAGGTTATATGATTCGTGATGGAAAAATCGCAGAAGCCGTTAAAGGCGCAGCATTAGTTGGTAAAGGTGATGAAACCTTATCTAAAATCGACATGGTCGCCAATGATTTAGCAAGAGCCCAAGGTATGTGTGGGGCCGCATCGGGTAGTATTCCAACTGATGTTGGTCAACCAACCATCCGTGTCACTGAAATCACCGTTGGTGGTCGTGGAGGAGGACAATAATATGGCAAAGTTTGATGTATTTTTTGCACTCGCAAAAGAAAAAGGTATTGAAGTTTTTGAACTTTATTATTCCCGCGCAAAATCGTTAAGTTTCAAATTATATAACGCTCAAATTGAAGGGTATAAGTTATCCGAAGATATCATGTTGTATGCTCGTGGGATTTATAAAGGCAAAATCGGTTACGCGATGACGGAAAAAATCACCAAAGAAACCGCTGCATTTTTAGTGAATGAAATCATCACAAACGCAGGTACGGTGACAAAAGACGAATTGGCGATCATCTTTAAAGGTTCTGATAAGTATAAGAAAAAGAATGTTTATAATCCTGCAATTGCCGAACTTCCAATTGAAACCAAAAAGAAAAATCTTCTTGAAATTGAACGCAAATTAAAAGGCGCGGACCAACGCATCGCCCAAGTCGACGCTTGCACCTATCAAGAAAGAGAATCGGAAGCGATCTTGATGAACTCCTATGGTTTAAAACTTAAACGTAAGAGTAATTATTATTACTATTATGCAAGTGTGTTGGCCATCCAAGGACAAGAACGAAAAAACGAAGGGGATGTTCATTTCTCGAACGATCCAACCACGCTTAACATTGACACCTTTGTAAATAAAATTACGAAAAAGGCATTGATTAAATTTAACGGCACCCAATGTGCTTCTAAAGATTACAAAGTGGTGTTAGATAAAGAAGTCGTGGCAGACTTGTTATCTGCTTACCTCGACAGCGCATCCGCTGAAGAAGTGCAAAAGAAGACCTCGTTAATGATTGGCAAACTCAATCAACCAGTTGCAAGTAAAAAAGTAACCATCCTTGAAGCGCCATTAAAGAAGAATGCATTCTTTACTTACTTTGATGATGAAGGGGTTGCCACCTATAACAAGGCTGTGGTAAAAAAAGGTGTCTTACAAACGTATTTCCATAACTTAAATACCGCCCACAATGATGGGGTTCAAACCACTGGAAACGGCTATCGATCTGGCGGGAAAATTGGTGTAGGATTCCAAAACATCGTCCTGAAACCAGGAAGAAAATCCTTAGATGAAATTTTTGCACAAATCGGTAATGGCGTTTACATCACCGAAGTGATGGGTATTCACGCAAGTTTAAATCCAACCTCAGGTAACTTCTCATTACAAGCAAACGGCTTTATGATTGAAAATGGCAAACGCGGTGTTCCATTAACCTTAATTACGGTTGCAGGAAACCTCTTAAGTCTTTTCATGGATGTCAAAGAAGTGGCGAATGATAATGAACTCTT
>CAMBSI010000049.1 GCA_945870555.1 Staphylococcus epidermidis | reverse complement strand
GTTAAGTTTGGTTCTTTAAATATTTATGACAAAAAAACGGATGTGATTGATATTCGCAAGCGCATTGGCATGGTGTTTCAAAAACCAAACCCATTTCCAATGACCATTTATGATAACGTTGCGTATGGACCGCGTTGCCAAAAAGCTTATCGAAAAAAAGACCTTGATCGGGTTGTGATTGAAGCATTAAAACGAGCAGCGTTGTATGATGAAGTGAAAGATCGAATGAATAAATCCGCCCTTGAGCTTTCTGGTGGTCAACAACAACGTTTATGTATTGCTCGAGCACTGGCGATGGACCCTGAAGTATTGCTCATGGACGAACCTACCTCCGCACTTGATCCAATTGCGACCGCGAAGATTGAAGAACTCATCAACGAATTAAAGAAAAACTATACGATCGTGATCGTCACCCATTCTATGCAACAAGCTGCAAGAATTTCAGATCAAACTGCCTTCTTTCTTTTAGGAGATTTGATTGAAGTAGAAGAAACACGTACTTTCTTTGCCACCCCTAAAGACCCACGTTCAGAGAGTTATATTACTGGAAGATTTGGATAGGAGAACAACATGGTCACATTAATTGAAGCAGAGTTAAAAGAAATCGAAAACAACGTTAAAGAGATGATTGCGTTGGTTCTTTCAATGCATCAAGAAGTTAAAGTCGCTTTAGAAAAAATGGATAGTAAAGCCGCTTTACAAATTATCAAACGCGACGAACAAGTCAATAATTTAGATGAACTCATTAACGAGTCTGTCCTGACATTCTTGGCGACCCAAGCTCCAGTTGCAAAGGATCTTCGCTCCGCGATTGCCATGATTCGGGTGGCTAATGATGTGGAACGGATTGGTGATTATGCAAAATCAATTTCCGAACTTATCATTTTAACCAAACCCTTATATGAACCATTTAAGGTTTATATCAATGGGATGTTTGATGACTTCATTAAAATGTATATCGCTGCAACAAACTTATTTTTTAAACCAGTCTTAGAGGAAAGTTATTTAATTGCGAACCAAGATCAATATATCGATGCGAAATTAAAGACTGCGTTCAATGAAATTCCAAAAGTGGTCAATGCTACGAATGTGATGAGTTTACTGGATACCTTTAATGTCATTCGGACATTGGAACGTGCCGGCGACCATACCAAGAATATTTGTGAGGCAGTGATCTTTAAACTTAAAGGTAAGAAAATTGACCTTGGATAAAATTTACAAATCCAAGAAAACCGATAAAATACGACCGATTTAGGTCGTATTTTTTCTTCTTCAAACATGATGGTTTAACTTTGTATCAATCTGCCTATAATAGTAAAAGATTTAGAGGAGATTGATATGCGTATAGGTATTTTAGGACCCATTGGTTCTGGTAAGTCGACGTTAGCGAAGATGCTTTCTGATTATTACCGTTATCCACTATTAGAAGAACCAGTTGAGAAGAACCCATATTTACCTTATTTCTATGAAGACAAAGAAACGTTTGCGTTGTTATCGCAAAATGCTTTTTATAGTGCGTTATTTTTACTGATGTGGAAAACCAAAGATCTACCCCATGTGATTTGTGACTCCACGCTTTACTCAAATCTTGTCTTTGCAGAAATGCTCAGACTTGAAGGGTTTATGACCGCAACTGAAGTTGCCTTAACCTATGCGATTGCAGATGCTCACTTAAAACGATTGCCGGATTTAGATATGCAAGTCATTCTCGTAAGACCAAAAGATGAATTGTTCCGCTATGTAAGAAAAAGAGGAAGAACCATCGAAAAGGGCCAAGAAGATTATTTGAATTTCCACTATGACAATTATTATGATGTATTAAAAAGAATCTTTAAGAACTATAAAGTCCCCGCAAACAAAGTTTTCTATTTGGAATTAAATGATATTCAAGATCCTAAAGAATTCGAACGGGTTCGTAAACAAATCGAACTTGCACATAAACAAGCAACTCAAAAAACAAAGTAAACTTATTTTTTTGATTTTTCTGATTGACGGAATTCTTGAACGAGTGAGGCAACTTTTGTGAGCAACAAGTCGGTTGCCTTTGGATTAAATCCACCTTCTGGGACAATGATGTCTGCATGAACTTTTGAAGGTTCTACAAACAGGTCATGCATCGGTCTGACGGTATTACTATATTGTTCTTTCACACTTGCAAAGGTTCGACCGCGTTCTTCGATGTCACGTTGAACCCGTCTTAAAACGCGAATATCTGAAGGCGTATCCACATAAATTTTAAAGTCCAACAGCTTTAATAAATTTGGAATCGCAAACGTTAAAATACCTTCAATGATAATGACTGGTGCAGCGATGGTTTCAATGGTTGCTTCCGCCCGTAAATGATTGACGTAATCATAAGTGGGTTGATGGATGGTTTTCCCTTGCTTAAGGGCTTTTAAATGTTGAACAACGAGTTCAACATCAAAGGCATCCGGGTGGTCGTAGTTTAAAGCCGCACGTTTATTTAAACTTAAATCGGTTCGATTGCGGTAGTAATTATCAAGACGAACGATTAATGCATTTGCTTTACCAGATTCGGTGACGAGAATATCGGCAAGGGTTGTTTTCCCTGAAGCCGTTCCACCCGCGATACCAATAATGATGCGTTCCATACTTTTTAATATCATAAATAAAAAAGGTCATCCGTTCAATGAAAAGATGACCAAAATTGTTAAGAGATGAAAGAATTATCCGCCACGACCACCAGGACGACGGCTTAATGGTTTAGGAACGTTAACAGCAGGACGATTCACCGTTGGTTTTGGTTGGTTTGGTAGGAAAGGGGTTTTGTTACCTTTCATGGGTGGAATAAATGGTTTTGGCATAAATATGATCCTCTCTATGTATTATTCTACTTGAATTTTTGACAAATAGTGAGCGGTGATGGTTTCAAGTGCACCCGCCATTCCGTTTAAGGTGACAGAAGCAGTCAAGCCTGTAAGGGTTGCGTTGGCATCAAGCATGATTCCCATTGCCAATAAATATTCAGCATTTACACCCGCCAGGTCATTTACCAAAGCATCGATAATCACGGATCCGATGTCTAAATGTTCTCGGTTAAAAAGGGATTGAAAACCAGCGTACATGCCGTTGGCAAGACCAACGCGAAAACGGTTCGATCTCGGTCCACCATTACCATCCACTTTTGCTTCATATGCATAACCAAATAAGGTTCCGTCTAGGTTATAGACTGCATGAACGTTGGTGACATTTTCCGCAGCAAGATTCGCTGGTAAGGTTTCTTCAACACCATAAAAATTGATTGGATTAATGTTACCCATGGCAAGCACCCAATCTTGATTGAGGGTTGGTGTGATGGATGAAGAAAGTACAGTCGATGTGGCACTTGAGGTAGAAGCGCTTACTAAAGATGATGAAGATGGTGACGTTGAACTTGATGACGATATGGTGTTTGAACTCATCGCATCTGAAGAGGAAACGAAAGAAGATGAAAGTGAAGAAACACTTCCTGTTGAGCATGCGGTCAAAAGCAATATCAACCATGTCGATTTTAAAAATTTCATAAACCTAAATACCTTTCTGTCATGCGTTCAATCGCCGGCATCATGCCATCATAGGTTTCAGAGATGCCTGAACGAGCCGCATTTGCTTGGATTAAGATGACGTTCACGAGTTCAAAGGCAGCTTCTGTTCCCGGCAATGCATTGGTTAAGGCGTTAAATTGTTTGACTCCAAAAGCGTTATGTTCGCGGTGATCGACCACTTCAAAACCTTGAAATTTATTTCCATAAATCGTTAACCGAAACGTCACGGAACGTCGGCCACCATTTCCATCGACGGTTGCCTGATAAGCATAACCCACCACAAGGTCTGATTGGGACAATGAGAAAATCGTACTAATTCCCACTCCAGTTTCTTCCG
>CAMBSI010000048.1 GCA_945870555.1 Staphylococcus epidermidis | reverse complement strand
GTGACGATCAAGAATCTTTTAGAAGTGCTTGGAAATCGCAAAGCTTGTATTGCTAGAGAATTAACGAAGATACACGAAGAATATATTGAAGGTACCCTTCAAGAATTATCGGACATTGATCCCGCCACCCTCAAAGGGGAAATGGTGGTAATGGTTGAAGGCAACAAAGATGAGTTTGGTATCAAACTATCTGAAGATGAAATACGCAACCTTGTGAATTCATTAACAGCCACCGGTATATCGATGAAAGACGCCATTCGCCAAGTGTCAGAGATGACAAAAATGGCAAAAAATTATATTTATAAAGTGGTCCATCAACACTAACGCGTTGCGACTTTATCTTTTTGTTTTCTTTTGGATTCAACCAGATACGTTGCCCCAATGACGCCGCCAAATATTGCAAAGCCTGCTAAGGAAATGAGTAGACCTTCTGATAAATAAGGTGTTTGATATTTGACGATATAATCTGTCGGACCAACGCCTGATAAAAACCCAACAAATCCACCTTGTGATAAATAGATTGGCGTGGTGTCTTTTTCTCCACCTGGATATCGACGTTCGACATGCCATCCCGGATCAAAGGTCGTGTTTAAAACAATCATACGCGATTGATCAAAGTCAGTTGAGAATCGACGCGTATTTGCGGTATGCTCAAAATTTTCTAATGGATACGCTTGAAGGTTTTCAATGCGATTTTGAAATGCAGCATAAGGTTCTTGATAAAGCACAGGATAATACATACTACCCTCACTGAATTTGGGGACGATGACAATCCGGCTGACCGGTCGCGTTGGATAATAGCCACGCATAAATTTAAAAGAGGTGTTGACAAAAGAATGAGCATCGCGAAGAATGATGTCGTTTTGTTCATCAAAAAAATATACGGTTGCATAATGGGATAAGCGCATTTGTAATGCAAAGAAATAATGTTCGGGATCATCACCAAAATGGTTACCAGATGAAGGGGTTAAATGAATCGGTTCATACTCACCTTGAAATCCATTAAGCGTGGCATTGTTTGGAATTGGCGTAACATCACAAGTTTCTAATCTTAAAAGATGACTTGGTGAGAAGATGGCTGGATTACCATTATCATCCTCACAGGCAATTTGACTCACCTGCGCATTGATACGATCAATCGAACGAACCAGATTGGTCGGAACATTTAAATGTGGTGCTTCTTCGAGGATTGCATCCACATCCGTGTTCGCAAGAATGTTTCCTTTGAGGTAGAGTTCTTCATTGTTTAACACTTCGGTGGTGGAATTGTTAAAGAAACGATTCCCAAATTGTCCTTCGATTTGATCATTGCGATATAACGTATCGTAAGAAAAACCACCTTCAATAAAGTTCTCATTAACGTAAACCGAATTCTTATTCGTGGATAAGGTTGGACTCTTCACAAAACCATGGGGAACATTTTGGTAAAGATAATCATAGATGCCAGTTTCTGGATTCACCTCTTGTGAACGGGTATAGGAATCATACACATTTTGCATGACGTAATATTTAATGCCTAAGAAAAGATCAAGGTTATAACGCTTTTCGTGATATCCCATCGACCATCCACGATAGTTATAATTCATGTGGGAATAGTTATTAAAATCAGATGTATAAAAATTATATAGCGAATGGAAAGCGGTCAGCCCGTTATAACCTAAACGCATCCCAAGGTTGGTGGATTCTCCAGCATTTAAGTTATAAACGCGGAAATAATCATCATCATTCGCTTTCATCTCTTCAACGATATCTCGTTGGTCGCGAATCAAGTCTAACCCGTTGTCGAGGTTGTTTGGATAACTGATCAGCCCGTGCATATTCATGATCAAGGTGCCCATCACAATCGCTTCAAAAAAGATGGCGGTTTGCATGGTTTCAGGTAATGATTTTTTGCGGAAATCTTTTCGGAAATACCAATAGACAACCACCATATAAAATAAAGCGAATGCCGCAACATATTGCCGTTCTTCCATCTCTGTAAAGAAAAATTGGTTTTCATTGGCAACCGCGACGAGCACCGCATAAATCGCAAGGGAAAAAATCGTGGCAAACGATGCATCGTAATACCAACGTTTGAATTGCATGCGTTGTTCAAAATTGACCGCGATGTAGGCAATTAAAATGGCCACCACAAAGATTTGCCAACGACCATAATCAATCGTAAAACCATGTACCAACTGGTATGTAATCGGTGTAAATAGCATGAACAGGACCAGACCTAGTCCAACAAAGTGTGACCACTTCTTCTTCATATAACTATGGATCAAGGAAGGAACCAACAACATCGTCAACGGGGTATACACAAACAAACTCGAAATCGTGTTGTCATAACTACCGGTTTTAAATAATGTTGAACTACGATTACTTACCGTTGGAAACAAGAATGAAATCAACGGATAAAATTGATTATAAGGTTCTTCTACGCCACCTTGGTTCATCCATACCGTCAATAAACGCCAAAGCAATTGATAGTCATTTGCTTGATAGGCTGCAACCAATTGATCGAGGTACCAAGCCTCACTGACGCGATTTGAGGTAAGGGCCACCATCACCGACGGTAAGAAAACAAATGCAGACATGAGAATACCAGTTGCAAAGGCAAGGATGCCAAGGCCAGCCACACTCGCATTGGCCTTAAGATTTCGTTTTCCAATCGTTTGGGTATAACGAAAGAGCGCATAAAAAGCAGCCGTAAAACTTGTGGAAACCAAAAAGAAATAATTGGTAATGCCCATCAGGAATAAACTCAATGCTAAGAATTTAAAGTTCTTTTCCTTGAATAACTTTTCAATCCCGAGTAGCACCAATGGGAGAACCACGGCCACTTCCATAAAATGGTTAAACCATAAGTAATACGCCATCCAACCAGAAAATCCATATGCCATCGCAAAAATTCGGGCGTGGTTTTCTTTGACTTGAAAATATTTTAAGTAAAGTCGGAAGGTCAAGGATGCCCCAACCATTTTCCCAATCATCAGGATCGCCATGCCTTGGGGGACCAATGCCCTTGGGAATAGTAAAATCGGCATGAAGAATGGATTCAAATAATAATAAAAGGAGTTGGAACCAATATGGTTTGCACCAAGATAAGTTGATGAATCCCACAAGACAAATTCACCCGTTCGAAAGAAATGCCACCAATCATCATATCCATTCAAATAAAAAGGAATTTGTTGGAGGACATAATCACCACTCAATGGAATGGTTAAGAGATTGGTAACCAAAGCATACGCATAAAACATGATCCCCATGAAGACGAGATAGGTGATATAACGCAATAAAGATGTGGGATTATCCCAAGCAGCGCGAAGACTTTTGGTACGGATTAACCATTGATGATGAAGTTGACGCTTTAAGGTTTGAAAGTTCATGGTTTCATTATACCGAATTACTTTTTATTAGATTTATCACCATGGCGACCTTCAATAAAGGATTTCATTAAACCAGGAAGCGGTGAAAAGAAAGAATATTTCTTTTCGGTGACAGGATGAATCAATTCTAATGCGTAAGCATGCAAACCTAGGCGTTTAATCGGGTTGGTTAAGGCGTGGTATTTATCATCACCAATCACCGGGTGGCCCAACTCTTTTAAATGAACACGAATTTGGTTTTTTCTACCCGTATCAATTTTGACATCTAGAAAACTATGCTCTTTCATTTCTTTTTTTACCACATAGTGGGTGATGGCTTCTTTACCTTCGTCATCTTCATATTGTCGAGAATACATAATTTGCGTTGACGTTTTATGTAACCATGTGTGAATGGTTTTTTTCTTTTCGATCGGAATACCATCGACGATTGCATAATAACCACGTTTAGAAACGATACTGTTCCATTGTTTTTGCATCTCATCCCGTAAGGTTTCATTTTTGCAAAACATCAGGACACCAGACGTATCACGGTCGATACGGTGAACCACATAAAGACGTGCATATGGATCTTTTTCTCGAATATAATCCATCATGACACGGAATGCGGTTTGACTCTTTTCGTTATCCGACGCAATTGTTAACAATCCGGTCGGTTTTTCAATGACCAACAACTCATCATCTTCATAAATAATTTTTGGCGTAGGGGTTTGTACTTCTTGAGGATTGTACCGACCAATCATCACCACGTCACCTGGGGTCAGCACAAAGTTATATTGACTAATGGGTGCACCATCAATCATC
>CAMBSI010000047.1 GCA_945870555.1 Staphylococcus epidermidis | reverse complement strand
TAAGTAAATATTGACGTAATTGCGTTTCACCGACCGAGCCGACAATCCCACACATGTACAATTCCCCCTTTGTTAGTTGATAAATGTACTTTCAATAAAACGAATCACTTCCATCACCAGGCTTTCACATTGCTGGGGGGCTAATGCTTCAACCATGACACGGATTAACGATTCGGTTCCCGATGCGCGCACAAGTATGCGCCCATCTTGACCTAAACGCCCTTGGATATCTTGGATGAGCAGTTGTAAATCCGGATGGTTCATCACTTCGGATTTATTCTCAACCACGATATTCTTAAGCACTTGTGGATATCTTTTCAATGATACCACAAGTTGACCGAGACTTTCTTTGGTTTCTTGAAGGATATTCAATAATTTAATTGCAGAAATCAAGCCATCGCCCGTGTTCAATTCATTTAAGAAAATGACATGTCCGGATTGCTCACCACCAAGAATTAATTGCTCTTTTTTAAGCGCCGCTTGCACATATTTATCACCAACATTGGTTTCGACGTATTCAATCCCTAATTGAACAAGGGCTTTTTTTAATCCGAAATTACTCATTTGGGTGATGACAATTTTTTTCTTTAGTTTTGGTTGTTGCTTAAACATCGACCGACTATTCAAAAAGAGTAAGGCATCCCCGTTCACTTCTTGACCATCGGAGGTGACTGCAATCATCCGATCGGCGTCACCATCAAAAGCAAAACCTAAATCATAATTTCCTTTTTTGATTGCGGTTTGTAAGGATTGGATATGGGTTGCACCACATCGATCATTGATGTTGTATCCATTTGGTTGTTGATTGGTGAAATCAACTTTAAATGGAAGTTTAGAAAATAACATTGGAGCAATCGCGGATGCAGAACCATTTGCAGTATCGATTAAAATGTTTAACGATCTTCCTTTTGGTTGATATAAACCTAGAAGAAATTGTAGATAACGTTCGGTATAGGTGGATGAAAGGGGATCAATTTTACCAATCGATTTCCCTGTTGCAAATGGTAATGTATCCTCGATTGAATCGATATATTTTTCAATTTTTTCTTCAATGTCACTTGATAGTTTTTCCCCATCCGCATTGAATAACTTAATGCCATTATCGTAATAAGGATTATGACTGGCAGATACCATCACCCCAAAACCTTTTTTTTGTTTTTGTAAAAAGTAAGAAATTGCCGGTGTTGTGATGACACCTAAATCAACCACAGTTGCACCCGATGCCATCGCTCCAGAGAACAATGCGAAAGCTAATGCTTGAGAAGATACACGTGTATCTTGCCCAACAAAAATCACATCTTCTTTTAACGTAATCGAACCTAGATAACGTCCGATACGATACGCGTGTTGTGTGGTAAGTTGTTGACCGACATAACCGCGAAAACCATCCGTTCCAAAATATTTAACCATCAATTAATTTTCAGCATGAGGTCTGTTTTCCATATAATTGGCTAACGTTTGTTTAAACGTGTCCAGATAAACAGGCTCAAGTTGACCCCCATAAGTCAAAGAAAGACGTCCAGTTTCTTCGGAAACGACAATCGTCACCGCATCGGTTAATTCTGAAATGCCAATAGCAGCCCGATGGCGAGACCCTAACTTACCTAAAACCGGTTTTGTCGTTGGTTGATAATAAACGTTAGCAGCAAGTAAAAAACTTCCACGAACGATGACTGCACCATCATGTAATCGCGTACCTGGATAAAAGATGGTGGTTAAGATTTCAGAGGTAATCGGGGCATTTAAGAGGACGCCGTTTTTTGTGTACTCATCTAACTTGGTGGAACGTTCTAGGGTGATTAACGCTCCGATTTTGTTTTTTGACATAAACGAAACCGCATCAAAAATGAGTTCATAAATCATCTCTTTATCGTAGTTGATAAAGGCCATGGATTCATTGTTTTTTCCAAACTTAAACATGCGATCAATTTTTGCTTTAAGCTCCGTGTTGTTGATGGCAACGAAAACATTCGTGAGCAGAATAAACGTGATAATCAAAACAATCGTTAAAATTGAAATTGAAGACAACCAATAATTCACAAGAATTGCAATTGATAAAACTATAAATGGTATCGCAAATACCTTTCTTCTTACAAATGTAAAAATATACGTTGATACAAAGAGCAGTAAGATTCCAGCAAGACTAAAATCGATCCAATTTGGACTTAAAGATAAGACGAATGTTGTACTAATTTGATTCATCTTTTATATTTTATCAAAGATTTTATGATTTGAATAAAAAAACTGCGTTTCCGCAGTAAATTTATTGTCTGGTGGATGCTGAGGGGATCGAACCCCCGACCTTCTGTACGTCAAACAGATGCTCTCCCAGCTGAGCTAAACATCCATGCGTGCTGGTGCCGACGATAGGAATCGAACCTACAACCTACTGATTACGATTCAGTTGCTCTGCCAATTGAGCTACGTCGGCGCGTGGATTCCTATGTAAGCGCCCATTTATCATATACAACTTTTGGTTTGATTTCAAGTTTAAACCTTTATGGATTGTCTATACATTCAAAAAGCGTATAATGGTAAAAGTTTAAAACTATGAAACTCCATCACCATCGTTTTTCAAGTATCTTTTGGCCCTTATTTATTGAGATTTTATTTTCCGTTTTGGTTTCGATTTCTGACACCCTTATGTTGTATGCGGTAAGTCCTCAAGCGGTAGCTGCAGTTGGAACCTCAATTACCTACCTTAATTTTATTAATGTTGCATTCATCATTTTATCGAATGGAACCCTTGCACTTTTTACTCAATATGCTGGGGCAAAGGAAGTTGAATTAACAAAAAAAGCCGCACTGATTAGTATCAAAAACAATCTAATGATTGCCATCGGAGTTACCGGTCTTATTCTTTTATTTTATCCGTTGCTGATGAATATCATCATTGAAGATGCTTCCATCGCAAACCTTGCGATTCAATACGGTTTGATTGTTGGGGGTGCCTCTATTTTTATTGCAATCAATCCGATTCTTGCGAATTATATGAGAGCGTTAGGACATGATAAATCTCCAATGATTGCGAATTTAGTCGCTAACATTGTGAATATCAGTTTGAATTATGTTGCTATTTTTGTTCTTGAACTCGGAGTTTTCGGTGTTGCTTGGGCTACTTTTATTGCCCACTTTTTATCCACGGTCGTCTTGATCATTTTGGCAAATATGCATCTTCCTAAAGGGATAGGTGAATCTCCAGTAACTTCAAAACGAATTTTAAAAGATTCAATCTTCATCGGTTTACCTTCTGCAATTGAAAGTTTTGTATTTTTAGGTGCGATGTCTGTGGTCATCACAGTCTTAAATATTCTTGATCCATCGGGCATTGAAACTTCCGCTCGCGTGACCGTGGAGCATATTTCTCGATTTGCCTTCATTCCCGCAGCCGCGCTCGCTCATGCAACCGCGATTAAAACTGGCTTTTATGTTGGTGGAAAAAGCTATAAAAAAGCAGAAAGTAGAATTATTAAAGCCGCGATGATGAGCGCGATTACGACCTTAATGCTTGGAGTAATCATCTTATTCTTTCCGAACCAAATCATCTCGATTTTTACAACCGCGGAAAACTTACATGGGGAAGAACTTAATGAATTAATTCATGTCATTGAATCGATTCTTTGGATTAACTTGATTATCGAAGTAATTCGTGCGGTGAATGTCATCATCGGTGAATCCTTAAAAATTACGGGAGATGCTTGGTTTGTGGGAAAAGTATCCTTGGTTTCATTATTATTATTTGCAATCGGTGGGACTTTACTTTTTACCTTTGTATTTTCATTAGATATTTTTGGAATCTTTATCGCATTAATCATTGATGAAACATTTAAATTTAGCTTGTTTTCTTATCGTTTAATCACCAAGAAGTGGACATCCCATACGCTAGTGATTCCAATTAAAACGCTTTGATTTGGTCTTGATGATTGGCGCGCTCGGCACGATTCGAACGTGCGACCCCAACCTTCGGAGGGTTGTACTCTGATCCAGCTGAGCTACGAGCGCAAGTGCGATTGGTGCCTCCGGTCGGACTCGAACCGACATGAGCTCACGCCCGACAGATTTTGAGTCTATTGCGTCTACCAGTTCCACCACGGAGGCAACGAATCCATTATACGCACTCCAAAGATGTTTCTCAATCCTGAAGGTGTTTATAATAAAGATAGGAGGTCCTCGTTATGGACTTGATCATTCAACAAGAACCAAATCGCTTTTACAT
>CAMBSI010000046.1 GCA_945870555.1 Staphylococcus epidermidis | reverse complement strand
CTTCCTTCTTTAATTGCAACCATCATGTTGGCAGGTATTTACTTAGACACGAACTATTACAAACTTAAAACGGTTGGGCCAAGAACGTTTGATGCGTCACGTTTCTTAATTGAAAAAGGTTCAGATACAAACAAAGCGCACGAATTACTTAAAGAAGATTATAACGACCTTATGGTCATCAACCGTGTCACCGCGGGTGCAGAAAATATTGAAAATGACGTCTTGCTTGCCACCTTTAACGAGGAAGAAGTGATTGAAGACACGGCAATGATTGCCAAAGTTGCCAACGCAATCATGGACATGCGTGGCGTGAAGGCAGCAATCGTCATTGGCAGAATCTCGCCAAATGGTTATACTAAAGTCTCCTGTCGAAGTGATGGCGCGATTAACATGGCCATGCTCATGGAAAAAATTGGTGGTGGCGGTCATTACACCGCGGCAGGTTATGAAACCAAAACCCTTGAAACCGTTGCATCGGTTAAAGTGAGGGTGATCGATACGTTGAAAGAATATCTCACGCGTGCGAGAGAAATGCAAAACAAAGAAGGAAACTAAACCAATGAAAGTGATCTTATTAAAAGACGTTAAGAATATTGGAAAAAAAGATCAAGAAATTGATGTGGCAAATGGTTACGCTGCCAATTATTTATTCCCTAACAAATTAGCGGTTGCCTTAACCTCCCGTGGAAAAGAAATTCGCGACGAACAACAAAAAGAATTACTCGATGTTGAAGCCAAAAAGGTTGCGGAAGCCCAAGAACTACTTGGCAAACTTGCTTCGATTACCTTAGAATTTAAGGCTAAAATCGCAGGAGATGGTCGCATGGTGGGAACGATTTCAACCAAGCAAATCGTGGACGCCTTAAAAGAAAAGCACCAACTAACCATTGATAAACGCAAATTCATTGATCACTATTTGGTGAACGCACTTGGATTTACCCGTCTTAAAATTGAACTTCATAAAGGCGTTGTCGGTATTGTCAACGTCCACGTCACTGAAAGTAAATAAGCCATGGCAAAACCGCTACCACACAACACGGAAGCAGAAAAAATCGTCCTTGGGGCGATGATGACCAATAGCAATGCATTGGCCCAATGTATTAACGGGGTAACTGTTGATCATTTTTTTGGCAAATCATCGCAACACCAAGTTATCTATCAAGCGATTCGTAATTTATTTGATAAACGCTTACCAGTGGATATTCAAACCGTACTTGAAGAACTTGGATTGATGAAAGAAAGTGTGAATGCTGGCGGTATTGATTATTTAAAGGAATTATTAGACGCCGTGATTTCTTTATCGAACCTTGATTTTTATCTCGTCATTCTTCAAGATAACAAAGTCTTACGAGATTATTTAACGACAATTGATCAAATTCGCCAAACCTATGAAACTGAAGAAATTGATGAAATCATTCAATTTTTATCCCGTTCAGAAACTTCCTTACGCACAATTGCAGAAAAACGCCGAATCGAGAAATTTAAAACGGCGCTTGAAGTGTCGTTACGCGTAGAAGCAGATTTAAAAATTTATCAACGTCCTGATGGTTTAACCGGCATCGATGTGGGTTATAAAAAAATTAATGATTACACGCACGGTTTGCAAAAAGGGGAAATGACAATCATCGCCGCTCGTCCTTCCGTTGGTAAGACCGCCTTTGCATTGAACGTTGCCTATAACGCGGTGAAATTAAATCCAATCTCGGTCGCTGTCTTTTCTTTAGAAATGCCTTCCGAACAACTCGTTCGCCGTTTGATTGCAACCGACGCAACTGTATCTTTAGATAACATTCAAACCGGCACACGCTTCCTGACCGCCGCTCAAAAAGCGACCGTGGGTCAATCGATTAAGAATATTGGGAACACCAAAATGTTTATCGATGATACCCCAGGGATTAAGTTAATTGATATCTTGGCAAAATCGCGACAATTAAAAGCCGCTCATGATGATTTAGGTTTAATTGTGGTTGACTATATTGGTTTAATTACCACCGGTGAAAAACGAATTGAATCACGCCAAGTCGAAGTCTCAAACATCTCCCGTTCATTAAAAGAGCTCGCTAGAGACCTGAAGGTGCCGGTGGTGGTCATCTCCCAATTATCCCGTCAAGTCGACTCCCGTGATGATAAACGACCTTATTTATCCGATTTGCGTGAATCTGGTGCCATTGAACAAGACGCAGATATTGTCTTCCTCATGTATCGCCCTGGATATTATAAGAACCTTGGTTTCAGTAAGAACGTCACCCAAGATGAAAAGAAACGTTTTAAAGAAGAACGAGAAAAAGTCGAAGCGCTCACCAAAGAAGTTGGCGAATATGCTGAGTTGGTTGAAATCATTGTCGCGAAGAACCGTAATGGTAAAACGGGTATCGTCCCATTATTATTCTTCAAAAACTATGGACGCTTTGATAACCCAAGTGAAGATTACGAATCCCGTTTAAAACAAATTCGCCAAGAACACGGCGCACCTGACATCGAAGAATAATGAAGTTTTTTATCCTTGCTTCTGGATCAAAAGGAAATGCCACCCTTGTTGAAAGCAAAGGGTTTTTGCTATTAATTGATGCAGGATTAACCAAAACAAGATTAAAAGAAACCTTTGCAAAAACCCCATATGTGATGGAACAAGTTCATGCCGTCATCTTTACCCACGAACATAGTGATCACATCATGGGAAAAGATTTTTTTGATGCAAAACTACGATACGCGACCAAGGGAACGATGATGGTCGACCTTGATCACGAACTCACACCTTATCAACCTAAGTTTTTCCAACACATTAAAGTTATCCCAATTGCGATATCCCATGATGCAAAAAATCCAGTTGGATTTGTCATTGAAGACGGAGAATCATCATTGGTCTATGTTACCGACACCGGTTATTTATCCGAAAAAAACTTACAACTGATGAAAAACCAACACCACTATATTTTAGAAAGCAACCATAACGTCAAGATGCTTTTGCAAACCAATCGCAGTCACGATTTAAAAATTAGAATCCTTGGTGATAGCGGCCATCTTTCCAATGAAGATAGTGCGATGTTCTTCTCGGAAATGATTGGGCCGAATACCAAATCGGTTTATCTCGCCCATATTTCTGAAGAAGCCAACACACCAGAAATCGCCCTTGAAAGTTATCAACGGGTATTAAGAAAAAGACGTTTACTTACGCCAAAATTTAAAATCGAACTCACCAAACAATATGACGTCGTCGTGGGAGGGGATTAACCCTTTAATGCTTCAATCGCGGCAAGCCGGTCATGCATCGGTGGATGAGAATACGTTAAGATCACTTGAAGCGGATGTGGCGTTAAATTACCAAAGTTTTCTTTGACCAACACTTTTAGTGCACCCATCATCGGTTCTTTGTACCCTTGTTCGACTGCAAATGCATCGGCAGCATATTCTGCTCTTCTTGATAACCAATTGGTGGGTAAACCTAATAAGAAATCAAAGGGTTCAATCAAAAATCCAAAAAGGATTAACGAAAATGCAAAGAATGGACCTGTAAAACCAAAGGCAGTGATGATCGCTTGATTGCCCAATAGCAAATTAAGCATCCATGCGTAAACCCCAAAGACCAAGATTTGTTGGACGATTAATCTAATTTCATCAAAGTGTTTCGCATGGCCAATCTCATGAGCCAAGACAGATAAGATTTGTTTTTCATTTAATTTTGCTATTAAAGTATCAAACAAGGCGATTTCGCGAATAGGCCCAAACCCCGAGAAGAATGCGTTCAATTTACTTGAACGTTTGGATGCATCCATCGTGTAGATTGCCTTTGCTTTGAAACCCGTTTTGGTCGCGAGGGCTTGAATCGAATCCCTTAATGTTCCATCCGGTAAAGGGGTAAGCTTATTAAAGATTTTGACAAAGACTTTGGTGTTGAGCATAAACAAAATCACAATGATCACGGATAAGGCAATCCATGCGCCAAAAACAAACATGTCACCTAATCCAATATATAAGGCGTTTAATAAGACGGCGATGCCTGATGTTAACACGGTAGAAAGAACAATGTTTCTTAGCACATCTTTAAAGAATAACGATTTCGTGCTTTTATTAAACCCGTAACGAGCCTCGATTGAAAACGTTCGATAGTAATTAAATGGCAAGTTGATAATGGTATTCAAGATCAACAAAATCGACAAAAAGAAGAATGTTTCTAATAGTTCGCTGTTGGTTATTTGCTCACTAAGTTGGGCAACATAAGGAAAGAAACCACC
>CAMBSI010000045.1 GCA_945870555.1 Staphylococcus epidermidis | reverse complement strand
CTTCTGTTTGTAATCATGGTTTAATTATACCTTTCTCAAAACCAAAGGTTAACCATTGCTTGACATTGACCATTTCAGTCAGTAGGATAACATTATTGTTCAAGTCTCGAAACAAGAAGTCATTCTCATTGCAGCAATCTCAGTTTTTGTGCGATTTGGAAAAGCAAAACCATCGACTATTTGGACGTCGATGAAAAAAAAGAAACCGTCTCAATCAAACAAGGACGAGGATTAATTATCCCCGTTGATAGGGTTTCAGCATGCGCTCTGGCGCATGCTTTTTTATGGCTTGTAAAACAAAATAGGGATTTAACAAAAGTTCTCTACCTAAATAAATCAATTCTGCATCTTCTTTTAAGGCGGCTTCGATTTGATCAAGGGTGGTCAGCAAGCCTCCACCAATCGTAGGAATACCCATTTGTCTTATTGCTTTTGCAAAAGGTAATTGGTAACCCGGTGTGGCTTTGATTGGAAATGGGACGACCCCGCCACTACTGACATTCACGCCAGCGATTAGGGATTGAATCAGTTTTAAACCTTGGATGGTTTGTTCGGGATGATGACCACCTTCTGCGTATTCATCCACAGATAACCTCACCCAAATTTCACCGAAGAAAACTTGATGAACCGCTTCAAGAATGTCTTTTAAAAATCGAAAACGATTGGCAAGGTTTCCCCCATATTGATCACGTCTTTGGTTGGTGAGTGGAGAGATAAATTGGTTAATGAGATAACCATGCGCGCCATGAATTTCAATGCCATCGAATCCTGCTTGTTGAGCGCGGCGAGCGGCATGCTTAAATGAAAGGATGACCGTTTGAATATCGATTAATGACATGGCATTCGGTTCGGGATAATCTTGGGAAAATCGAATGGCAGTTGGAGCAATCGCTTGGGATTCATTCATGCCACTTTTTCTTCCAGCGTGTGCCAATTGAATTGCAATTAGACTTCCAGCGGTATGAACTTGATTGACCAAGGCGGTTAAGCCGACGATGTGTTCATCATCATAAATGCCTAGGTCTTGATTGGAAATTCGCCCCCGAGCTTCCACTGAGGTTGCTTCCACCACCACCATGGCAACCCCGCCATAGGCCCGGGTTGTGTAATGAGTATAGTGAAAGGGTTGAATCACACCAGATTCATTGGCCTGATACATACACATCGGTGCCATCACGATGCGATTAGCAAGTTTTAATTTTCCCCAATTCGTTGGGCTGAGACTTAAAAGCATTTAAATCGGTAAGGCAGTAATTCCCAAATAAAATCCCATTGAGAAATCATTAAACGTTTCATATTGATTTGACAATAAAGATAAAATCCAAAAATCGAGGATAAATGAATCAAAGGTGACCGTCACTTTTAATTCTTCCATCACTTCGGTTTCATAATTATTTTCTTCAAGACGTTCAAATAACACAACCGCAATATCTTCATAAAGGTCTAAAGATTCTGATATGTTATTTCTTGTAATCGTTAATGTGTACACATGATTGACAACATCCTCATCAACACTCATCGTAAATCCATTGCCAGCATATGCATTTTCTACCAAACCTGAAGAGGAACTCACATACGTTAATGATTCATAATCAAATGCAGATAAATCAATTACGGATAATGATAGTGAGAAAAATAACGATTCTTCGTTCGGGTCTATTGGATCAATCGCCTTAAAACCAAAGGTGGTATCGAAATCAGTTGGGTGTTCATAACCTTCTGGAATGATTGGGAACCTAGACAATCCCAAAAGCGCCATTTGATTAACGGACTGTAATAACGAGTCATAGACTTCTTCTTCTAACGTATCTTGATGAATAATTTGATTGTCTTCATCTAACATCTCATTGACTTCAAGGGTTTGGCGAAATTGATTGTTGAGGAAGAATGCGGTGACACTCACAGCATTTAAACCCGGCACGGAAGCAACGAGTAAGTAGGCACCAATCAAGGCAATAAGACCGCGTTTTACTGCAAGTTTGTCTTGTTTAATTACAAAGAATATGTACGTTAGTGGCCACAGTCCTAAGGTGATTTCCACGACCGCATTTAAGGATAAACCTTCGATACCGATCCGTTTGAATTGCTCAAGATAAAATCCAACCATGACAACAAGTAAAAAATAATGAAAATACTTCACAAACAAACTCAAGAAGCGATTCATATTTTTAAACTGTGATAAGAAAACTTGGGTGGAAATACCAACAAACGCGATGACAAAGGTTGAGAAGATATATACTTCAGCGTCAAACGTAGACGTTTCAAAAAAACCAATCAACAAGTAAAGGATAATGAGTGAGGTGAATGCAAAGATAACAGGAGCAACGACAAATTTAAAAACGGTTTGCCAAACTTGATGCACGTCCTTTTTCATGGTTAGCTCATATTCAGATGTAGGAAAAGCATCTAAAAAAGTCGGTACAAACATAAATGTCACAACCAAAATCAATAAGTGAGCATAGATAATCAACTCAAATTGTAAGTTAAATAAGATATTGCTTGTGATCATAATGACGAAGACACCAAGAAACAAAATCGAGGCGTAAAATGCAGAAGTAAACAACTTGGTGAAAAACAAGGTGATACCGATCGCGATATCTTTTTGATTCCAAAGATAAGGAAGAATGATCACCATACCGAAGAACGCATAGGATAAATTCATAAACACGTGGAGTTCAACAAAAAAAGCAGATTCGGTTTGTAAAAAAGTAAAAATGGATAAAGCCGCAACCAAAACCATAAGGGAACCAATCAACCGGATTGATTTGACGTGTGACCATTTTTCTCTTGCTAAAGTTAAGACAATCAATAAAGGAACCACCAGAAACAACGTAATGTTGAGGTTATTAATAACCCGATAAATGGGATCATCCAAGTTCATAGCATTCCAAAGGCTTTCATTATAAAAAATAATCGAGATACCTAATACGACTGAGGTAATCATCGCTTCTGGAAATCTAGGAAAACTTTTCTTAAATGGCTTGAGAATTTGTTTTGATAGATTCAGTAAGAATGTTTTCATCTTCTTCCACCGCGATTCGGTCCCGATCCATTTGATGGACGATTTGCACTGGTTGTAGCGCCGATGGTTGCAGCAGCGCGACGTTTACGGGCATCATCAATGAAGTCATCAATCATCAAGACAACGCCAACTGCAAGTGCTTCATCAAAGGTATCGGCGATACCGATTTGATAAGCATCACCCCAACTCAAAATTTTCTTGGTGATTTGGACAACCACGCCAGCTTCATCTTTGATTTGGTAATTGTAACCAAAGAAGTCACCGCTAATGTCATATTTCTTTTCTTTGACGATGAGGTTAAATTTTGTCCCAAAAAAAGCAAGTAATTGTTGGGCCATCTTTGCCACTTGTTGTTTTTGTGAATCGTATAAGAAATAGGTTGGAACAAAGGTAAGGACCTTTTGTTTCATCGTGTAAACCGGGGTCAGTTCACCCGACTTAAAAATATCTCGTTGACTATTCAATGAGATAAATTTACCTTTCGCTTCATAAAGTACATTTTGTTTGTCGTCATAAACTTTGAATTCATCTCGAATTGAAAAGACCTTTTGATTTAAATACACGTATTTCATATTAGAAATTCCTCCACGTGTTGCATAAAGTCAACAAAGTATGTGTCAAATGGTAAATGCCCTGCATTCGGCATCACCACCATCTCGGCATTGTCGCCAAGTTCAGCCAACAATTTTTCACCAGTGGATAATGGAATAAATCCATCATACTCACCCCATATTAATAAGATGGGTTGATTCACTAATGATAGTTTAGCATTTGTAGACCCAGAATCGTTATCTCGCGTAAATTCGCGCAGCACTTCACCAGGAATCGTGCGATTTACGTAATACATCTCGTCAAAATCATCCTGGGTCACCAATTGACTTTGAATTTCTTCATTGGAATAGGCAGTAAAGAATAAGGTTCTTTGTAAATAATAGTTTTGGACAACATAATCAAAAACAAATAACGGTAAGTTGGTTGGCATCATCGAACTTTCGGTTGGATCAACATAACCACCAGAACCAATTAGCATCATCGAGCGAACATAATTTGGATAATCATGGGCAAGATGAAACGACACTTCTCCACCCATCGAGTGTGCCATCACGATGACATCATCAAGATTTAACGCATCTAGGAATTTCACAAGCATGGCTGCTTGATTTGCTTTGGCATAATCAAAGTCCATCGATTTTTCGGAAAGGCCAAAACCGATTAAATCGACTGCAATAATATGATAGCGATCTTTAAGCGCGTCCATGACTTCAATGAAATCATAACTCGATCCTAAAAAACCATGA
>CAMBSI010000044.1 GCA_945870555.1 Staphylococcus epidermidis | reverse complement strand
ATCCTTTGAATTTGCTTTGCAAATCATGATTGCAGTCTTGGTGATTTCTTGCCCTTGTGCCCTTGGCTTAGCTACGCCGGTTACGATGATGGTGGGAACTGGTAAAGGTGCGGAAATAGGGATTTTAATGAAATCAGCCGAAGCAATGGAAAAATTGAATCAAATGGATACGATTGTTTTTGATAAAACTGGAACCATCACCGAAGGTAAACCGCGGGTGGTTGATTTGATCCTCACCTCAAAACGGTTAGAAAGCGACGTCAAAAAAATTGCCGCTTCGATTGAACAATACTCTGAACATCCTTTAGCAAAGGCAATCGTTTCATATCATGGTTCTTCCCCACTGCTTGGTGTTACAGATTTTGTTTATATTCCTGGGATGGGTGTTCGCGCCAACGTCAACGGAGTGACCTATCGCATTAGCAAGCTTTTGACCATTCCTGCAAATTTAAAAACGATTCTTGATCAAGGAAAAACCATCATTGAGATGCACGAAGAAAAAAACTTAATGGCATATTTTGTGATTGCCGATACGGTCAAACCAACAAGCATCAAGGCGATACGTATCCTCAAAGATATGGGGAAAAAACTTGTCATGCTTACTGGTGATTTAAAAGCCGTTGCGGAACGCATCGCTAAGGATGTGGGTTTGACGGAAGTGATTGCAGAAGTTTTACCTCAAGATAAAGACGCTGCCATTCAACAATTACAAAAACAAGGCAGAAAAGTCGCCATGATTGGTGATGGCATCAATGATGCCCCGGCATTAATGAGGGCTGATGTTGGAGTTGCGATTGGTGCTGGCACAGACATTGCCATTGATGCTGCGGATGTGGTCTTACTTCAATCCGATCTTCGCCAATTGGTCACTGCTATCCATTTGTCCCAACAGGTGGTAATCAATATGAAGACAAACTTATTCTGGGCTTTTATATATAACTTAATTGCCATTCCCCTCGCTGCGGGCTTACTTTATCCTTTTTATGGTTGGTTACTCAATCCCATGATTGCAGCGTTTGCAATGGCTTTTTCATCGGTTTCAGTTGTTCTCAACGCACTTCGATTGCGCAGCTTCAAAGCAAACATAGTAAAATGAACTAGGAGAAAAAAATATGCCAATGATTAAAACCTTACGCGTCGGTGGAATGACATGCTTGCACTGTGCAGCAAAAGTAACCACGGCATTAAAACAAGTGGCTGGTGTTAGCCAAGTCAAAGTTAATTTAATGTCAGAAGAAGCAGAAGTGATGTTACAAGCCTCGGTTAAAGATGAAGCCTTTAAAAAGGCGGTTGTCGGTGCTGGATATCAGTTCCTCGGCAGCAAATAGAAAGTAGGGTTCCTGATGGAACAACCCTTGATTTCAAGCCGCGCAGATAATTATCCTCCTTCACCGATTCGAAAATTATTACCTTATGCGAAAGCTGCAGAAGCAGCAGGTCATAAGGTTTTTTATTTGAATATTGGCGAACCAGATTTACCAACACCTTCCGTGTTTATTGAGGCGATGAGGAGTTATGACCATCCCCATTTGGCCTATGCCCCATCCCAAGGACACCCATCGTTATTAAAGGCGATTCAAAGTTATTTTGCCAAAGATGGTTATATGTTTGATTTACAAGACTTACAAGTCACCCAAGGAGCAACTGATGCCCTCTTGTTTTCCTTTTATGTGATTTGTAATCCAGGTGATGAGATTTTAACCCCAGAACCTTTTTACCCGAACTACCTTGCCTTTACCAAACAACTCGACATTCACCTTAAAGGTATCCCAACCTATGCCGAACAACAGTATGCGTTACCTTCTCAAGCCATTATTGAAGCTTGCATTACCCCAAAGACAAAAGCAATTTTAATTGCAAATCCTAGTAATCCTTCTGGTCGGGTTTATCGCAAGGAAGAGTTAATGGTCCTCATCCACTTAGCAAAAAAACATAATCTTTGGTTAATTGGAGATGAGCTATATCGTAAGTTAACGTTTCGTAAGCACGAGGCAATTTCTTTTGCCCAGTTTAATGACGTTGCTGATCGAACGATCATCGTCGATAGTGTCTCTAAACGATACTCTGCGTGTGGGGCGAGAATTGGTTGCTTGCTGAGTAAAAACCAAGCGCTGATGAAACGCATACATCGATTAGGTCAATCAAGATTAGGGGTCTCGTTATTGGATCAAATTGGTGCCAGTCAACTTTATCAATTACCCGCGTCACATATTCAATGGACTCGGGATCAGTATTTAGCAAGAATTGATATGGTGGTCGAGAAATTAAAGCAAGAACCGACCATCAAATATGTGATGCCTGAAGGCGCATTTTATATGATGTTACAATTACCGGTTGAAAATGCCGAAGCCTTTGCCTTGTGGTTAATCCAAGATTTTACCTACAAAGGTCAACGGTTGCTCGTCACTCCTGGAAAAGATTTTTATGTCGATCCAAGTCGAGGTAAGCAGGAAATCCGCATCGCGTTTGTGCTTGAACCCGTGGCCATGAGTAAGGCGATGGATGTTTTCTTAGCGGGTTTAAAAGCCTATCAAAGCTTAAAACGATAGCAAATCCTTTTCCCTAATTCAACCTGACTTTATAGTATAATTTTTTCAACGGATTTGAAGATGAAAAAAACAACCGGAGAAAAAATTTTGGTGCAATATCGGCGCGCAAGCTTCGATTATTTTTTATCTGATTTTTTAGAAACTGGGATTGTGCTAACGGGTACTGAAGTCAAAAGTTTACGAGCAGGTGGTGGGTCATTATCGGATAGCTATGTGATTAGTCGAAATCAGGAATTATATTTACTCAATATGCATATTGCTCCTTATAAACAAGGCACCTTGTTCAATCATGAACCACTTCAGACGAGAAAGTTGTTAGCGCATAAACAAGAAATACTTAAAATGACCAAGGCAATTCAAGAAAAAGGTTTAACGATTCTACCCATCCGATTGTATTTAAAAAATGGACGCGTGAAGGTGTTGATTGCAGTTGGAAAAGGAAAGAAACATTTTGATAAGCGTGAAGCGATCAAAAAGAAAGAAGTAGATAAGACCATGCGATCTGCTCAAAAAGGTAATATGAATGATTAACACGATTGAAGAACTGAACGTTTATTTTCAAAAAAAAGTATCCCCGATATATGCTCGTGAAAAGTACGATAACTTTTTAAAGAAACACCCTTTTCAATTTCGCGTCCCGGCGATTCATATTACCGGTACGAATGGTAAGGGTTCAACGGCCACCTTCCTTAGAAACATTTACCAATCACGTTTTCAAAAAGTTGGTTTATACACGTCACCAGCCTTATCAAGATTCCAAGAGATGATTTATATTAATCAGGATGAAATAAGTGATCGATATATCATCGACTTTTTTAAAAAATGGCAAACGATATTCGATCAATGTGAACTCACCGCCTTTGAAATGCAAACCTTATTAGCGTTCCATTACTTTCAAGATCAAGGATGTGATTTTGCCATCATCGAAGTGGGGATGGGTGGTAAGTTAGATGCCACCAATATCTTTACCCCGGTTTTAAGTATCCTTACCAATATTTCGTTAGAGCATAAAGCATACCTTGGTGATACGGTTGAAAAAATTGCCGAACATAAATCTGGCATTATTAAACCACGCATCCCTGTGTTAGTTGGACCACTTCCAATTGGAGCGATGAACGTCGTAACCGATGTCGCACGTCGTGTTCAATCACCATTATTTACAAAACAACCACACGAGGTGATTCAAGACAAACCACCGTATTCTTTTCGATATGGGAAGCATGAACCCTTTCAATTAACGATGACCGCAAATTATCAAATGGATAACGCGTCTATGGCGATAGCCGCAGTCGATATTTTATCGAAGACATATCCAATCGCGGAAGCAAAGTTAAAGCAAGCCATTCATGATACCTTTATGCCAGGTCGCCTTGAGGTCATTAAACAACAACCGATGATCGTCATCGATGGGGCACATAATCCAGGTGGCATTCATGCCTTGGTAAAGGCGATGACCCATCACCAACACCAAGCCATCTATATTCTTTTTGCAGCGTTTAAAGATAAAGAAGTTGAACCAATGCTTGAACAACTTGGGAAATTAAGTAAATTTATCTTCGTCACGTCATTTCCACATAAGCGTGCACGAGAAAAAAAAGACTACTTAAATTTAACTTATCCGTTCATTGATGATTATGAACAAGCCCTACGTGTCCTAGCACAAGGAATACCGAGCAATAGTGTATTATTAATCACGGGTTCATTGGCATTTGTTGGACTCATTAGACAGAAACTAGTTGCGTAAATCACCTTCAGATTTAAAGGAGAAGACCATGAAAAATAACATGATTAGAAAGATGACCTTATCCGCGATGTTTATTGCACTCGGTTTAATTCTAGAACGGGTTTTGATGATTCCAATTGGTGAAGTCAATCGCATTGCATTTGGATCAAGTGCGATTATCCTTGCCTCCTTAACGGTTGGTCCATTGTTTGGGGCAGTCGTTGGAGC
>CAMBSI010000043.1 GCA_945870555.1 Staphylococcus epidermidis | reverse complement strand
GATTCAGCGGCAAGATATCCTGGAAATAACGTCCAAGGGTTTACGGTTCCTGGGATTAAAATTTATCACGTGGATGCTCGCTTAGGTAAGTTCTCCAATAGTTCCGGTAATTTTGTCAGCTATACGGATTCGCTATCGGTTGGTGCAAGCAACTATCCTTATCTTGCCCATAGTAACTCAGTGGATTACTCCATTAACGAAAACTATCGCTTGTTACATTTACTCGAACAAGGTGGTGTCAATACCTTCCTTGAAGGTGACATTGCATCGAATGACACATTATTTAGAGCAGGTGATACCTTTAATCCAACCACCACCCATAGCAGTTTCTTCCATCATGCGGGTGGTCGTTTTAATGATCAAACCCTCATTGGTTATGCAATGAATGTATCAAGTGTAACCAACCAAGAAGTGACATTTACCTTAACCAAGATTTAATTACAAATTTCTTTTATTTCATTGCAAAGGTTTAGGCAATAGTGAATTTTTCGCGTGTTATAATATGACTAATCTTTTGATGAATAAACAATATCAACATGGGGACATCACATCGCTTCAACACGTGGATTTTGTCCTGACGCCTTTTGCATTTCAAACCAAGTACTTAACACTCAAAAAAGGCAACTGGCTTTTAACCTTTCAAACCATCACCAAAGAACAATTCCTCACGGACGTTCAGTTTGATCTCGATATCGATGTGGCGGTCATTCAAGTCGTGGAGGCATTTCAACTTGCGTATAGCCAAGCATTAACCTTGGTGAAAACCTTGCTCACGATTCCAACCGACCAATTAATCAAAGAACCTTCACTCGCGTTGCTCCATCGGATTTATGTGTTTTTAGAGCAAAAAGACTTATTAAAAAAGAATCCTTTGGCCCGCGTGAAGTACGAAGGGAAAACCATCCTGGTTGATGGTTATGACCCAGAAGATGGCCAACTGAATGCGTTGTTCCATCAATACAAGATGCAGGTGATGCACCCACAAACCCTCGAGATTCCAACGCGTATTCCTGTTTATGAATTCGCAAGTGTAGAAGATGAAGTGACCGCTTTTTATAACCGCGTTGCCGCACTCATCAAACAAGGGGTTTCTTTACCAAACATTTATTTATTGGAACCGGATGATGTTTATACCTATGAGCTCCATCGTCAATCCATGTATTTTCAAATTCCGATTCAACTTCGAAAAAAAGAAACGTTATATGCGTTACCCATCTTTCAAATTTATCTAAGGCATGTACAAGCTGGAAAAAGTCATGAAGCCGCACTTGAAAGTTTATCCACGTATCCTCAAGCAGATCTTCAACTACTTAAACAAACGCTCTCATCGATTCCTTTTAAACGTATCCCTGCCTCGATGTTGGTGTCGTTTTTAATTGAACGGTTTCAACAAACGCAAGTGAAAGAACCAAGATTCCTTCGCGCAATACAAGTGGTTCGCCAGTTGGCACCTTCAAAACAAGATCATGTCTTTGTCCTTGGTTTCCTTCAAGGGCAATATCCACAAACCGTTCGCGACAAAGGCTTTTTATCCGATGAGATCAAAACCGCGTTGGGTTTATTGACGACCACCCATGTCCAACAATGGCATGTCCATCTCCTTGGTCAAACGTTTGCCCAAACCGAAAACCTTGTTATTTCGATGCCACGATTATTACAAGGAAAAGAAACGATTCCATCTCCATTGATTCACATGTGGAACATGGATGTTCAATACGGCAATTATTTAGCAAACGGTATCGATTACAGTCAAGGACTTGGCCAATTGCGTAAGGTCAAATATGAATACCTTGCCAAACAATTTAAAGCAATCCATCCATATCTTCACGCTTATCAACAACGTTTCCATGAACCCATCCAAATGTTTGATTATGCGTTTTCACCACTTGATGCAGACTTTGAATCAAAGCCATTAAAACTTTCTTATTCCGCGCTAAAAGATTATTTCCAATGTTCATTTAAATATTATGTTGGTCGGATTTTAAAAGTAAAACCGATGGATCAAGATGAATTTTATATGCACCTTGGTACCTTTGCCCATGAAGTGTTTGAAACGATTGGCGATAACGTAGACCAATTCGACCAAGTGTTTGAGGCAGCTTTCCAAAACCAAGTGAACCTAAGTGATAAAGAAAAGGTTCTTTTCTCACATTTAAAACAACAAATTTATCGGGTTTGTGTCTTCAACCAATTACACCGACAATCGATGCAGTCACCGTCTTCTGTAGCTGAACTCAAAGTAGAATATGTCCATGATGAACAAACCAGCTTGGTTGGTTATATCGATAAAATTGTGATGGTCCGAAATGAAGCAGGCCAAGAATATTTAGCGGTCGTGGATTATAAATCTGGTGGAGAAAGCTTTGAAGAAAAATTACTCCCTTATGGGTGGTCATTACAATTACCGATTTACGCGTTGATGTTAGAACATCATCCGGAATTCAAAGGAAAAGAAATCCTTGGCTTGTTCATTCAACACATTATTGAATCATCGTTACTTGCAAAAACGATGGAAATTGGCAGTGAAACCTTCCCAAAATCTTATCAATTGGATGGGATTGTCCTTGCCGACAAATCCAAGATTGCCATGCTTGATCGTTCCATTCAAACTGGAAAAAGTTCCTTTCTTGAAGGTGTAAGTATCGCCAAGTCTGGTGAATTTAAGAAAACCAATCACGTCAAAACCGCTTCCGAGATGAAAGCGTTTGCGCAACAAGCAAAAACCAAAATCACAGAAGCCGCACACGGCATCCGTCATGGAGCATTCCCCATCAATCCAAAATCGATTGATGGAAAATCTTCTTGTGAACACTGTCCATTCCTAGATACGTGTTTCCGGGCTTCAAAAGATGTTGCGATGATTCGTACCCCAAAGAAAAAAGCAGGAGAACCAGATGTCGAACTTGACTAAATCCCAATTACTTGCCCGCGATCATCGCGATGGAGATGTCCTCATCGCTGCCGGCGCTGGAAGTGGTAAAACCAAAGTATTAACCGAACGGGTTTTAAAACTCATCGTCCAAGATGAAGTGCCTTTATCCTCGTTGTTATTATTAACATTTACGAATGCTGCGGCGGCGGAAATGAAGGACCGAATTCGCAAAGCGTTGTTAAAAGCAAATCGCCTTGATTTAGCATCGAAGATTGATCAGTCCTTTATCATGACCTTTGATGCATTTGCGTTATTCCTTGTTCAAAAATACGCTTATGCATTTCAATTTGATCCACGGGTTGGCATTTATGAAGCTACCCTTTATGAAGTCGAAAGAAAACGCATCCTTAACACCATCTTCATGGAAGGATATCGTGACCGTCAACCGGATTTCATCAAATTGATTAAGCAGTTTGTTGTGAACCGAGATGATGCCCTGAAGGCGTTTGTTTTAAAAATTGACGCCAAAGCGGATTTGATGGTAGATAAGTTAGGATATTATCGCCAATACTTAGAACGTCATTTTGAAAGCGGTTGGGTTGATGACCTTCGTAAGGAACTATTTGCGCTTTACCGTCAAGAAATTTTGATGATTCAACATCTTGCGGTGACCTTTGAAAATAGTCATGAAGCCTTCACGTTTGATCAAATCACGCAAGAACTCTTACGGCAACCAACCTTAGATGATTTATTGATGGCAATCAAAGCGGTCGAATTCCAACGCGCAAAACCCAAGTCACTTTCTGAAAGTGACAAAGCTTTACGCGACCGACTCAAGGCTGACATCAAACTATTGAAAGCAGATGCGGAGATGGTTCCGATTCAAGGTCAAATCGATCAATATGATGGAACCAAACCTTATATCGCCGTGTTAATTGACATGCTCGTGACGTTGAATGAACGCCTTGAAGCGAAGAAACGTCAGTATCAACGTTACCCATTTGCAGATATCGCCAAAATGGCGATGCGATTACTGGATCAAGAACCGATTCGAGAAAGTATTCAACAACAGTTCCTTTACATCATGGTGGATGAATACCAAGATACGAATGATTTACAAGAAGCGTTTTTGCTGAAAATTGCCAATCGAAACCTTTTCATGGTCGGGGATATCAAGCAATCGATTTATCGCTTTCGAAATGCCAACAGTCAAATCTTTTATGAAAAATTCCAACGTTATCAAGATTATGAATCTGTGAGTGATAAACACGAAACAAGAATTGTCCTTCAAGATAATTTCCGGTCACGACCAGAAGTCCTTCACGAGATTAATCAATTCTTTGGGTTAATGATGACGAAGGCATATGGTGGGGTTGATTATGACCATACGCAACAATTGAATGCTAGCCAAACCAAATACGCCAGCTTAACCTCGCCATCGATGCGTTACACAATGGATGTTTTACGCTATGAAAAAACTGACCAAGATCCGCAACTCAATGAAGCAACGATCATCGCCCGTGACATCATCGATAAGATGAACGCAAAGATCGTGGTTGCGAATCTTGAGCAAAATGAACCTCGTCCGATCACCTTTAAAGATTTCACGATTCTCATTGATCGAAAAACCAATTTTGAATCCTACTTGGAAGTGTTTAACCAACATGGCATCCCGTTAGAAGTCTTTGCAGAACGAGATCTTTCCAA
>CAMBSI010000042.1 GCA_945870555.1 Staphylococcus epidermidis | reverse complement strand
GCAGTAAAGAATAAGGTTCTTTGTAAATAATAGTTTTGGACAACATAATCAAAAACAAATAACGGTAAGTTGGTTGGCATCATCGAACTTTCGGTTGGATCAACATAACCACCAGAACCGATCAGCATCATCGAGCGAACATAATTTGGATAATCATGGGCAAGATGAAACGACACTTCTCCACCCATCGAGTGTGCCATTACAATCACATCATCAAGATTTAACGCATCTAAGAATTTCACAAGCATGGCAGCTTGATTTGCTTTGGCATAATTAAAATCCATCGATTTTTCGGAAAGGCCAAAACCGATTAAATCGACTGCGATGATATGATAGCGATCTTTAAGCGCGTCCATGACTTCAATGAAATCATAACTCGATCCTAAAAAACCATGAATCATCAAAATCGTTTCATCATTTTCTTCACCAACTTCGCGATAGAAATAAGTTAAACCTTCAACCTCAATCGTGTTTGCATACGTGGTGGCAACATATCCATAGGTTGCTTGAATGCGATTAACTTCAAAACCGGTTAGCACCAATCCAATGACGGTCACGCTATACAAGATCCAAAGTAAACCCTTAAAGAACTTGCCAACGAGTCTTTTAAAAACCTTCATTTTTTCTTATTGATTTCAACACCAGCCAAAACGGTTTGACCTTGGTAAAGAATCGTTTTACCTTTCATTAACCAAATTAAAATTTTTCCTGATAAACCTTCTTTGATCGTATGATCCATTTTTCCAAATTTTGGTGATGGCAAATTGACCACATCATCGATTGAACCAACAATGCGCAAACGATAATTTCCTCTTTTTAACACATACTCTACTTGTTTTTCACTTAATAGTTCTGATGTGACTTTACCGCCATTATAGGTGGCAAAGCGGTGGTGCTTACCTTCCAAATATAAATGGGCGATCAAACCTTGGAATCTCAAACCAAGATAAGGGATGTTTGCATAGGAAAAGAAAAACGAGGTGTCTTTTTCTGGGAAATGATTGCCTTGCATCCACACATATGCGGAAGGAAAGGAAGATCCCCAATCCTTTTCCAAGTAACCTTTACCACCTGTAAAATCAATCGATTCTTGATTAAGGAGTAATTTACCCTTAAACGTATGGAGTAAGGAAATGACACCGTGATTACATTCCATATTTGGTAAATATGCAAACGGTCCCATGATCGATGGGTTTAAGAAACCTTGGTTTAATGGCGTCGGCTTGATGATTTGTAAATCACCTTTAAGTTGAATGCCATCTTGATTGATATCTAGGTGAAGATGTTCTAAAGAAAACTGGTTCATGCCAACCGCAACATAAAAACGATCGGTTGCTGGAATAAATTCTTTGATTTGGTATCGGACATAAATGTTCTTAAGGGTGGGTTTGTCACCATGGCGAACGACGAAGACTTGAACGAAGGCGTGCGGATCCTTTTTGGCAAGTGAAATCCCAGGAATTAACGCGATCGTCACTTTTTGATCTGCGGATACAAGTTTAAAATACCAACCCTCAAAATAATTTTGAGTTTTGGTAAATCCCTGATATCTTTCTGGGTATTTAGTGTTGTTCATAAAAAAAGCTAAGGTTTCCCTTAGCTTTATTTTACTCTAAATTTTTAGGATACGATTAAGAAGGTTGGAATGCGCCAAACACAACTAGCCAGGTGAGTAAGGTTTTTGCAACTAAGGATAAAACGATATAACCTCTTTCGCCCCATAGATAGTCTTTGAATTTTCCAACACCTAAGTATTGAAGAACCATGTTCACTGGGAAAGTATTGAATGCAACGAAGTAGGTTCCTAAAATGATCCAAACAAAGAATGGAACTGCATCAAGATTAGGGTTAACGCCGATGTAAAATGCAATGGCAACCCATGGTGCTAAACCAATGATCGTACCGAAAATAAATGGTAACCAATTGACTTTTTTACCAACTTTGGATTCGCCTTGGTTTAATAATTCCATGTCTAATCCAAATAAGTTCATCGCTGCATTGGATAAGGCAATTAATGCAAACACAGCAACGTCACGAACACCAAATAATGCTGAGATTAAGACAATCATTAAGGAAGAACTTAAAGCATATTCGTACCAACGGAAGACGTTAATCCCTTTGGATAAGCCTTGACGATACTTTTTCTTAAATGGGAAAGCAATTAAGAAGTGGAATAATGCTGACAAGAGTAAGAAACTTGCCGTCATTGGTAAGAATGGTAATTCAAATAAGGTATCGGTGTTGGTGAGCACTAAACCTTGGCCAACAATAAATTCTAAATAGTTTCCAATCACCGGAATGGTGAATGCTTCTTGACCTGCGTTTAAAGTTGGATAAATGAAAAATGCAAACGCCATCATCAACGCACCTTGAATAAAGTGGACGAGACCCATCGTCTTGTTGAACTTGATCAACTTATCTACTTTTTGATCAAAGGTCGCAACTGCTAATTCTGCCATACTTATAATTTTCTCCTTTTGTTAAGTATTAACGTTTATATTATAGCCCAATCAAATTATAATGTTGCAAGAAAGCAATATGATGATTCATAAATATATTAAAGGCCTCAATCCTAAACGACCCACGCTTTTACTGCTGCATGGTACTGGTGGGAATGAAAATGACCTCTTGCCAGTGGGAAAATTGATTGATCCGGATGCTAGTCTGCTTGCAGTCCGGGGCGAGGTCATTGAAAACGGTATGCCGAGATTCTTTAGAAGATTAGCACCCGGTGTCTTTGATGAACAAGATTTGTTGTATCGAACGAGCCAATTACATGACTTCATTGACCAAGCAAGTAAAACGTATGATTTTGATCGGGGCGATGTGATTGCAGTTGGTTACTCCAATGGTGCAAACATTGCGGCCAATATGTTGATGCAAATTCCCTATAGTCTCCGCGGGGCGATATTGATGCACCCCATGCTCCCAAGAAAAGATGGCGTGATTCCAACTTTAAAAGATTTACAAGTTTTAATCACAGCAGGAAATAATGACCCCATTGTCCCGATTCAAAGTACGCAAGCCTTAAAAAAAGTGCTTGATGACCATGGAGCGAAGGTTTCTTTGAGTTGGTTTAAATATGGCCATAAACTATCGAGTGAAGAGGTTCAATTCATCATCAAATGGTACAATCAAAGTGTCGTGCAACATCCAAAACAATTCAATTAAAGGAGAAAAATATGGGTGCATTTTTAGGATTTCTAATTGTCTTCTTTATCGTGATGAGTTCAACACGCAAGGTGGTAAAACTACTACTTGGTAAAGTTGTCAATCGCAACAAAGAAAAATCAATTACCACCTCATGGGACTTAACGTTGTTATTAAACCTTAAAAAGTATCATCGATATTTCGGTATTGGTGCGTTGCTATCTGCATTCGCCCACGCCGCCTTACAATTTTCAATCACTGGTTCACCAAGTTTAACGGGTGGAACCTTGGTTGGTTTATTAGTTCTTCAAGGCATCACGGGTTATTTACAAGAAAGCAAAAAAGGGAATCAAAAATTACTTCATTCAATTCATGAAATTCTTCCACCCATCATGTTTGGATTGATTTTACTTCACATCATCTTTAATTCAGAGTTTATTTCAGGATTAGGTATTGGCGGCTAGGGCAGTTACTTTTTCTTGGGAAACCAAGGAATAAAGATATTGGTTGTGTTGGCATAATCTTGAAATTCTGGTTTTGTTTTCATGTGTTTTTCTAATAACGGAACACCTGATAAATATCGTAATAACCATGTCACAATCCCTGCCGAGATAAGGCCGATGATTGGTAAAAGAATGGTGAACCCGTTGGCAAAACCTAAGATGGCAATTCCCCACCACATTAAGACTTCACCGAAATAATTCGGATGGCGGGTATAAGCCCATAAACCTTCTCGCATTAACTTTCCTTTGTTGATTGGTTTGGCAATAAAATTTGCCAATTGACGATCTCCAACGGCTTGAAAAAAATAACCGATTATCCAGATCAACACGCCAAGGATAATCACAACGATGGCAAATGGTTGAGCTGGTTCAACGAAGCCAGACATGATATTAAAAATTAAAACAATACTGATTAAGACCATCATCAATGCTTGCAACATAAAAATCTTGACATAACCTTTTAGCAAAACGTAAGGAGGCTTGATGTTGGCACGCATCGCGGTGTAGCGTTTGTCTTCTGGTTTGCCGTGATTGCGTTGACGAATATGAGCGGAGAGTCTTAAACCCCAAATCGTGGTGAAAAGCAAAGTGAGATAACTGATTGAATTAGCATTAACCCCAAGAATAAACACACGTGTTATCATCAACAACCAGACGACGATCACAAATCCTTGGCCCCACCCAATATCGATGATGCCGTAGTTATTTTGACGAACTGCACGTAAGAAATAAATTGAAAAGTGAAGCCAAACCGCAACGATCGTGATGCCAAAGCCTGTGATCAATAAGTTTGCTAACATATTAAAATACTCCCAAGATCAAGACAACAAGACCGGAAGTCACCGCAGTGACCGTCGTACCCCAAATTAAATCAATCACGGTAATCGTCACTGGCCAAGCTTTCAAGGTTGCTAAATTTGTTAAATCGTATGTCGCGTATGTTACCAATCCGAACATCGCTCCGCTAAATAATGCTTGAAGTGGATCATTTGATTGAGGTCCGACCACAAAGAAAACTAACCCAATGATAAAGATGAGATAAAACAAGCCGGCTCCAACCATGTTGACTTTATCACTCATTAAATGACCAATATATTTTCGATAGAGTTTGGGGGCAACTTTTACCAACCAAACCAAATCGACCAACGTAAAGATCACAAGCGTGATGATAAATTGCGTTACAAAATTCATAAATTACCTCTTGTGATTATTATAGACATGCAACTGACTTTTTAAACGAAGTAAACAATACTAATCAACAGAAATTATTTCTTTTTCTTAATCACGTTGCCATCATCATTCGTGTTATTTTTCTTTGGGGTAATCGCTAACAAGGTTTGAATCATGTCGAATAATTGATCGACTTCCGCATCTGTCATCGGAGCAGGAATAAAGCGATAACGTTTGCCAAAAAATTTCTTGAGTGGAAAATCTTTCTTCTTGTGACCCAACTTCCGGTTAAAAACTTCTTTTCGAACCAGGCCGAATTCTTGAAGTTTGCTTGAAACAAATTCTCTTTTCTTTTCACTTAGAAAAGATCCAAGAACCATTAATGGCGGTAAATTTGCGTTCGTATCTTGTAAGTTTTTTTTCTTCATATGTCTATTTTATCAAGATTTTTTGAAAAATTTGATTAATTCTTTTTGAGAGACAAAAACCATCGCCGCCATCACCAAAAAAAGGCCAAGTAAAGCGGTGTTGGCAAGCCCGACAATACCGTAGTTTGGGTAATCGATC
>CAMBSI010000041.1 GCA_945870555.1 Staphylococcus epidermidis | reverse complement strand
AGGTAAAAAGACTAAGACCGCGATGAAAGCAGTTATCCAGTCAAATGTATATTTAATGAGATTACGCACAATGTCATTATACAAAAGCTAATGCATGATTTACAAAATAATCATGAAACCACTTATCAATCGAAAAATTCAGTCTTATTCGTTAACAATCCGAACACACGGATGGTTACTCCCTTGCATGAAGGTGGTCAATTTATATGATTATCGATCAGATTGAGACCGTTTCAGTCCATCCATCAAAAGCATCGTGATCCCTGATTACAAAAATCTATCGAAGAAATAAGAATATTACTCCAAAGACAAGGATAAAAATAATGACGATAAAAATGCCAGCATATAGATCATATTTTAATAGTTGAGTTAGATGAGCATCTTTCGTATCTAGATAAACATAATCATTCAAAACCGTATTCGGAGAAATGACAAACCGTTTTTCTCTAAGGTATTTTGCGGTGATGAGCGCTAATTCAATGTAGTGAGCCTTTCGTTTTTTGAAAAAACGAGAAGCTTTCTCAAGATTGAGCAATACTTTGGTCTTATCTTCAATGTCCCGACTGGATAAATAGTATTTGATGTCCTGAATCCTTTGCTCATATAACTCTAGATTTAATGGTTTTAGGGGATCAATTTTTAATAATTCACAATATTTTACGTAATCATTTACGTAAATCTCGATTGGGTTGTAGTTGTAATAGATTGGGGTAATTATCATGATTTCATCATAATCAAAATCATTTAAGAATGACCTCATGTTTAAAAATTTAAGAATTTCTTAATAAATAGGTAAAATCTAAAAACTTAAGACTTCGTTTTTTTCGTTGTTTTGGGTTTGAGCGTAAAGGCAACGATAAGGGAAACAAGTCCGCCTAACACGAGGCCGATGATGGTACTAAGTGTGAGGTCTGATCGTGCTACCGTGGTGGCATTTGCCAAGACCCTTGTAATATCCCGATTAAGGATGTCATTGTATTCAGTTAAGACGGTATTGGCATCTTCAATAATTGTCGTTAAATTGTCGACAACCGTGGTTAATTCTTCTTGAGCCCGGGTAATTAATTCTTCATCGAAAACAGCGCTTTCAAATTCTTGAATTAAACTTTCGTTATAAAGGATATCTTGTTCTAAGTCTGCAATCTTACGTTGGGTCGTAATGATTTCTCCATAGATCGTTTCTAACGCGGACGTGGTGTTTATTTCACCTTCATAACCAGGAATGATAATCGTGGTCGTGGATCCAGCATAATTTTCAACGAGGAGATTAAGTTCTTCCAAGAATTGTTCTTCTTTCGCTAGATCAACACCAAGGATGCGGTTGTTATAGATTAAGCGATCAACCGTTAGGGACGGATCACGTGATAATTGGTTGGAAACAATTAAAGCTTCCACTGCGTTTAATTGAAGCGTTTTCACCAACGAGGCTTGGGCAAGGATGTCATTCAGGCTTAAACCCAGCGTACTGGATCGGAAGGTGGTCGCCCGTGGTTGGACAAGCATAAATGCCTCTAATGATGTATTCATGGTCGTTAATTGACTATTGATGAGATTGACTTGATCTAATAAGTCATAGGTTTCAAAATCATCAAAAGCAAAGTTTCTGACGATGATTTGATTGACGAATGTTTGTTGAAACTCAATCGTAAAGGAGTTAATAAGTCCATCGAGGAATTGTTTCCCTTGATTATCATTTAATGTAATCGCGGCTGCATCTAGCGTATAACGAAAGGTTGATGGGAAATAACTAAAGGTTTCTCCCTTTTCTACCGCCGATTGAATCAAGGCCAAAATATTATCAGGAATAATCGGGGTAATCGTTAACTGATTACGAACTTCATTCGGCGTTAGGTCCACATCTAATTGTTCAATCACGTCATTATAAATGGCAGGACCAAATGCGTTATTGACGTCAAAGCGACTACCATTGGGATATTCCCCTAGGTTAATGCCGTCCCATTGATATTCAACAATCGTTGAAACCCTAATCGCGGTTGCATTGACAATAACACTGGTTAAACCACCAACCAACGCCCCTAGGATGGTTAGCAAGGTAATCAAAACACGTTGATGCCAAAAAATATGGAATAATTCTTGAAAAGAAATTTCTTCGGCTTGTTCGATTGCCGGTTCGACTGATTTTGATGTATTGACCATCTTCATCCCTCCTGAGATTAAAGAGATTTATTATGCGCTTTATTATGAAATAAACCACTAAAAACTTATAATTCATCACAAATTCATAAATAAGTTAGGATTAAATCTTATTCTCTTGACCAACACCATCCGAATGGATGGATGATGGAATTACTTCGTTAGAGCGTAATGTTCGAATTTACCAATAAAATGATTTCCTGAATCGTATTACTTATAACACCTATTGGCGCATCGGTGTTGTTCTTGTTGAAACAAAATAGAGGGGATTTGTTATAAAGTAGGGGTAAATGGAAAACATCAATGCTTTGCTCCTTGACATCCAAAAAGGTAGTAAGGCTTCACTCAAAAACCTCTATGACACAACAAGATTTGCTGTTTTTGCCTCGATTATTCCCTATTTGTATGATCAACAACTGGCGGAAGATGTCATGCAAGACACGTATCTCAAGGTGCTCGATCATATCGCCTCCTATCGATCAAACGATAATGGCATGAATTGGCTCCTCACGATTGCAAAGCATACGGCATTTGATCTCATCAAACATCGTAAGCATGAAGCGCAAGTCGATCGCGAGGTGTTAGAGGACATCATTCCAAGCGATCTCGATACGTATGACCTCGCCTCTCCGATCATGCAAACGGCTAGAAAAGTTTTGGATCAAGATGAACAAACCATTCTCTTCTTGTACGCGCTTGGGGAATACAAACATCGAGAAATTGCCGTCATGTTAAATATCCCGATTGGAACCGTTTTGTGGAAGTATCAAGCCGCGATTAAAAAAATGAAAGAGGAATTAAAACCATGAAAGAAAAGAACATTCTTAAGTCGATTAACAAAGTGGTAAGGAATGCCACACCAACCCAATTACCATTTCTTGAAAAAGAAATCGTGACAAAACGTAAGGGAAGAGTTTGGTTGGTGTTACCGTTTGCAACCCTGACAGCGACAGCTATTGTTATCGCCCTAAGTACCAACTCAATGAATTCACTTAATCCAAGGCTTCTTAATCCAAATCGTAATTTCCTTCAAGCGTTTGCCAATACCATGGTTAATCCGGGAGTAGCAACCATCATTACTGCCTCAACTGATTCTGAGATTTTTTCACGTATTACCATTCCAAATTACGAAACTGAAAACACGTTTAAAGTTAATGCGGATGGAACACTATCGCTTAATAATAACGATTCAACAGCCCAACTCTTACTGACCATCAATCAATTTGAATTAACCTCCTTATCACAGAACCAAGACGGTATCATTTCTAATAACTCCCTTATTGTAGAAAATCAGAGCGGTGAAATTTATTTTGATGGTGAATCTGCCTTTGTAGATTTACCTGAAGAAGCAACAATCATTCCTCAATTGTTATTCCCTTCTGCCAATCGATCCTTCCCAACCCAATTTAAAACACCCTTTGCTTATTCATCACTTTCATCTCTCATCATGCCTGACATTAATGACGGAAATATCAATGCTTTAATCGACAATTATTTACCCATGGTTGAAGGTTTAGATTTATTGGAATCTAATTTTTCTGGCAGCATTTTATCCATTCGTTATGAAATTACTCAATCAGATCTATCTTCCATTTACGAAACCATGATTTTGGGGACAAGAACGCGTGATGAATTAAACGAAGAGGAAATCAACCGTCTTGATCAAGAAATTGAACTTAACTTACAAGGCATTACCTTAAATCAGTTTGAACTTGCAATCAGCTTAAATCTTCTTACGAACCAAATTGAGAGCATCCTTGTCGATGTTGATGTAGAAAACTTTTATCGGTATGATCAAAACATTCCTAACGGGGATGATGAGGTACCTTATTTTGTGGAATGGACGTATAACTATGATCTTTTCTTTACAGCTCAAATTGAAAACACGGACAGTCCAATCATTCTTATTGGACCAGTGAACAAAGAAGAATATGAATTGATTGAGCTTACGTTTGAAAATCCTTATTTGTTTTAAATCATTTAAAAAAAGGTGGTTAACCCCATGAAAGAAAAACATATCCTAAAGTCGATCAAAAAAGTCGTTTTGCATTCAACGCCAAAACATCTACCATTTCTAGAAAAAGAAATCGTAGTCAAGCGTCGACCAAGATTTTGGCAATTCATCCCGGTTGCAACCCTGGCTGCAAGTGCGGTGGTGATTGCCCTTGTCATTTCAACGGCGACGCCATCAGAAGATAACAGTAGTAGTCTCAATGTGCGTCGTCCGGTCTCGGAAATGATGGCAGAACTTGTCGACAACAGTTATACCCTCAGCTATGTTTTTGATAATGTCACCCTCTATGCGTATGAAGTGGCAGACACGCTCATCAAAATCACCTTTCCTGATCCTTATACATCCCTTGCGACGAGTTACTATTTGGACTTAACGGACGCAAATTCGCCTTACCTATACCAACAACTGGAAGGAGAAAACTGGTATGTTTCAACGACGCAACCTTATGAATTACTCAGTTTGATCTCTCCTCTCAGCTTTATTGATCCTGCTGCGGTCGAGGATGCATGGTTTGTCTGGAATGAAACCATGGATGGCTATGATTTGAATCCTATTTATTTACCAGATCTATTTGAAAACTCACCTTTACAAGGTGTTGAACACGTTGAAGTCTGGATGACCGTTGAAGGCAACATCGTTTTATCCTTTGGTGGTCATATGCATGAAGATAGTGCTCAGCATGCCTCCATTCAATTGGTTTATAGCAACTTTGGAGATACGTCGGTCTCCTTGCCAACGGATGTCCTCGATTTTCGCACCGTTGCGATTGATGAACTTTTGAATGGGTCCACCAACCATCGTTATCAATATTATTTCACCCCAGTATCTAGTGATATCAATGCTTTACCTTTCTTTTATCAATTGGGTGAACGAGACGGCGACACCTTTAAACAAACCCATTTCCATTACGACAGCAATTATACGAGTGCGATTGTTGATACGTATTTTACAATTAGTAACGATCAATACATCAAACTTGTCAGTGACGACCTCGGTTATCGGGAATTGTTTCTAGATGCATCTTCTTATCAACTCGCGCTTGAAAACTTCTATCCCGTCAATTTGTTAGACTTGCAAGAATCATGGCTTGATATCGAAAATGAATCATACCTCGAACAATTTGGTTCGCGAGCATATCCGGTCTTACCCGAATACGTTGACCAGATTTTAAATCTGAATATTGAAGGAGACATCGAAGACGTCTTCGCCTATGTTTCCTTAACACAAAGTTATTGGCAAGGTGGAACGATTACCTTATTTGCAACCCTTACGATTGATGGACTTCCTTATCAACTGTATTTCCAACTCTCATCGATCAATCAAGTGCAAGGCATCTTCATGCCTTATTCCACGGGGATTCGCACAACCCTCGAAGAAACACTCGCACTCGCGGTGGGTACCGCTTCTTATGCCGTTGAACAAATTACCATCAATGAAGATGGAAGTTATTATCCTGCTAATGACGCTTATTTTTTGGTTCGATCAAGGCAAGATTATCAACGTTATCGCGTCAATGCTCAAGGTTACTTAGATTTGGATTATTTTGGCCAACTTGGCAATGATTACTTCTCTTACACTTATGTTTATAACGTTACTGATTACGTTAAAGAAACAATTGATCAAGCAACCTACGAAGCCAATGTGGTTGACACGGAATGGATCAAATTAGAAAATATTCAACCAGAAGATTACCAAGCAAATCCAGCCATACCAGGTGGATACACCTTATCCGCATCATCGTTTGATCGGATCTTGGCTGACACATTCCTTGAGCAATACGACATCACCGACGCGGTCATT
>CAMBSI010000040.1 GCA_945870555.1 Staphylococcus epidermidis | reverse complement strand
TAATGATGTGGATTTACCAGTCAAAGTAATATCATCTTTGACGAGTGCGCCAATGGCAAAGATGAGCGCGGCAGATTCTCCAACAATTCTACCAATGCCAAGAAGAATTGCAGCAAGAATTCCCGGTAATGCATTCGGAACGATTAATTTAAAGGTGGTTTGTGTCTTCGATGCACCTAAAGCTAAAGATCCTTGGCGAAATTCATCCGGGACAACCTTTAAACTCTCTTCTGTTGTGCGAATAACCACGGGCAACAAAATCACAGATAAGGTTAAGGCCCCGGAAATTAAATTACCTCCTGTAGCATCGGTTAATGCAACCGTTAAGGGAATAAAAATAGCCACACCTAACAAACCAAAAATAATAGAAGGAACCCCAGTTAACGTTTCAATAAACGATCGTATCGCTTTTGTGATTTGATTTTTTGGGGCAAATTCGTTGAGATAAAGTGCTGCTCCCACACCAATTGGAATCGCAATAATGAGTGTCAACGCAATAAGCCACAAGGTGGTGATGACAGATCCCCCAATACCCCCGCCTTGCGTAATCACTTCAATTTCATAAATCGAATTTGAAGAATTTAATTCATTGATCATCCGTTCTACACCACGCCTTGCAAAAGATGCTGAACGATCATTATAAGAAATTTTTTGAATCAAATACTCAGGAAGCAATGTCAACGTATCATCTGCGACACCTTTGTTGTGAAGGGTTTTTAACGGTGATTGCGGGTGAATATATGAAAGTTGAACGGTGGGTTGCCCAAGAATATCTTCGTCTTCAATAAAACCGACTCCCCATTTAGCGGAGTAAAATACATTGTCATCTAAATCAATCGTGGCTTCACATTCACAAAACGTAATCTCATCATTGGGCTCAGTAAGAATGGTTTCCGATTCATATGGATAGATTAAAAGATCGATATTGACCAAAGACCAACCTTGGTTAAACACAAATAAAAAAATAGCACCAAGTGTAATAAAAGATACGGACGAAAATAAAAAAGTTAATGTTTGCATCAACCAATCGATGACCTTTCTTAAATATCGATTAAACATTGACGCGACCAACTTTTGTTTTGATGAAATTAAGCACGAAATTGGTGATTAAAATAACCACCATTAAAACCAATCCAATTGAAAAACGAATCGTATAATCAAGTCCAACCGTTTCTTTCATGCCTAATAGCATCGTGGATGTGAGGGTTGCGGTCGTATCAAAGAGTTCAAATGATATTCCTGACCGTCTTGATCCTGCGACCAAACTCACTGCAGTTGCTTCTCCAAGGGCTCGACCAACCCCAAGGATAGCAGCAGTAAAGATTCCTGATTTTGCAGCAGCAAGAACCACCTTAAAATTGGTTTGGGTTTTGCTGGCCCCTAATGCCAGTGAACCATTGATTAATTCTTTTTGAACGGAACGGATGGCGACCTCGGTAATGACCGTCATGGTAGGAATAATCATAATCGCTAAAACAATCACCGTAGAAAGCACAGAGAAACCTGCAGCAGATTGAATCCCAACATTCACTGAAAGCTGATAAACCAAATCAAGAACGATTCCCACCCCAAAAAGACCATAAACAATCGAAGGAATCGCTGCCAAAATTTCAATCACGGATCGAAGGGTTTTGGCTAACCAAGATGGGGCAATCTTTGCGATAAATAAAGCTGAAAAAATGGACACAGGCATCGCAATGGCAAGCGATAGAAAAGCGATATAAAGTGTACTAATGATTAGAAAACCAATCCCATACGCGTTCGAAGCAAACGTAGCACCATCAAGATAGACAATGCCGGTGAGAAATCTTAGTAAGTTCACTTGGCCTAAACCGTCATTATCTGAAATAAAAGGTGTGATACCTCTTTCAAAAATGACAAAAACAACAAGAAGGATGAAAGAAGCAGAAATTAAAGCGGTTAAAAACAATGTTTTTTCAACAAGGTTATCAACGAGTTTTTTAACTTGTGTTTGTTTCATGTTTACAAAAAAATTATACCGAGGGAGAACCCCTCGGTATAAGTCTTTAATTGTAATGATTTGGTTAGATTATAATGCTGCTTCTGCGGCTAGTACGTCAGCCCACGTACGAAGTGGTGAACTTGAAGCTTTTTCATAAATTCTCTTTAAAATATCACCATTCACATTCACTAATGGGTTATCCTTGTGAACAATCGCTACAATTGCATCCCATGCCAATTGGCCAAATTGAGTTGAAGGTAAAGCAACCCCGCCTACTAGTTGTTCAGCAGACGTGAAGAGTCTTGAAGCAAAACCAATGTCTTTACCAACCGCGGTGTCTTTAATGGCTGGATCGTTGGTGCGTTTGTATGCGTCACCTGAACCAGTGTGTTCATGTTCTGCTACAAAGTTTCCGCAACGCGCTTTAAATGAGGTCGTAAGTGCTTTGGCTACTTTTTCAATGGAGTCTGATCCACCTAATCGAATGGTCACATCAGTATTATCTGTGTCACAAATTGGATACGTTGATTTTATGGTATCCCAACGTTCTGTAGCATCAAGTGCGACTGCTCCAGCACCGGTGATGGTTTCTCCACCTTCAATGGTATCCAAAAAGGCGACGAATGCTTTTGAAATATCTTCAACGTCTTGTGATGGAAAATCCCCATCTGCGCGCAACATCCAGTTGAATGGACGCTTTAAACCATAAGAATTATCTAAAACCGTATCTTCGTTGGCTTCGATGTTGTTAAACAATAAACCTTTAACGTTGTTGTTAACCGATGATAATGAAACATAACCGATGCCATACTTATCAGATCCACTCATCGCGGTTAAAATCGCGGTATTATCTGCAATAACATATCCATCTGTGAGTAAGCTGTCATTTTTAGCTGCTGTACTAAAACCGATACCACCCATAAAACCATCACGGGTTCCAGAGGTTGTATCACGTGTATAGACCACAACATTACTTGCTTGATTAAACGTTGGAGCTTCTGAACTTACTGACGTACTTGCTGAGGAAGCACTTGAAGATTGCGACGTTGTCGAACTACCTACGGAAGAACTTGGCGTTGCACAAGCAGCTAAAATCACTGCGAGTGAAGCGAATAAAGTTCCTTTCTTAATGTGCATGTTCATTTTTTACCTCCTAATGATTCATACGCATTCAATATAAAAGGTATGGATGTTAAGTTGATAAAGTTGTTGTAAAGATTTGAAAAGGATTAGGTTAAGTATGGAATCGTAATCGTGAAGGTGGTTCCTTTTCCTAATTTACTTGTCACTTCAATCGTTCCTTGATGTGCTTGTACAATCGCGCGTGTAATCGCTAGACCTAATCCAGTACCTCCGCCTACACGCGTTCTTGCTGCATCGGTGCGATAAAATCGATCAAAAATGCGTTCAAGATTTTTTGGTTCAATGCCTTGGCCTGTATCAGAAAAATAGATAATGAGATTTTGTTTTTTCATTTCGGTATCAATAGAAATGGAACCTTGATCGGTATAACGAATCGCGTTAGAAAGTAAATTTGAGAATATCCGAAAGAATTTATCTTCATCTACAAAGACGGTCATGTCTTTATCGATATTCAATTTGAATTGGAGATTTTTTTCTTTCAATTGGATTTGATGCGCGCTCTCGACGTTTTTTAGCAATGTCACCAAAGAGACCTTTGACTTAATCAGGGTTTGAAAGCCACGGGTGCCAATTTTTGATAAATCGGTAAGTTCATGAATAAGGCGTTGCAACCTAGACGATTCATTGACAATCATCGTTTGAAATTCTTTGGTCTCTTTTGAGGTGAGTTTTCTTTCGGATTGAGTCAAAATTTCAGATGCTCCTAAAATCGCTGCAACCGGCGTCTTGATTTCATGCGATATATCGGCAAGGAAATCACTTTGAATATTTTCTAATTGGCTAATTTTGGTGATATCAATCGCGGTCACGACCAAACCATAGAATTGTGATCGAATCACAAGCGGAAACAGCGACCCTTGGAACGTGAGTTGACCGAGCTCCCATCGAAATTGAGCACCTTTTTCGGTTGCTAATCCTTGATTAATGGTTGCCCAAAGTTTCGGACTTTTTCTTAAATCATTGAGAACCAAGATCGATCCGGCTTTTAATTCAAATAGATCAAACCATGGTTGAGTAGATTGAAGAATTTTTCCATCTCTATTAAGTAAAAGAACAAATTGATCGAGTTGTGAAAAAATAACCTTTAACGTTTCTTCTTCTGAAAATGTTTCGGATGCTTTGGTTGGAAGAGGCAGACCAATCTTGGGAAGTTTAAGCACATTTGGAAAGAAGAATGTTAATAAAAAAATGTGTAGACCAATCCACATTGTAATGATCCATGGTTGTTGTGGAATTAACCAAATCAAGGTTAACAAGACCAACAGGACCAAAATCAAATACGTGAGATAAATTGAACGCGCGTGTTTCATACGCTTTTATTTTACTTTAAAAGTAAAGAATATCCTACGCCACGGACTGGTTTAAAAAAACAGGAAGAATTTTCAATTTTTTTCTTGAGGTTATAGACATGAACATCCACGATTCTGGTTGTGCCATCATAGTTAAATCCCCAAATGGAATTGAGAATAGCGTCTCGAGATAAGGCATGCTCTTTATTAAGGATGAAGAATTTGAGTAAATCGAATTCCATTTTGGTAACTTCAATCTCTTTTTGATTAATGATGACTTTATATTGTTTTAAATCCATTTTAATGTTGCCAAAAGTCAAAAAATCCTCATCGGCAGTTTGTTCTGCTTTAAAATGACCAAATAATGCTTTGATTTGGGCAATCAGTTCACGGTTAGAAATTGGTTTCTTCAAATATAGGTCTGCACCAGCACCTAATCCTTCGATCGCATCAAATTCTGAAGTTTTTGCAGTTAGCATGACAAATAATGCTTTATTTTTCTCTGCACGTAGTTTTTTTACAAGATCAACGCCATTCATGACGGGAAGCATCCAGTCGATGACAAGACAATCAAAGGATTCTTTTTGAACCAATCGATAGGCTTCTGTACCATTTGTTGCAGTTTTTACTAAAAATCCGGCAGTTTCAAGGTCAAACTTTAATATTTTAGCTAAAGATGCTTCATCTTCAACCACTAAAATCTTTTTTGCCATGAAAAGCCTCCTTTGAGTCAATTTTATAAAGAAGAGTAAAGTTGTCCCTTATATATTAAAAACATTTTAGCAAATCCTCGTTAAAGAAATGTAAAGACTAAGTCAAAAAAATTTACAATTCAATTGAGTAAAAATTTACAGCGCTTTGGCTATAATGAAATTAATCTAAAAGTAAGTGCGCTTGAAAACAACTTTGAATGGCTAGATCAAAGCGGTTTATCACGGAACACTTACCTTGGTAATTTCATTTAAAGGAGGAAAAAAATGAAAAAACTTACCACAGCCGCCATGCTTGCCGTTGCTGGCTTCTCTTTATTGCTTTCTTCATGTGGCCCAGCCAATGAATACGAAATCGCCCTTGTTACTGACATTGGTGATATCGATGACAAGTCCTTTAACCAAGGAGCTTGGGAAGGTGTTGTCGATTTTGCAGAAGAAAACAACAGAACCTATCAATATTACAAACCAACCGCTGTCGACAATACTGAATATGTTAACACCATTGATTTAGCCATCGAAGGTGGAGCAAATGTTATTGTCACTCCTGGTTTCTTATTTGAAACTCCAATTTTCTTAGCCATGGACGAAAATCCAGAAGTTAGTTTCATTCTTTTAGACGGTGTTCCACACAGTGCTGACTATTCTGTTTTCCGCCAAGGCCGTAACGTCTTATCCATTCTTTATGCAGAAGAACAAGCAGGTTTCCTTGCTGGTTATGCTGCTGTTGCTGATGGTTATCGTTCGTTAGGCTTTATGGGTGGTATGGCAGTTCCAGCTGTTGTGAAGTTTGGTGTTGGTTTCATGCTTGGTGCCCAAGCCGCTGCAACCGATGAAAACGCCAACGTGACGGTTCAATATCACTATACTGGTGATTTTGCTGACACTCCAGAAAATGCTGCAACCGCAGAAACCATGTTCGAAGCTGGCGTTGAAGTCATCTTTGCCGCTGGTGGTGCTGTTGGTCTTTCGGTTATTTCCGAAGCTGAAAAAGCTGATAAGAAAGTTATTGGTGTTGACGTCAACCAAGGTTTAGCCTTAGGTAAATTAGACACCGTGATCACCTCAGCGATGAAAGGTTTAGGCACTTCCGTTATCCAAGCCTTAGACGCTTTCTATGCAAACGAATTCCCAGGTGGTGAAGTGTGGGTATTAGACGCCTCTAATGATGGCGTTGGTTTACCAACCGATGACGCTTCATGGGGTTTTGAAAACTTTACTGTCGAAGCATATAACGACATTTATGAAGAATTAGCAACCGAAGCTACCACAGTAGCTTTAATCCTAAACCAAACCACTGTTACTGGTGCAACCGAAGCTCAAATCGAAGCATACGACGAAGCAATGAACAAGGTTTCTGTAACCTTTGTTGCTTAATTTGTTTTAAAAGTTTGTAAGAACACAGGGTGGAAACCACCCTGTGTTTTTTGTAAAATGAATATATGATCGATCAACAATTAGAACCGATTATCTCAATGGTCAACATCACCAAGGTTTTTCCT
>CAMBSI010000039.1 GCA_945870555.1 Staphylococcus epidermidis | reverse complement strand
ATTGCCAAAGGTTTTGCCAATGACGTGATGGCCGATCGCCTTGCCTCAGCAAACTTGACACGTGGATATTTATCGAATGGCACCAGTTCCATCACCACGTTAGGCCCTCGCTATGGCAATGTTCCATATCGTTGGCAAGTGACCTCGCCACATCCATCTGCCACGTTTGCATTTACGATTGAAAAAACTGGTCGTCATAGTTTATCAACCTCTGGCGCATACAATGGTTTTCGTATGCCACTTGGTTCACAAGAGGTTTTACGGCATCACATCATTAATCCATTCACTGGTTATCCATCCAAAGAAGCGATTGAGTTAAACGTCATTTCTTCAACCTATCCTGCTGGGCGATTGGATGCTTTATCCACGGCGATGATGATCATGAGTAAAGAAGAGGCCATGGAACTACGGTCAACCATTCTTGAAACTGGCGTTGATTTAGAAATTGCATGGATTGAAGTAGTGGATGAAAAAGTAGCGGTCACCACGACACAAGGTTATCAATCCTTACTCATCAAAGAACGGTCTGTTACGTATGACATCATCGACTAGAAAAAGATGTAAGCGTTTTCATTCAGATCATGAATTGAGTCAGGTTCAATCTTCATTGACAATGAAAGTGTAGAAAAAAAACATTTCTAAGGAGGAATGGAAATGAAAAAAATCGCCTTACTAGGAGCCGTCGTTGCCGCAAGTGTTTTGGCAAGTTGTGGTGCAGCAGGCGAAACCGAAACTGGGATCGGGTATGGTCTCGTCCACAGTCATTATGTTGGCGTTGCTGAAATTACCACCGAAGGTGATGTCGTCACGGAAGCAAGTTTTGAAGAATACTTCTTACCTTATAGCTGGGCTAAAGTCACACCTGAAAGCGCTGCTGATCAATTAGCAAGTACCGTCGAAGTGAAAACAACCTCACGTACCGGTGCTCAAACCACGACAATTTTTGGAGAATTCATCCGCATTGGTGATAAAACCTTTACGATCGAAGTCACCGGCGCAGAATGGGCACAAACATTTAAATACACGTCAACTGGTATTAGCGAAATTGAAGCATGGGTTTCAATTGAAGCAAATGCGAAATGGTATGTGGAACGTATTCAAGCTGAGGATTTTGGTTTTGTCAATGCAGCTGGTGAACCCATTACCACCTTTGAATTGGCTGATGCCTCGGCAAAAGTTGCGATGAATAAATCAGACTCAGGCTACTGGACGGTTGCTTCTCCTGGATTAGGTTGGAGTGGCAATATCGCTGAAGTGGTTGAATTATTGGTTGGATCCAACATGGATTTTGACCCCCAAGACTTCACCAAAGCGACCGAAGGACCATTAGTGTGGGGTAATGGAACCATCACCACAGGTGCAACGTTAACGGACTTTAAAGATTATTTATCTGTCGCTCTACGTGCCTACGATAACCGCGTTGTTCAAGCCTAAGAACTTCATCAAAACCTAGTAGAGAACCTACTAGGTTTTTTCTTTTCATTGAGAGTCAGGCGCGCATTTGTTAAAATAAGGAACGGAGAAAAACCATGATTATCGATGCAATCAAATTAGCAAAAGTGGAAGCAATGAAACAACGTAATGATGCCGCCAAAGGTATCTTATCTTTAATTTCTGATCGTTATTTATTACAAGCGATTGAAGCAAAGGCAACGAATAAAGCGATTGGTGATCTTGAAATGATCGCGATTTTAATGAAGGTTGGCAAAGAATTAGATGATGAACGGTCCACGTATTTAAATAATGGAGCCCCTGAACGCGTGGGAAATATCGATTTACAAATCAAAGTTTTAAAACAATTTTTACCAAAATTACTGACTGAAAAAGACATTCGTGCAGAAATTTCAAAGTTAGCGGATCAATCTTTACCAAGTGTGATGAAGCACTTCAAAACCAATTTTGCTGGTAAGGTTGATATGGGATTGGTGAATCAAATCGCCAAGACCAAATAGCCATGATAGGGGTGTAGTTGAATGGCACAACTACGGTCTCCAAAACCGTCGATGGGGGTTCGATTCCCTCCGCCCCTGCCAAATTTGAGAAAACCACATCGGTGGTTTTTTTAATTTTATGAAACCGATCTTACTTAAACTTCAAGATAAACAGTATCCCTTTCAAGGCATTTCTCATATTAGACCCAATGCGCGAGCCTTACTTGAAAATGATCAAGGTTTATTTGCGTTTCACCATATCTATTTGAAGGATAAATTTGGGCAACGTGATTATTTAGAAACTCCAGGGGGAGGTCTTGAACCAGGAGAAACCCCTGAACAAGCGGTCGTGCGAGAAGTCGAAGAAGAAACCGGATTCAAAAGTAAGATCATCCTTCCCATTGGCCTCATTGAAGATGATTACAATTTGATTCAACGTCACAATCAAAACTATTATTTTTATGTGAAGGTTATTGGACGTGGTCAACTTCATCAAACCGAACAAGAACGGAAGATGATTCACCAATTACATTGGTTAAGCTTGCAAGACGCAAAAGCATGGTATGGTCGCTTAAGTCAAACCGGGATTAGCCAATTGATCCAACAACGAGAATTACCGATTGTGGAATGGCTCATCACGTACCGACGATCACTGGGATTGAAGTGAGTTCTCTTTACTTTATGTCGATAAATTAGTAAGATTAAACAGCATCCATGGCGATCGTGGTGAAGTGGTTAACACACCTGACTGTGAATCAGGCATGCGTGGGTTCGAGCCCCATCGGTCGCCCCAATATGTATAAAAAGACCCATTGGGTCTTTTTTTGTTTTGAGGTTGCATCGCCATCGAACGTAGGCGGATTGATATGGTATAGTTGCTTGATGAAAGAAACCAAACGCATTCAAACTTTAGGTGAAGAAATTGCCAACGCAGTGTCTCATGGTATCGGGGCAATCTTTGGAATTGTTGCGCTTATTCTATTTATTCTTGCAAGTGATACTTGGCAAGAATATGTTGCCGGCATTATTTTTGCATCTGCGATCTTTTTATTATTTATATCCTCAACGCTTTATCATTCGTTTCCATCTTCATTAAGGGTGAAAAGGTTATTTAAACGGTTTGATCATATTTCAATTTATTTATTAATTGGTGCAAGTTTTGCCCCATTATTACTTGTGATTGCAGACCAACCGTTTGGGATTATTTTCTTTTCCATCCAATGGACGATCATTACCGTTGGCATCGTATTTAAGGCAATCCTCATTGATAAGTTACAAGTGTTACATATTGCCATGTTTCTTTTGCTTGGTTGGTCTGCATTATTGGTCATGGGTCAACTTGGTAAACTTTCTGAACCGGCACTTTATCTGACGGTTTGGGGTGGGATTGCGTATTCACTTGGGGTTGTATTTTACGCAAGCAGTCGCAAATTTATGTATGCTCATTTTGTTTGGCATTTATTTGTGATTGCTGGTGTTGTCCTCCATTTTATTGCAAATTATGGATTTATATTTTTACCTACAAACAGTTAATACAAAACAAATAATTTAGGCGTATAATCTTGGCGGTGGTAAAAAACAATGATTTCACAAATCCTTCCTGAAAACGATTATTTCTTAATGCTTGGCTTAACGGTTGTCCTCTTAACCGGATTAGCGTTTGGCAAACTTTCTAAACTGTTTAAAATCCCGAATGTCACGGGTTATTTATTAGGTGGTTTTTTAATTGGTCCAGGATTACTGGGTTTAATTTTTCCTGAGGGTTCTATCCTTCATTCCGGTATCATTGGCACTGATTTTGTTCATAGTTTAAAAATTATTGCCGATATTGAACTTGCCTTTATTGCCTTTTCAATTGGCGCTGAATTTAAACTTGAATATTTGAAGCGGTTAGGACCTGCTCCGATCATCATTGCGTTTTTAGAATCCTTTTTTGCGGTCGTCTTTATTACCCTCGGCTTATTAATGTTTGGATTCCCACTTTATATTGCCTTGGCATTTGGCGCGGTTGGTGGTGCGACGGCTCCGGCAGCGACGGTCATGGTTATTCGCCAATACAAAGCCAAAGGCCCGTTAACGGAAATGATTTATTCGGTGGTTGCCATTGATGACGCCAGTGGCCTTATTTTCTTTGGTATCGTCACCGCCATTATTAAAATTATCACCGGTCAAAGCACCGGCGCAATTGGATGGTTGATTATCCTTCCGGTGATTGAAATCATTGCGTCGATTATCTTTGGTTTAATTTTAGGATATGGTTTAAAAATACTGACAAATTGGTTTACAGGACGAGGCAATCGGATTTCCATTGTCATCGCTTTATTGTTCTTGGCAATTGGGATTGCCCGATATGTGAATTATGAATTAGGTTTTGGCCTATCTAGTTTAATGGCAGGGATGGCGATGGGCACCATCTACACAAATACGTCTAAACATGTCGATGCGGTGATGCCGTTGGTGGAACGGATTACCCCACCGTTTGTGATTTTATTTTTTGTGTTATCGGGTGCAGACATTAAATTAGAAAGCTTTAGTTTTGTTTCCTTAGCGATCCTTGCCATTTATTTGATTTTCCGTGTTGGGGGAAAAATCTTTGGAAGTTATGTTGGTGCCAAAATGTCGAAAGCTGGAAAGAATGTTGAAAAGTATCTGGGTTTTGCCTTGTTACCTCAAGGAGGGATTGCCCTCGGTTTGTCCATCTTGATGTTAGACATTCTCCCTGATAATTTAGGTTTAGCTTATGATGGCGGTCTATTACGAGTGGTTGTGATTGGTGCGGTCTTTGTTTCAGAAATCTTTGGACCAATTTTACTCAAAGAAGTATTGATTAAAGCTAAAGAAGCCCAAGTTCAAAAGTGATACACTAAAGAAGAGGAAATTATGAAATTATTAATTTATGTCCTAAGTCACGTGGAGAAACTTCAATCGATTCTCAAGCAATTTAATGACCAAGGTTTATCGGGTGCAACGATCATTGATTCTAGCGGCATGGGTCGTGAACTAACCGAACGTGATGAATTCTCGATCTTTGGTTCGATGCGTGCCTTAATTGATCAAAATAACCGTACGACCAAAACCTTATTCCTGGTCGTTGAAGATGATGAAGTGAAGAAAGTTGAAAAGGTGATTGAAAAGGTGATTGGTGATCTTTCAAAACCTGATCAAGGCATTCTTTTTACAATCCCGTTAGATTACGTCAAAGGCTTTAAAAAGAAAAAGAAAGAAGCCAAGTAAAACAAAAAACCACCGTGAGGGTGGTTTTTTTAATGCTTTTATTGTTGGCTCAGGTTTGGTAAGTACATCAAGAAGAAATCTTCCATCGCTTGATTATGGTAAGGTTCTAAAATGATGCGTAGTTCATTCGATGATTGATGAACAGGCAATACAAGATCGGTTAGATTTAAATCGGTATATTCAAGTGGACGGGTTCCATCAAAAAATGTGCGCGTTAATCCTTGCGTAAACGCACCATTACTGTCGCGACTCGAATCGTTATACGTCACAATCATGTCTTTGATGATGGAAGGATTATCTTTGATCGTTTCTCCATTGGTTTCAATGTACATAAAGGTTGGCACAAATCCGGTTGCATAACCAAAGGTTGTATTTAAAACATTGTTCATCCCATAATCGGTTTTAAAGGTTTCCCAACCTGGAGTTAAATTTCCGGTTTCTGGTGACCAAAGATTGTTATCGAGCACATCGATGCCATAAATCGTTGGGATACTTTGGTTTGCTTTTAAGAACGGTTTCATAAAGGTGTTAAACGCGTAAGTGCAATCTGGGCACGTTCTGCGGCCAAAATAAATAATCATGTGTTGATTGACCGTAAAGAGATCATCAAAATTTGCTTTCGTCAAAAACACAAAATTAGGAAGGATGATGCGGTCTTCAAACCAGGCGGTTAATAATGCTAAATCATAAAAGAGCGCATTTTCTGAACTCTTGCTCAAATGGTAGGTTCGCGAATAAGCTAGTTCACCTGAATCAAAAATGGTGATGATGGGTACGTTGGTATTTACGAGCGGGATATCAAACTTATCGGTTTGATAGCTTAATAGCGTATATTCCAAATAATACGTCGGGACATTGAATTGATCTATCCAGTCGCGCATGACCGGAAGGAATTCCACAGTACAACCGCATGTCGCATTACCAATCATAAGGATGAAGGTTTCTTCTTGGTCAACGAGTGCTTGAAGTTGTGCGTATTCCGTTAAGGTTGTATACGCGCCATCCGCGGTGGAGATTTCATCCGCAAAAGGAATGAGAACACGTGTGAGCGTTGTGGTTTGGCAAGCCGCAATCATGGGCGTTAAAAACAAAGCAAATAAGATAGATTTTATTTTCATATTGAATACCTTGCAATGATTATAGCGAAGAATTTAAAATTCTCAAAAAGTAAAAGTAAAAATATTGTTAAAAATCCATTGACTATTTAATCAATAAACTATATATTTTTCTCAGGCACAAAACCGCTAAAAATGAATTCATTTTTAACCGGTGGAACGTGCCTCTTTATTTTGGAAAAAAGGAATGGGGTCAATGGAGCAAGAAATCATCATTGAGCTTGCCGGTGTTTCGAAAAAATTTGATAGTAAATTTGCAGTCGAAGATTTTCACCTAAAAATTAAAAAAGGTGAATTTGTTACTTTTCTTGGACCTTCTGGATGTGGTAAAACAACCACGTTAAGAATGATTGCTGGATTTGAAATTCCTGACACAGGAAAAATTTTACTATCGAATGTGGACATTACCCATTTTCCTCCTTATCGTCGTCCCGTCAACACGGTCTTCCAACGTTATGCTTTATTTCCTCACTTGGATGTTTATGAAAATGTTGCGTTCGGATTAAAACTTAAAAAAGCCAATGTTAAAGTCAAAAAAGCAGATGGAAAAGATGCTTTTCAATATCGTAAATATTCTAAAGAAGAAATTCACGCGAAAGTGACACGTGCTTTAAAAATTGTTGACCTAGATGAATTTGAGACTCGCGATGTGACAACGTTATCTGGTGGTCAACAACAACGGGTGGCGATTGCCCGCGCGATTGTTAATGATCCACAAATTTTATTATTGGATGAACCTTTGGGTGCGCTTGATTTAAAAATGCGCAAAGAAATGCAACTTGAATTAAAAGAAATGCATCGTAAATTAGGCATCACCTTTATTTACGTTACCCATGATCAAGAAGAAGCATTAACGATGTCGGATGTCATCATCGTCATGAAAGATGGCTTGATTCAACAAATGGGAACCCCAACTGAAATTTATAACAAACCAGCAAACGCTTTTGTGGCAAACTTCATTGGTGAAAGTAATATTTTTAATGCAATCATTTTAAACGACAATAAGGTTAAATTCTTGAACCAAGTATTTGACGTACCCCACCAAATTAACGAAAACGAAAAAGTAGATGTGGTCTTGCGCCCCGAAGATATTGAAATTAAACCGGTGCAAGAGTATC
>CAMBSI010000038.1 GCA_945870555.1 Staphylococcus epidermidis | reverse complement strand
TTTATGTTCGTTGGCACGTTGGTCATGATGTTTATCACCAGTTGGGAACTCACCTTGGTGGCGTTAGCCATTCTCCCTTTATCTTTATTCATTACGATCTTCATTGCCAAGAACTCGCAAAAACGTTTTAAAGCGTACTACGCAAAATTAGGCATGCTAAATGGATTGATTGAAGAAAATTATAGCGGTTATAAGATTGTGAAATTGTTTAATAAAGAAGAAGAAACCGTCCGTTCCTTTAAAAAGATTAACGACGATCTCGCTGAAGTTGACCGGATGTCTCAATTCTTTTCTGGGATCATTTTCCCTGCGATTAACTTTGTTAACAACCTTGGTTTCGTTGGTATTGCGGTGGTCGGTGGGTTAATTGATAACATCGGTAACATGGTGGCGTTCTTTATTTTAGTTGGTTTATTCCAACGTCCATTCCAAATGCTTGGCCAAATCTCCAACATTATTCAATCCTCGATTGCTGCCGCCGAACGTATTTATAAGATCATGGATGAACCAGAATTGCCAGCAGGTGCTAAAGATGCGATTCAAGATAACTCAAAGATCAAAGGTAAGATTGAATTTAAGGATGTCTCGTTTGCATATAAACCGGAACAACCTTTATTTACTGGTTTGAATTTAAGTGTTCAACAAGGGGATACGATTGCCATTGTTGGCCCAACCGGTGCAGGTAAGACGACACTTGTCAACCTCATGATGCGCTTTTATGAAATTCAACAAGGAGATATTCTCCTCGATGGTATTTCCATTAAAAAATATAGTTATCCCGCATTAAGAACGGCATTTGGCATGGTGTTACAAGATACTTGGTTGTTCAAAGGAACGATCAAAGACAACATTCGTTATGGTAAACAAAACGCCACGGATAAAGAAGTGGAAGCTGCTGCGAAAGCTGCGCTTGCTCATTTCTTTATTTCAACCTTACCCGCTGGTTATGACTTTATGTTGAATGAAGATGGCACGAACATTTCACAAGGGCAACGCCAATTATTAACGATTGCGCGCGCGATTCTCATTCAACCAAAGATGTTAATCCTTGATGAAGCCACCAGTAGTGTGGATACAAGAACCGAAGCATCGATTCAAACTGCGATGACCTCACTCATGAAGGGGCGTACCTCATTTGTTATCGCCCACCGTTTGTCGACCATCAAGAGCGCGAAGTTAATTCTCGTCATGAAAAATGGTTCGATTGTGGAAACTGGTACCCATACATCCTTGTTGAAAGACAAAGGATTTTACGCGGAATTATATAACGCTCAATTTACTGGCAATAATCAAATCGATTCAAGTAACGAAGAAAAATTTTAACCATTGATAACCATCAGATCGATGCGCATTTCTTTTTTTGTCATTCCTGCGTGATGAGCCTTCATAGTTGAGGGCATGGTATCCGTAGGTAATCCGTGCGTGAAGGCAAAACGGCCTTTGGCGATCGCGATGAAGTCACCAACAAAGTCATTGAATCGTGGGTGGTTGTTTCCTTGTCCATAGAGTTGTTGCGTGATGGCCTCTTGTTTACTCATCAAGATAAAATACTTCCCATAATATCGAGTAAAGACATCTTTAAATTGATGAATGAACTTTGGTTTAACAAAAAACGATGCTGCTCTTGGTTCTAAACTAAAAGCACGGATTAACATCTGAAATAAATCTGGATACGTTTGGATATTCAGAAACGTGACGTCCACCAATCCATGATCGGCAAAAATTACAAAGGTGGTGTCTTGGTATTGTTGCGTCAGTATTTTTAATTGCGATTGAATATTGGAAACAATGGTTCGAATCGTTGCATCCGATACGCCCAACTTGTGAATAGTTTTGTCTGGGTCTAACCAATACCCATAGGTGAAGGATGGTCCTGGTTGTTGGCAAGCGGTACTGAGTTGGTTTATCCAAGAAGAAAAATCTTTCGCACCTCCAGGTTTGATATCCGGCCAAACTTGATGAATGTTGAGTTTGGGTTGCGCGCGTTGAATTTGTTCAAAGATGGATTCATACTGAATCGTTGCTTGAACCTCCTCTGGTTTGAAGGCGGGTTGTTGACGTAAATAATCTCTCCCTGTAAATAATTCTAAAAGACGGTCGTGTTCAGGAAAATAAGTAGCCCAACCTAACCAACCAATTTCATTAGGATATCGCCCGGATAAAAAGGCATTGGTCGCGGCGGCGGTGGTGCTTGGAAAGGTTGATGTAATCGTCAATTGACGTTGCCTTCTTAACCAAGACCAAGGAGATAAATGTTGTCTAAGAATGGTTTGGCCCATTCCATCAAAGAGAAGAAAAACAATCTTGTCTTTTCCTTGGAGTGTTTTTAGTAATGAAGGAATTGGTTGATGATGCGTTGGCGCGTGATACCGAGCAAGCAAAGTATTGGCAAGATTTACTAACGAATGTGTTTGAGAATAAAAGGTTTTCATGACCTGGTTTGAAGATATCTTAGTGTCGCGATGGCGGCTTGCTTGGAGGCAATCGAAAGATTCTTTTCAAAGGATTGATTCGCGTGGGTTTGGCCATTATCAGAGATGCCTCGGATGGATGAAAATGGAATGTCTAACGAGGCACACATGGTGTAAAATCCAAAACCTTCCATATCAAAACCATCAGCCTGAAAGGTATTTTTTACATGGTTGGCTTTCTCTGTGGATGCTAAAAATGAGGAACCAGAAACCAAGACGTGTGGCGTGATGGTTTGTTTTTTCTCAACAAACAACCGCCCCATGGATCGTCCAAAGGCAGTCAAGTCCAAATCAGCATTGAAGAAAGTTTTGGCGTGAATCACATCACCAATCGCTTGTTGTTTTAACCCAGCACAAGAACCAACTTGAATCACTTCACTTGGTTTAGGATTTAGTAAGGGTAGCAATCGATAGCATTGCAACATCGTGATACCAGTGGTAATCAATTGCACCGTGAGTTTTGGATTGAGTTGTGTTTCAAGATAACCATTTTTTGTAACTAAAGGTTTCGGTAAAACATCCACCATGGCTTGCATTTCTTCTTTCATTGCGAACACGAGGACAATCGTTTTCATTGGTTAAATTTTATCAAATCCCGATAGAGGCTGATAAGTTTTGGATAGATTTTTGAGTACACTTTTTGATACAAATAGTGATAACGCTTTACCGCTTCTTGATTAGGTGTAAAGGTTTTGGTCACACGCACCATCGAGGCAATTGCCTCTTCTGGGGTCTTAAAATCTTTGCTCGCGAGAAAAGCAGCAATCGCTGTTCCAAGCGATGAGGTTTCGTTGGTTTGTACGCGCGATACAGGTAAATTAAAAATATCGGCAGTGATCTGACAGATGGCATCCGATTTTGAACCACCACCAGAGACACGGATTTCTTTGACGCGGTGTTTGATTCGTTTTTGCATACCAAGAAATCCTTCTTGGATGCCAAAGCCCACACCTTCTACAATCGCTCGATAAAGATGAACTTTGGTGTGAACATCGCTCCAACCAATGATCGCTCCTTTGGCTTCTGGTCGCCGTAATCCTGGACCCCAATAAGGGGAGAGGACGAGACCTTCTGAACCTGGAGGAATCTTCATCATTTGTTGATTTAATTTTTCTTCAACCGCCATTTTGTCGATCATGGATTCGGCAGTTTCCTTATGAGCAAAATTATCTCTAAACCAAGAAATCATCCAATAACCACGGTTAATATGAACCTCTAGGTTATAAAGATTAGGAATGGATGATGGATAACCTGGAAGATATGGTTCTGGTTCAATATAAACCTTGCTTGGAATGGTCATGGACACCGACGTTCCATACGATAAATTCGCCACATCGTTTGTCAAGCAACCTGTTCCTAAAGTTTCTGCGGCTTTGTCAGGACCCGCAGCATAAATTGGTAAACCTTCCGGTAAACCTAAATATGATGATGCTTCTTTGGTGATCTTGCCGAGTAATTCACCGGGTTTTTTTAGTGGGACTAATAGCGAAATCGGAATATTAAAAACTGCGGCTTTGACGTGGGTTGGTTTGTACCATTTGCTGGTAATGAAATCGAGGGGATAGTGACCAATCATGTTGGCAGCGCTATCGGTTAATTCTCCTGTGAGTAAATAGTTAAAGTAAGTGGATAGAGCGGAATAGTATCGAACTTTCTTCCATGTTTCTGGTTCGTTTTGTCTTACCCATCGCGCCATCGTTCGTTTTGAATTGAGTTTAGCGGTCTCATATAACCCAAGATACCGATAAGCAAGGTTGTGGAAAAGGGAAAAGGGTTCAAATTTTGCCATCCGTTGATCGAGCCATAAAATGACTTTTCTCACTGGTTTTTTATGCTCATCCAACATAATCGCCGTGCCACGAAACGCCGTCATTGCAGAGGTGGTGACTTGGGACAAGAGTTCTGGTTCATCTCGTTTTAATTGCTGGGTAACTTCTCGAAGGTTCTCCCAATAAAAACTTGCTTCGTGTTCAGCGTAACCTGGTTTTTCTGAATGATACGTTGGTTCATAAATTTTACGTTTAATCGCCAAAATATCACCTTGTTTGTTAAAGATAGAGACACGGACAGATTGGGTTCCAAAATCGATCGTTAACGCGAGTGGCCCGTGACTTTTTTTCATAGCTTTATTATAGCGACAAATGGTGGGTTTGTTGCATTCGATTCTGTAGCACCTTTTTAGGGTTTATGGTATTATTTTACTCGCGAGCACATCACACTTAGAACATGTGAATGGCAAAAAAAGGAGCACTTATGGCGGCAACAAAACAATACGTCTATAACTTCAAAAAAACCCAAGGGATGGGTAAAGATCTCTTAGGTGGTAAGGGTTTGGGTTTGTCAGAAATGACCGAAGCCAATATCCCGATTCCTGAAGGTTTTACCGTCACCACGGAAGCTTGCAATTTATATTACGCAAGCAAGAAGAAACTACCAAAAGAGCTCATTCAAGAAATTTATGACGCGATCACCGTCATTGAAAAAGACACCAAGAAAAATTTTGGTGGAAGTAAAAACCCATTACTCGTTTCCGTTCGTTCTGGGGCTCGTGTATCGATGCCAGGAATGATGGATACGGTTTTAAACTTAGGTTTAACCGACACCACGGTCGAAGTCTTGGCCCGTGAAACCAACAATGAACGCTTTGCCTATGACTCTTATCGCAGATTTATCCTCATGTATACGAACATTGCAAAAAACCATGGTCGTACCGAAATGGATAAAATGCTTGAAGAAATGAAGCATAAAAAAGGTGTGAAGTTAGACACGGAATTAAATGCTGAAGATCTTAAAGCGCTTGTGAAGAAGTATAAAGATTACTATAAAAAAATATTTGGTGAAGAATTTCCAACCGATCCAAAAGTTCAATTAATTGAAGCCATCACTGCGGTTTTCCGTTCTTGGGATAACCCACGTGCAAACGTTTATCGTAAGATGAACAACATCCCATATGAATGGGGTACCGCCGTGAACGTCCAATCGATGGTGTTTGGTAATAAGGGTGAAACCTCTGGTACCGGCGTTGCCTTCTCACGTAACCCATCCACTGGTGAAAAGAAACTTTATGCGGAATACTTACCGAATGCTCAAGGTGAAGACGTGGTTGCCGGTATTCGTACACCATTACCAGTTGAATATTTATTAAAAACCCAACCTAAGGTTTATCAAAACTTTTTAGACATCGTCAAGATTCTTGAAAGCAAATATAAAGATATGCAAGATATGGAATTTACCGTTGAAGAAGGTAAACTCTACTTCTTACAAACCCGTAACGGCAAACGTACCGGTGCTGCTGCGTTAAAGATTGCTTGTGACTTGGTCGATGAAAAAATCCTTACCCCAGAAGAAGCTGTCATGCGCGTTGATCCAAAATCCTTAGACACCTTACTCCACCCAAGCTTTGATCCAAAAGCATTAAAAGCAATGACCTCAATTGGTGAAGGTTTACCTGCATCACCTGGTGCTGCAACTGGTAAGATTTCCTTTACCGCTGAAGACGCTGCAAAACGTGGCGCTGCTGGTGAAAAAGTTGTGCTCGTTCGCGCAGAAACTTCCCCAGAAGATATCGAAGGGATGGTTGCCGCTCAAGGTATTTTAACGGCACGTGGCGGGATGACCTCACACGCTGCTGTCGTTGCTCGTGGCATGGGTAAAACCTGTGTTGCTGGTGTTGGCACTGCCGTGATTGATGAACATAAAGGTACTGTTAAGTTTGGTAATAAGACCTATACAACCAAAGATGTGATTTCAATTGATGGTTCCACTGGCTTGGTTTACGAAGGCGATATCGCCCGCGTTGAAGCTGGTTTAACGGGATACTTTGGTCGCATCATGAAGTGGGCGGATGAATTCCGTACGCTCAAAGTTCGCACCAACGCCGACACACCAAAAGATGCAGAAACTGCATTAAAGTTTGGTGCTGAAGGTATCGGTCTATGCCGTACTGAACACATGTTCTTTGATAAAGAAAGAATCTTCTACGTTCGTAAAATGATCCTTGCAGAAACCCTTGAAGCAAGAGAAGAAGCGTTAGCTAAACTCTTACCTTTCCAACAAAAGGATTTCTATGAACTCTTCATGGCAATGAAAGACTTAAACGTCACCATCCGTTTACTTGATCCACCTTTACATGAATTCTTACCACAAGAAGATGACAAGATTAAAGAATTGGCCACCGAATTAAAGATGACGGTTGCTCAAGTCAAAGCCCGTATTGAATTCCTCCACGAATTTAACCCAATGATGGGTCACCGTGGTGTTCGTTTAGACGTCTCTTACCCAGAAATTGGTAAGATGCAAACACGCGCCATCATTCGCGCTGCATTAGATGCACAAAAGAAGTTAGGGAAGAAAGTGGTTCCTGAAATCATGATTCCGTTAGTCTTAGATGTAAAGGAATTGCGTTTTGTGAAGGATATCATTGAAACCACCGCTCAAGAAGAAATTGCTGCAAGTGGTCAAAAATTAACCTACCAAGTCGGAACGATGATTGAAATCCCACGCGCTGCATTACTTGCTGAAAGCGTCGCAACCGAAGCAACCTTCTTCAGTTTTGGCACCAATGACTTAACCCAAATGACGTATGGTTTCTCACGCGATGATGCTGGTAAATTTTTACCAGACTACTATAAGACCAAGATTTTTGAACAAGATCCATTCCAAACGGTTGATCAACATGGTGTTGGTAAGTTAATTAAGATGGCCGTTCAAGATGGTCGCAAAACACGTCCTGATCTTAAAGTTGGGATTTGTGGTGAACATGGTGGGGATCCACTCTCGATCGAATTCTTCCACAATGCTGGTTTAGACTACGTCTCTTGCTCACCATTCCGCGTTCCGGTTGCGCGTTTAGCAGCAGCACAAGCGGCAATCAAAGCAAAAAGAGCAGTCAAGAAAGCCTAAGACTGTCAATTAAAAAAACCCACTCGCGTATGCT
>CAMBSI010000037.1 GCA_945870555.1 Staphylococcus epidermidis | reverse complement strand
GGTGGACTGGCAATTAAATTGGTTTGAACCAAGGAAGCGGAAACGCTTGATGAAGGTTCTAGCGAACTACCACTACTCGACCCGATGGAGGAAGAGGAAACATCCATACTTGATGAGGAGGAACTCGATTCGCTCATCGAACTTGAAATGGAGGTCGTGCTTGAAGGATCTTCGCTCGACGATACACTTGTGCTCGTGGATGCGGATGATGATCCAAAAGATGCACAACTACTTAAAATCATGAGAAATGGAATCAAAGATTGAAAGATTGCTTTCATATAGAAGATTATAAGCGAATTCAAAAAGAATATTTCGTGAGGTTAACGCAAATCGGATTTGGCAAAATTGCGACCACCAAAATAAATTAAGGCAAAGAGTAAAGCCAGATTGGTTCCAATGGTTTTTAAGATAAAACCTAAGTTATCCGCATCAAAGAAATTTAAGCGGGTCGGATTAATAAATTCAAACAAACTACCAATGTTTGCTAACCGATTGAGTTGATAAAAATAAACCCATTCAAAACCAGCATTGAGTGCTGCTTGGACTTCCAAGAAATATTCAAGGTTATCAAACTGGTCAATATTTGCTAACGCAATGACGGAAATAATCGTTTGGATAATCGTGGTTAAGGTTGGGCCAAGCACAAACACAAGCAAGGTGAAAATGATCGCTGCGGCGGTTGTTTTTGATTTGAGCGCTAACCATGTCGTCAGTAAAACCCCGACGATGATTAAAAAGTAACCAAAACTCATGTGAATCATAAAGTTCGCAAACGTGCCCCCGTCATCTACCGAGGTAGGAAAGGTTATCAACCAAGAAAATGCTGACGGTAAAAAATGAAATAAAACCAAGCCAGCAAAGGTGATAAACGCAGACATGACCATTTGGACAAGATAGATTTCAAACTTAGAATAGCCAGCAATAATTTTATTACGAATGGTTCCTTGACTAATATCGGTAGAAATAAATAAACTCGTGACCACGCCAATTAAAAGGATTTGGATTTGTCCAAGTTGAAAACTACTTTCAAGGATGCCACGGGCATTAAAGAAATATTCAAGTTCTCCTGGATTAACTTCAAAGGCCGTTAATTGAGCGAGTAAAACATTAAAACCACCCAAGGCAAAAATAATGATCGCAATCACCATCGCAGAGGTTTGTTTACGTAAACGCGCAAACTCTAATGCAAACAATTTCTTCATGTTATTTCGCTCCAATCATTTTCATAAAGAACGCTTCTAAATCATCGGTTTCTTTATTCATACTGACGAGTTCAATTTGGTATTTTATAAATGCATTCAAATACGTTTGCAAGGGTTGTTGCCCATAGACTCGTAACGTTTTTCCTTGGAGATCAAAATCTTTTAATCCCAATTCAGAAAGGTCTGAAACCTTAAGACGATCAGAGGCTAAGTTTAAGACGGTTGCTTGTCTTGATTCTCGTTGGAGTTGTTCCACGGTGATTTCTCTCAGTAATTTCCCTTTATCGATAAAACCATAACGGGTCGCAAGTTTCGCGAGTTCGGTCAGCATATGGGAACTGATGAGCATCGTCAATCCTTCTTCTTGATTGAGTTTGATAAGTAAGTTCCTTAAGTCGCGAATCCCTTCCGGATCTAAACCGTTATTGGGTTCATCGAGAATTAAGAATTCAGGGTTTCCGATTAAGGCCATCGCAATGCCTAAGCGTTGCCGCATCCCGAGGGAAAAGTTTTTTGCTTTCTTTTTCCGTTCAACTAAGAGCTTGGTTAAATCCACTTTTTTTAAGACATGTTCAATCACTTGATCATGGCGTTCTTTGATGCCTAATAAAATGCATTGAAGCTTGAGGTTATCATAAGCGGATAAATTCAGATGCAACGCTGGAGATTCTACAACCGCAGCAATGCGTTTGCGAGCCCGTACAACCTTAGCGGGTTCTGCTTCCCCAAATAATGCAAAGGTGCCTTTGGTGGGTTCAGCAATGCCGGCAATCACACGGATTAACGTGGTTTTACCCGCTCCGTTTTTGCCAATGAATCCATAAATGTCGCCTTTTTGAATCGTTAAGTTGACCTCATCCAACGCCTTGGTACGGCGATAAGTTTTTGAAAGTTGATTTGTTTTTAATATTTCCATGTCATACGTCCTTGAGTTTATTATAGGGCTTAAAAATAAAAAAACACCCTAAAGGGTGAATAAGTTTTGGTAGCTGCGGAGGGATTCGAACCCACGACCTGCCGGGTATGAACCGGACGCTCTAGCCAACTGAGCTACGCAGCCATGAAATTTTGGTGGAGCCAAGGGGGATCGAACCCCTGACCTCCTGGTTGCAAACCAGGCGCTCTCCCAGCTGAGCTATGGCCCCATATGCACACGATGCGTGCGAGTTAATCTTATTATTTTTTTGCGAGATTTACAAGCATTTTAAACGAATGGCGCGCCGGGTAAGACTCGAACTCACAACCCCTAGGTTCGAAGCCTAGTACTCTATCCAGTTGAGCTACCGGCGCACACGCTCATTATTATAATGCAATTCATCCAGCATGAGGGAAACCAATTTCAAGTCAATCGTCAGACGTTGTGAATCAGAATCTAAATTTTTAAATCGCCTTCGCCATACCATTTTGCCCGGCGAGCGAGACCATCAAAGAGCCAAACTAATAAAATTGGAAGTGTGATTTGTAAAATAAAAATCGATAAGAGTGCCCCAACTAAATTTCCTTCCATCGCGGATAGTGTTGCAAATTGGCCAACCAAACCTGAGGTTCCCATGCCAGCACCCGTTGCATCCGTCAGCGTTTGAAAAACGGTTGTCGATAAGGGTCCTAAGATGGCAGAAACAATAATCACCGGTAACCAAAGACCAGGTTTTTTCATCGCGTTTTTAAACTGCAACATGGACGTTCCTAAACCCACTGAAATCGTCGTCCCGACATCATTATCTTTTCTCCCCATCACGGCAAAACCTAACATATGCACTGCACAACCGACCACCGCAGCCCCACCCGCTAATCCAGAGATTCCAAAGGAAATCGCAATACCAGCGGAGGAAAAAGGTGAAGTTAAAATGATGCCCATCAAGACACTGACCGCAACACCCATGAGAATCGGTTGCAAGGTGGTCGCGGAATTGACAAACTCACCAATCGCAGCTGCAACTGAACTAATCGGATCAAAGTAAAGTAAGGTAAAGATTGTCCCAAATAAAATCGACAATAAAGGAATCAAGATAATATCAAAGGGTGTTTTCTTTTTGATGATGAGATCGATGATGAGTAATGCAGAAATGGTGGTAACATACGCCACAAGTGGGTCTGCTCTTAAGACGAGTGCCGTTGAAGTGGAAAGTCCACCAATGACCATTGAACCGATTAATTTTAAACCTTGAAGTTTTAACGCCCAAGCAATCCCAACACCGATACCCACACCAAGAAAAGATCTGACAATACCAGATACCTTCGTAATTTCAGTTCCTAAGTTGAAGTCGGTGGTGATTTGAAAATTTAAAAGCATCCCTAGTTGATTCAGAATCACAGAAATGATCAACGTGGCGAACAAGCCATAGACCATCCCGTTCATCGATGTTAAGAAAAACTGAAATGGACTTAAGTCAAAGAGTTTAATTTTCTTCATGATGAATACTCCTTTTATTTAGCAAATCATTACTCCATGCATTATAAACAAAAAAACACCCTTTGGGGTGTTTTGGGATTTTCATGGTCGGGAAGACAGGATTCGAACCTGCGACCCTCTGCTCCCAAAGCAGATGCGCTACCAAACTGCGCTACTTCCCGATTTTTACTTGGCGCGCCCGACATGAGTCGAACACGTAACCTTCAGATTCGTAGTCTGACGCTCTATCCAATTGAGCTACGGGCGCAAGTAATATCTCGACGCATTTCGCCATTTGGAGGTTCCTATCGGAATCGAACCGATGGTGATTGAGTTGCAGTCAATTGCCTTACCACTTGGCTAAGGAACCACCGAGTGATGGCCGTTTATTACTTTACCATTATCACTCGGTGGTTTCAATCTTATTTATGGCTTAGCGAGACTTGACGCGTTCCCACATTTCAGCGATGGGGGCGTTATAGACACCAAAGTCAGAGAATAGAGCGGTACGGATAATCGTTTCTGGTAAAGGATATTGGGTCATGATTTGTCGATTGGGTAAAACATTGATGACCATATCATTTGGAGTCAACGTTTCGGTCGTTCCTTCAAAGAAATAACCTAAATCAAGGCTGACTAAATCGTCGGACGTAAATCCTTCATTGTAAGCATCATTGAGATCGATGACACTTTGTAGGACTTCATCCCCGGCGATGAAGGAAGTATAACCAATATATCCCATGTTTTGAATGGCGATTTCTGGTTGAGAGACATAATCAATAAACCGTTGGGCGACGACTTTGACTTGTTGGTCAACGTCAACACCTTCATCATCTTCTGCGATATCTTTATGCATGACAAAGCCATCAAACCAAATGTTGCTACCTTCATTTGGAATCACATATTCTAAGATTTGACCATCTTCTTCATCGGCGGTATCCATCGCATAGGTCGCGTCGCCACTCCATGCCATGAACATATCGATACGTCCGGAGACGATATCGTTTTTTGCGTTATCGGTTTCTAAACCATACGCATTATCCACCATCGCTTCTAAAGACGGTTCTAACGCTGCTAAGACCGTATTATCAATCGAATTGATTTTATCGGTAATGGTTTGATTATAAATGACGCCTGCTGCTTCGGTCGGATTCGCTAAATAGGTTTCTCTTGCTTCAAGAAAATCTTCTTGATAAACATCCATGATCGATGCCATTAAAACTTCACGCATGGAATCTTTAATCATGCCGCGGTTTTCAAATTCAGGTTTATATAAGGCTTGCCAAGAGGTCATTTCTTCAGCGGCGACTTCATCCGGGTTATACACCAACCCGACGGTTCCCCACATATAACCCGCTGCAAATTCCGCAACCGTGCCAACGTTTTCCACATCTAAATTTTCATAAATGTTTTGTAGATAGGGTGAAACATACGCATCGTAATTGGTTAAGTAGGTTCTTGAACCATCTTGATTTTCATCAAACTTGGTTAACCAACCTTCTTTCATTAATCGTTGAATCATATAATCAGACGGGGCAAAAATATCATAATCACCTTGGAGGTTGACCACGTTGGTGTACATTTCTTCATTGGTTCCATACATGTCATATTCAACATTAACGGAAACACCAAATTCGGTTTCGTACCAACGTTCAAATTGGTCCACTAAATCTAAATCTCCAGCAATTTCTGAATCTTTTTCGTAAATATAACCACCCCAGTTATACACTTTAAGGGTGACATCCGCTTGTGGTCCGCAACCTGCCAATGTGCCAGTAGCCAAGACCAACGCAACATAACCTAATGACTTCTTCATCTTTTTCTATGCTCCTTCTAGCGATGTGACATCGCTTGTATCGTTTTCTTATCGCCTTTTCCAGTGAGTGAGTAGTTAACAATTAAGACACCCACAGCGAAGAGAAATATTAAGGTCGTCAAGGCACGAATTTCCGGTGGAATCCCAACCCGAAGTTGCGCTTCCACATAAGTAGAAAGCGTATCAAATCCTGAGGTTGGTTTCAAGAAAGATGTAATGATAAAATCATCTAACGATAAAGTAAAGGCCAAAACAAATCCGGATACGATTCCAGGAAAGATTTGGGGAAGGATCACTAACCATAACGCTTTCATTGGCGTTGCCCCTAAATCTAATGCAGCCTCGTAACTACTTGGATCCAGTTGTTGCAGTTTTGGTTTGACAGATAAATAAACAAAAGCAATCGTTAAGACGATATGACCGATGACCAACGTGAATAAGTCTCGACTACCATATTGAAAGAAAATAAATAAGACCGCTAACGACAATGCCATCACAATTTCTGCGTTGATGACCGGAATTTGGGTTAAGGTTTCAAAAATGCGTTTACCGGTTCGTTTCATGTAAAAAATACCGATCGCACCTAAGGTTCCTAACACCGTACTCACCGTGCTACTGATGAAGGCAACCATAAAGGTATTACCGACTGCAGTCATCGCCCGTTCATTTAAAAATAATCGGCGATACAAATCAAACGTGAAAGTAGCATTCGGGCCAATCACACCAACAATTCTTGTATCAATAAAAGAAAACATGATCAATAAGAAAATTGGCAAGTACATGAGTAACAAGATAAACGCGACATAACCTCTAGCAACCAAACGTTTTACCACAAATGTTTCCTCGCTTGGTTCTCACGCTTATTTAATTTACTGGTGATAAATAAAGTAATCCCAATGAAGACAAGCATGATCAAGGACATAAACGAACCAACGTTAATCGCATCTGGAGTTGAGCTGCGGAAATAAGCATTGTAAATTGCTTCGCCAAAGAGGATGACTTTTTTTTCTGAAAGGATGGTCGGGATCACTTGGCTAGAAATCGTCGGCATAAACACCATCGTGGCAGCCGCGATGATACCTGGCATCGTCATCGGAATGATGACTTTATAAAACGTTTGAAGGGGTGTTGCGCCTAAGTCTTGAGCGGCTTCAATTTGGGATTTGTCCAGTTTAAGCATCGTCGTATACAAGGGTAAAATCACAAATGGTAAGAAGTTATAAACTAAACCAATCGTCACTGCCAATGGATAATTCGGATTCGCGTTAGCAGTAACACCGATCCAATATAGGAGGTCTTTGGTTGCCCAGGTGCGGATAACGAAATTGATCCACATGGGCATGACAAACAAAAGCACCACCACCGTATTCTTATTATATTTTTTGTTCGCTAAAATCATTGCAATCGGATAACCGATCACCAAACATAATCCCGTGTTGACGAGGGCATACCAAATTGAGTTCACAAGAATGCCGATGCGTTGTGGGTTATTAAAGAAAGCATTGGCGGCATCTAAACTTGGTTGACCATTCACATCCGTAAACGCATAAAAGAAGACCACCGCAAGTGGCATGACGATAAATCCAATAAGGAAGATGACGTACGGAATCGCCAAGTACTTCCGTTGGAAGTTAAATTTCATAGTCGGTGATATCTCCGCGGAGTTTCAATTTAATTTTACTACCATCGATTTTCATCGTTAACTTGGTACCGGTATCGAATTGATATTCGGTGTCGACGATGAAGTCTTCTTCCTCTTCGGTTCTGAGGATCACTTGATAATGATCACCTTTATAAAAACAGGAAATGACTTTGGCTTCAAGTTGTCCAGCTGTGTCATCCCCATAAAGTTCAATATCGGTGAATGAAATTTCAGCGGTGACTTTCAAATTTTTTAGATTATAGCGATTGTTCTTCGGCCCAATTAAGTAACCTTTTTCATCTAATTTTGAACCTTCAAGCAACTGCGTCACATTGACATCAAAGACACCTTGATCGATAACCAATTGATTTGCATCATTTAAATAAGCATCACGGTATTGATTGATCGTGATGTCCTTTTTCATGATATGAATATAACTTGGATC
>CAMBSI010000036.1 GCA_945870555.1 Staphylococcus epidermidis | reverse complement strand
GTTGTCATCATTGCAGGAAGGCGTTCACTTCCGATGAGTTTAATTCATCCCACCAATTTAAAATCCGTGGTCACCGAACAGGCCTTAAATGTAACGAGAAAAACTTGGAAACATCCGATCACTGGAAAAGCTCAAACCGATACCGTTTTGCAATTAATCCAACAAGCGCAAACGTATTTAGAAAAACTCATCGCATCATTAATTAAAGGCACACTAACCGAAACGGAATTGATTGCCTGGTGTGATGAGGTTGATTATGATGGTAAAAAGTTCGGGAAAACGATGCGATATTTCTCATCGTACTACCCTTCTTATCGAGGGAAACCGCATCAACAAGATGTTCGTCACATTCCTACCAAGAAAAGCGTATAATATTTTTTTGTGAAGTTTACTTGGATCAAATTTTCTTATTTTTATCTCGCTTTATATGCCTTGGGAATTTTTTCACTTGGCTTTGGCGTTGCGTTATTCGCTGAAGCAAACCTAGGGGTTGCTCCTTGGGATACGGCCATTTTAAATTTTCAATCCTTGATGGCGAGTCATGGAATCGCGATTACCCTTGGAACGAGTTCCTTAATGCACACTTCGATTTTACTCATCTTGGTTTTAGCCTTGGGAAAACGAATTGAATCTTTATTTGCAATTTTACCGATGGTCGGCATTTCATTATCGATTGATTTTTGGAGTGTCTTGGTTCTACCCGCATTCATCCATGAACCACTCAATCTTACGATGCAAATTCTATTTTTTATTTCGGCAACGCTCTTGATGACGTGGGGACTAGCAACGATGATTATTTCTGGTTTTCCACCAAATGTCTATGATGATTTTCACTTAACCATCCTACGCGTTTTTAAAATGAAATCATTCACATTAGGTAGATGGATCATTGAGTTTATGGGTGTTGCCCTTGGTTTAATTTATGCCCTCATTCAAGGTGATGGGTTAGGTAGTATCACCATTTTGTCATTTGCATTAGCAATCGCATTTGGTTCCCTGATCACCATGTTTGTCAGTGTTTATCGCAACCTTAAACTCGTTAATCGTGAGTTAAAATGAAACGTTATCTGAAATCACCAATCCATTGGTCTTTTTATGTGCTTGGCGTTTTGATCGCTGCATTTGGTGTCTTTTTGATGAAACGAAGTACCTTAGGATTAGGCCCTTGGGGGGTTGCAGCTTTTGAATTAAATGCATGGCTTGATCCCATCTTAGGTTTCTTTACGTTTGGCATTGCATCCAGCGTTCACACTTATGCGATGATTATTGTGATCCTCATCATCAATCGAAATTTAAAGTCCGCGTTTGTCTTTATTTCCGTGCTTGTGATTAATATAACGGTGGATGTTTATGACATTCTATTATTTTCTAATTGGATACCGAATGGTACGGCATCAACGATGCTTTATCATGGCACGGGTTTTATCTTATATTGCATGGGATCGGCGGCCTTAATTTTGTCACGCTTTCCCGGTATGGTGATTGAAGAATTCACCTTTTCATTAATGAAGGTGTTTGCAATCAAACGGTATGTGGTGATGCGGACAATCGTTGCCTATTTTGGATTTGTGTTAGCGCTCATCTATGGTTTTGCATCTGGTACAAACGCAAGTTCGATCACCATCTTATCGTTCGTGTTAGGCGTTGCTTTTGGACCGGTCATTCAAACCATTGTGAAAACGATTCGGAAAACCACGCTTGGCCGTCGATTAGATCTCAAACAACAATAACTTATTGGTATTCTGGGAATGTTAAGCGTTGGCGTTCTTCATTCGATGATAAATCATAACTAATCATTTGCTGATTCGATAACGTATGAATCACGTCATTGATGATGACACCACGATCCACTTGCACGTAACCTAAATCACTGGAAGGGTGTTCGATTTTTTCAAGTAACGTGATTGGATTTTCGTTTTCAAAATTAATATCGAAGATAAAGAAATAGGAATGATACGTAAATTCATAATTATAAGATGGATCCACGCCTTCATCGGCAATATTTCCGCCGCCAACTTGGACCAATTCATAACTATATGAATTAATTGCAAACGCGAATACACCATGATCAATGGAGACGGTGATGGCTTTATGATCCCATAATGCTTCTGCCCATGTCCAACCCCAACTTAAATCGGTTTGATTTGGCATTTCTTCTAAAATAAGCGCGGATAAATTGATGGTTTGAAGCACGTCACTTGATCCAGCTGTCGTTTGGTAGGCTGATAACTTCATGCCGGTAATTTCTCCGGACTCATTTGCATCATAACCTAATCCGATTAAACCATCGTTTCCCCATGGATGTTGATACGTATCAAACCCAGGGAGCACAATTTCTTCACGGATAACAGGTTCATTTGGATTGGATAAATCAATGATGTATAAAGGATCGGTTCTTAAGAACGTCACGATATACGCTAATGGTCCTTGAAAGCGAACCGACATAATCGATTCATTAGGTTTTCCCAAGCCTTCTTCAATTAACGAGGTAATTTCAAAGGTGCCGTCTTCTAAATCACGAAGAATATATAAACGATTTGTAATCGTTCGATTATCCCAAGTCCACCACCATTCATCCGCGCGCCAATCCCAAACCGTGTCCGTGGTGGCGATACGGAAGAATCCTTCATATTCATCTAAAGCAAATTGATTAATGGCAACCCCTCGAATGGTGCCGACAGCCAGGAGCGTCAGCGTTCCTTCTAAAACATTGATTCTAAATTTAATAATCGTGGTGGTTTGATAGCTTTGAGGTTCTTGCCAAATGTAATTGGATTGAGCTAAATATAGATGTTCAAAGTTAACAAATAATTTTTTATAATCTGGCGTCGTTCCTAAGTAACCAGACGTTTCATATGTTAATTGACTTGCATCACTCACCAGTGGAATGCCGGTGATCGTGGTCATGGCATATAGATTATCTTCATTAATATATGACATCGATTCAAACGGCATAAACACTTGTTCAGCGTCATTTTCAATATAGTATGGTCGTAATTCTTGTCCTTCGTTATAACTATAGAAATAATGGTGACCTACTAAATACAAGGTTTCGCCAATCAAATTTTCACCATCGAGTAAAGGAACGATACGGTGATCAATAAAAGCTGCATTCGTTCTTAGACTGTAAACGATTTCCAAGCTATCCCGATCAATCATGACCACTGAACCAGTTGGTTGCCACCATACAAAGTCATCACAAACATAGACGTCACCGTTTTCATCTTTCGTTGCGCAGCTTGAATTGGTAAATGAATACCGATAACCAATAATGATTAAATAGTCATCCGTCAAATACATACTATCTGTATAGATGGTTTCATCTTCCGTTGCGAGATCAATGGTTGTGACATAAGTGACCAAGTTTTCATTGTCTACACTCATGACGCGTACACGGCTATCCCAACGGCTTGCATAATAAATAAAGTTGCCATCCGTTTTGACAACGTCACCTTCTTTAATACCTGCAACTTGGCTATTGGTATCAACAAACGAGTTATCTCTATCGGTTTCACTTGAATTATTTGCGGTTGAATCTTCTGACACGCCAGGAGATGCCACGCCATTAAATTCATTCCTGGTTTCTTGAGATTGTCTTAATAATGATCGTAGATGCTCTTCACTTTGGATTTGATTCACACCAACCGGTTCTAAAGGAATTGGTTCATTGGATCTTGTTGTCAAGGTCCCCACCAACAAAATGGTGGTTGCGGTAATAAAAGTTAGGATCGATAAAGGTTTAAGTTGACGTCCCTTTTTTAACGAATAAGGAATCATCACCAAGGCAAAAGTGCCCAAAAAACCCAAAAAACCAACAAATACCATTAAATTCAGTAGAATATTCATAATTTCTTCCATCCCATCTATATTATAGACAAACCAATGTGCCTTTTCTTTCTCGAAATCGTTGTTTGAATAAGTTAAAATGTAATTACGGCGGTTAAAAATGTAAAAAGTCACTCAGATAGGACCGCTGAAAAAATAAATTTATATCCATGAATATCGGATGAACAACATGTATATCCGACATTCATGACCCAAGTCAATTGTTAGCTAATTCGAAGAAAGAAGAAAATTATGATTTACACAATTACCTTAAACCCAAGTCTTGACTATTATCTTGAATTGCCAAAATTAAAGTTGGGATCATTGAATCGCTCAACCACATCCAATGTGGTCGCTGCAGGAAAAGGTGTTAACGTTTCGGTGATGTTAAACATCCTTGGCGTTAAATCAACCATCCTTGGTTTTTTTGGTGGTTTCACGGGTGACTACTTACTGAGTCAACTTGGACGATACTTGAACATTCATCTTCGCCCAACCTTAATTAAAGGTACATCAAGAATTAACGTGAAGTTAATCCATGATCAAGAAACCGAACTCAATGCTGCTGGTCCAGAAATCAATGGCTCAGAACTCAACAATTTATTAAATCAATTAAACACGATTACACCTAAAGATATCGTGGTGATTTCTGGTTCATCCACTGCCAATGATAAGACTGGTTTGATTGAACAAATCGTCAAATATATTATCCAACGCAAGATTGATTTTGTTTTAGATGTTTCCGGTCAAGAGTTAAAAAAATTAATTAAGTACAAGCCATTGTTAATCAAACCAAATTTATCCGAGTTTCAATTCTTAGCGGATACCGATGCAACCGACATTAAAAAGCTTTATGCTCAAGCTAAAAAAGTTGCGGAAATTACTCAAAATAGAGTGTTACTTTCTTTGGGTGAACAAGGTGCAATTTTCGTTGATAAAACCAAAGCTTACCACGTTGAAGCTCCAACTGTAAAAGTCAAACATACCGTCGGTGCTGGTGATGCTTTATTAGCAGGTTATATGTCTCGATTTGAAAAAACTTCTGACCATAAAGTTTCCTTGGCATTTGCAATGGCACTTGCGGTTAAAAAAGTTGAAGGCGCTGACATCACAAACATCGCAGAATTAGAAGCGTTAGCAGAAACCATTAAAATCAAATCTCTCTAAACATGAAATTAAATTACTCAAGAACCATTTTAATCGGGTTAGCTTTTCTAACCATTCAAATGTTTTGGGGTTTCTATGAGGCTGTCATTTCAAAAATGTTGGTCGACTCTTTTGGATTAAATCCATTCTGGTCAAATTTCGTGATGACCTTTGATAACCTACTGGGCTTGTTTTTGTTACCTTTTTTTGGAACGTTGTCAGATCGCTCGACATCAAAAAGTGGCAAGCGAACACCCTTTATCACCATCGGTATCATCATCGCTGCAATCTTAATTGTCGGCGTTGCAATTGTTGATTTTTACCAACAATCTGCGGTCATCGATGCGGGGATTTTAGGGATTGTCCAAACTGGCGATCAGTTTTCATTTGCCATCACCCCAACATTAAAAGATTTGATTACTGAACTTGCCGATGCGAATCAGAAAACCTATGTCATCCTCAATGATATCGTTTACTTTTCTTCAAAACTTGATGCCTCATTTATTCGTTACTCATTAATCTTCCAACACGTCACGATGATTTCTCCACTATATTTGGTCCTATATATTGTTACCCTTTTTATTGCGCTCATATCCATGTCTTACTATCGAACACCTGCCGTTTCGTTAATGCCAGATGTTACCCCCAAACCATTTCGCAACGTTGCTAACGCGATTGTAAACTTGATGGGCGTATTAGGTTATATCGTCGCCACCTTGATTATTAATGCAGCAACGGAGGAATTTACGCCATACGTGCGAGCCTTCATCATGCTTTCTTTAACGATGGTTGCAATTCTGGTCCTCTTTCGATTTATGGTCAAAGAAGTCGCTTGGGTTAAGGACATGCATCGCGTTTCCATTAAACAAGGTTATGAAACCGAAGCAGAAGAAAAAGATCGAAAAGAAAATGTTGTCACCCCTTTAAAGAAAGAATATCAACTCAGTTTCTGGCTTATCATGACCTCTGTCTTTTTATGGTTTTTTAGTTTTAATGCCATCACAACGAAATTTACGGATTATGCCAGTAATGTGCTTGAATTAAGTAACTATGTTTTACCGGTAACCGTTGCAAACATTGCCGCCTTAATTGGATTTTTACCGCTTGCGGCATTGGCAAATAAAATTGGTAGACGTAAAACCGTACTATTGGGCATTTTGATGTTATCCTTTGGCACCTTTGTTGGATCATTTATCACCGCTGATAATGCATGGATTGTTTATGTCATCATGCCGATTGCCGGTTTAGGTTTTGCCGCAATCAATGTCAATTCATACCCGATGATCGTGGAAATGTCTTCTGGCAGTAATATTGGTAAATATACTGGTTATTACTATACGGCTTCGATGGCCGCACAAATTTTCACCCCGCTTCTTTCTGGGGCATTAATGACCATCTTTGGTTTAAGATTACTCTTTCCGTACGCAACCTTCTTTGCTTTGGCGAGTTTTGTAACCATGTTTTTTGTTCGTCACGGAGAAGCAAGTAAACTTAAAAACGAGTGATATAATAGAGTCGAATCGAGGTGACCCCTATGATCATTGGTGTCCCAAAAGAAATTAAAAAATTAGAGTACCGAGTTGGCCTTACACCGGCTGCCGCAAAAGCTTATATACTCGCAAATCATCAGGTTTTTATCCAAAAAGATGCTGGCGTTGGCTCAGGTTTTTCTGACCAAGAATACCAAACGGTTGGTTGCAAAATTCTTTCAACCATCCAAGAAGTTTATGCAAAAGCAGAGATGGTCATTAAAGTCAAAGAACCACTTCAAGAAGAGTTCTCCTTACTGAGACCTGGTCAAATTTTGTATACATTTTTACATCTTGCAGCGGCGAAACCATTAACGGAAGCGTTGTTAAAAAATAAAGTGACTGCCATTGCATACGAAACCATTCAAGACAAGAATGGTCGTTTACCGGTGTTGAGACCAATGTCAGAAGTTGCTGGTCGGTTGGCGGTTCAAGAAGGTGCAAAATATTTAGAAAAATCATATGGTGGCCGTGGCATTTTATTGGGTGGTATACCAGGGGTTGAACCTGGCCATGTGGTGGTCTTAGGGGCAAATGGTTATGCAGGATTTAACGCAACCCAAATCGCATTAGGGATGCAAGCAAGGGTGACGGCGATTGATGTGAAATTTAAACAAGTGGAAACCTTATTGCCAATTGCAAATGGCAGATTAACGATGCTTCCTTCAAACGAAACCAATATTCTTCAAGCCATTCAACAAGCGGATTTAGTCATCTCCACCGTCTTGATTCCTGGAGACGCCGCACCGAAATTAATCAAAAAATCTTACTTAGCAAGCATGCCAAAAGGTTCGGTCATTGTGGATGTTGCGATTGATCAAGGTGGAAGTACCGAAACAAGTAAAGTCACCTATCACGACCAACCGATCTATGAAGTAGAAGGCATTATTCATTATTGTGTTGCGAACATGCCAGGTGCAGTGCCACGAACATCCACGATTGCATTAAACCAAGCCACCCTACCGTTTGGTCTTGCAATTGCTAACTTAGGATTTAAGCAAGCAATGAAACTTGATGCGGGTTTAGCAAGTGGTTTAAACACGTATCAAGGAAAATTAACTTTCCCTGCATTGGCGCAATTATTTCAATTGCCATTGATGACGTTTAGCGAAGTGATTTCAAAGTCTTAATCATA
>CAMBSI010000035.1 GCA_945870555.1 Staphylococcus epidermidis | reverse complement strand
CCAATCACCGTCATGACTTTAAGTTTACTCATTTAACTTCTACCTCCATTGGATAGGTATCTGGATTTTTTGGATCAAAGATTTCAGAGGCCCACATGAATGTCACCAAATCTTGCTTTCCAATATTGACAATACTATGGGTATAACCTGGAGGAATATCAACCACTTGTATTTTACTACCATCGACGCGATACTCAATAATTTCTTTGGTGCCAACTTTTCTAAATCTAATCAAGCCTTGGCCACTAACCACCATAAATTTTTCATTTTTTGTATGATGGAAATGATTACCTTTCGTAATCCCCGGTTTACTAATATTGACGGAAAATTGTCCTTCTTCTTTTGTTTTGATGATTTCAGTAAACGAACCTCGAAGGTCTTGATGCATCGTTAAATCATAGATAAAGCTTTGTTCATCTAAAAAACTTAAATAAGTTGCGTAAAGTTTTTTAATGAAGGGATCTTTTTGATTGGCAATGGATAACGTCAGCCTTGATTCATGAAAACTTTTGATTAATAAAGCAATTTGTCCAACGGTCATTTCATACTCAGGTAAAACTCGTAAGATACCATCAATCGTAGTAACTTTGTTTTCAAGGGCCCGAATCATTTCAGAAACGACATCATCGATATAAATTAAAGAAACCTTTGCATATTCATCATTGATTTTGATTGGTAAATTTCTTGAAATGTTGTAGCAAAATGTTGCAACCACCGAGTTATAGTTTGGCTTCGACCACTTACCAAAGATATTTGTGAAGCGATAAATCAAAACTTTATTTCCGGTTTCTTTAGCATAAGAGAGGAATAAATCTTCACCAGATTTTTTACTTTTTCCATAAGGATTATCTGAAATTGCTTGGATAGATGATGAAATCACGATTGGAGCCTTTGATTTGCTTAATTTTAATTGGTTTATCAATGAGGAAGCAAATTTTACATTTCCTTCTATGAAATCTTCTGGATTCGTTGGCCGATTGACACCGGCAAAATGATAAATGAACTTTGCTTCTTTAACAAATTTCTTAAAAAGTTCATCGGGGGTTTTTCTATCTATCAGTAGTAAATTGTTAAAACCTAAACTTTGTAAATGAACAATTAAGTTTTTTGCCAAAAAACCTTGGGAACCAGTAATTAAAATAGGATCTATTTTTTCCATCCAACCAACGCTTCTTTCACTTCTTCAAGTTGAAGTAGTTTAGTGATAATCTCGTTTACTTTTAGGCGATTAGTATTATGGGAATTGTATTCGGTTAACGCTGATAATTTTGGTGATCCTGAGGATACATAAACATCATAATTTAAATCACGGTTATCGGCAGGTATTCGATAATAATTTCCCATATCTTCACTGACCGCAAACTCTTCTTTAGTTAATAAGGTTTCATAAAGTTTTTCGCCGTGACGTGTCCCAATCACTTTAATTTTGTTTTTGTATCCAAACATTTCCATTAATGCTTTAGCTAAATCTTCGACCGTACTTGCAGGTGATTTTTGAACCATGATATCACCTTGTTTTCCATGGACAAACGAGTGTAAGACTAATTCAACTGCCTCTTCTAACGACATTAAGAATCGTGTCATGTTTGGGTCTGTTACGGTTATTGGTAAATTATTTTTGATTTGTTCAATGAACAATGGGATCACAGACCCACGAGATGCCATCACATTTCCATATCTGGTTCCACAGATTAAAGTTTTGGATGGATCGACTGTTCTTGATTTGGCGATAAAGACCTTTTCCATCATGGCCTTAGATATGCCCATCGCGTTGATTGGATAAACTGCTTTATCAGTTGATAGACAGATGACCTTCTTGACACCTGCATGAACCGCTGCATTGAGAACATTTTCGGTTCCAAGAATATTTGTTTTGACTGCTTCGATTGGGAAAAATTCACAAGATGGAACTTGTTTTAGGGCCGCTGCGTGAAAAACATAATCAACCCCACCCATTGCATCTGCTAGACTTGATTCTTGTCTGACGTCTCCAATGTAAAACTTGATTTTTGAGTTCTTATAGAACCTTCTCATGTCTTCTTGTTTTTTTTCATCTCGAGAAAAAATCCTAATTTCCTTGATAGAAGTACTTAAGAATCTTTTCATGACCGCATTTCCAAACGAACCAGTCCCACCTGTAATCAACAAAGTCTTACCTGAAAAAATGTCCATTCTTTTATCCCCTTAATTTTAATTGCTTAAATAAAACATCCACAACACCATGATCGTTATTCATCGTATGCTTCAATAATAGTTCATAACTATCTTGATTAAACGACACAAAGTTATTGCGGTCAATAAATATTTTATTGTTGTTGGTCTTAATGGTTGTTTTTGGATCTAACAGCAATTCTTCATACATTTTTTCTCCGGGTCGTAATCCTGTGAATTCAATTTGAATTTCTTCATACGGAATGAATCCTGATTGGCGAATCATTTTTTCTGCTAGGTCAATAATTTTCACCGGTTTGCCCATATCCAGAACAAAGATTTCTCCATCTTTTGCATAAACCCCAGATTGGAGAATGAGCCCGACTGCTTCAGGAATGGTCATAAAATAGCGGGTAATATTTTTATCTGTGACGGTCACTGGACCACCCGATTCAATTTGTTTTTTAAATAATGGGATGACACTTCCATTGCTTGCTAAGACATTACCAAATCGAACGGCAGCATAGGATGTTCCGGATGCTTGTTTTGCAAAATGCCGAATAATCGTTTCCGCATAGTATTTGGTTGCGCCCATGACGTTGGTTGAACGAACCGCTTTATCGGTGGAAACCAAAACCATCTTTTTAACCCGATACTGCATAGATAAAGATGCAATGTTATAGGTACCTAAAATATTGGTACGAATCGCTTCTTGAGGAGAGTCTTCCATTAATGGGACGTGTTTATAAGCAGCGGCATGAAAGACAAGTTGAGGTTGAAATTGTTTGAAGATCTCTTCCATGCGTTCGCGATTATACGTTGAACCAATTTGGACATGAACCGGGATTTTGTTTGTTAATTTCTTATTGGACTTTGCAAGTTCTTGTTGAACATCGTATACACCATTTTCATATATATCGAGCAGGATTAACGCTTTGGGTTGATAGGTGAAAATTTGTCTAGTTAGTTCACTGCCGATGGATCCACCTGCCCCTGTGATCATCACCACTTGGTCCTTAATGAACCCTTTGATTTCATCATTGATTAAAGGCACGACGTCACGTCCCAACAATTCATTGACATCAACGTCTTTGACCTTCATTTGTTGACCATCTTTTTCTAATTCTTCCATTAATGGTAACCGGCGAATTTTCACTTGATCTTTTTCCATGTATCGAAGGATTTCAAACAACCGGACTCTGCTAATGCTTCCAACCCCAATGATGACTTGATCAATGCGATAAGTTTTGATGAACTTGGAGACATCGGAAACGGGACCAACCACGGGTAAGTTTAAAAAACGACGTTTTTGTTTTTCTTTATTGTCATCTACCACCACGATCGGTATCGCTTGCAAACCTTGATTGTTTCTGATTTCATCAATCACCAGTTTTCCAGCAGAACCCGCGCCAATGATTAAGGTACGTTTGGCATCTTTGCGATGAGAAGAGCGATAACCTAACATAATAGGTAGGAGCCTTCTTCCAACGCGAATCGTGATCAAAATAGATGGTTCTGCAATCAAGACAAACGTGAACTCTAATAATGAGAATGGGATTGAAAAAACGGTCAATCCAAGAAAGAATAATAAATTCAATCCAATCGCAACGAGGCCAAACTTGATGGAATCAAACATCGAAAAATGAGTCGTAATCACTTGGTAAATACCAGCGATAAAGAAAACCGACATTTGTAGTAAAACATAACTCAACAAAAGTAACATATGTGGACTGAGCAAATTCAATGATAAGTCCCGATCGACAAAGATAAAGAGGCCAATCAAACATAACGAGATGAAATCTGCGGTAAGATATAAAACGTATTTAATCCACCGAGGTAATTGATTCATGATTTATATGTGTGAAAGTGGTTTTAATAAACTAACCGTACGTTTCACGATGGATTCAGCAAGTTCTTTTGTAATCTCTTGTTTGAGATAACGATAAATCAATCTCGCGATATCTCTTGCCATCGTTTCCGTTGCGCCGCGTGTGGTTAATGCAGCAAAACCAATGCGTACACCAGAAGTAATTTGTGGTTTTTCTTGATCATTTGGCAACATATTTTTATTTAAGGTGACATGGATCTCATCAAGTTTTAACTGGCAATCAACACCGGTTAATCCAAACGATCGCTTGGTATCCACTAAAAATAAATGCGTTTCTGTACCAGAAACGACCGCACCAAGTTTTGCAAATTCATCCGCGCAAGCCTTTGTGTTCAATAAGATTTGTTTGGCATATTGTTTAAAGGAAGGTTCAAGCGCTTCAGAGAATGCTTGTGCTTTGGCACCAATCACATGCATCAATGGACCACCTTGAGCACCGGGAAAAGTTGCAGAATTAAATTTTTTAATCATCTCTTCACTATTGGTCAAGATCATTCCCCCGCGAGGACCACGGATGGTTTTATGGGTTGTGGACGTCACCACGTCTGCAAAAGGAAATGGTGAAGGATGAACTCCAGCAGCAACCAATCCTGAAATATGCGCCATATCAACCATAAACACGGCACCGATTTCTTTAGCAATGGAGGCAAACGATTCGTAATCCGTTAAATAAGGATAAGCAGAAAATCCGGCAACGATCAATTTAGGTTTTTCTTTTCGGGCGAGCGTTTTCATGCCGTCATAATCAATACGACCATTGGCCAATAAACCATAATGAATAAATTGATAAAGTTTTCCTGAGAAATTCACACTACTTCCGTGGGTTAAATGACCGCCTTCATTCAAACCTAAGGACATAATTTTATCGCCTGGTTTTAACAAAGCGCTATAAACGATGAAGTTTGCACTAGATCCAGAATGAGGTTGGACGTTTGCAAATTTACATTGGTAAAGTTGGCAAGCTAAATCAATCGCAAGTTGTTCAACTTTATCGACATGAACACAACCACCGTAATAACGTTTTCCAGGAAAACCTTCCGCGTATTTATTGGTAAGGATAGAACCTTGAACATCCATCACGGCTTTTGAGGTGTAATTTTCCGAGGCAATCAATTCTAAACCTTCATCTTGACGATGGGTTTCTAAATCCATAAATGATTTTAATAAAGGGTTCATTTTCATAGTTAGATTATACCATTAACCTCTGCTTACCATTATCGACTAAATAAGCGAATTCACCAACAATTAAAAATTATTAATCATCTCCATACCACTTCTGTTTCATCTCAATTATAATGACTATGTCTTCAGGGTAGGGTGTAATTCCCAATCGGCGGTAAACCCCGCGAGCGGAAACGTAGGAACTTGTGAAATTCAAGTGGCGACAGTAAAGTCTGGATGAAAGAAGCATTATTTTTTCATGTTAACCCTGAATGCTGAAAAGGTCAGGGTTTTTATTTGAAAAAAAGAACAGATCTCGACTTTATGCGCCAAGCACTTTTACTTGCTTCCCTTGCAGAAAAGCAAGTAGGCCATGATCCAATGGTGGGTGCAATTTATGTTAAAAATCAAAGAATCATCGCCAAAGGATATCACCAAAAACTCTTTGGTTTACATGCTGAGTTTGATGCATTTAAGGATCAAGATTTTGATGTTCGAGGGGCGACGCTTTATGTGACCTTGGAACCTTGTGCCCATGATGATTACTATCCTTCATGTGCGTCATTCGTAATTCGAAAAGGTGTGAAAAAAGTGGTGATTGCATCGTTAGATCCAAATCCAATTGAGAATGGAGATGGGGTCGATGCTTTAACCAAGGCAGGGATTATCGTCTTAAAAGGCATCCTCGAAGACGAAAACCGCAAACTAAATCAAGCATATTTTGAAAGGTTTAAATAACATGTTCTCAGGCATTATCGAAACGATTGGTATCATTAAAAAAATTGAGGAACTTTCTTCTGGTTTTCGCTATACGATTCAGTCTCAGAAAGTCCTTCAAGGGACAAAATTGGGAGACTCGATAGCCCATGATGGGATTTGTTTAACGGTGATAAAAAAAGGTTGGCAAACCTATCAAGTTGAAGTCATGAAAGAAACGATTCAAAAAACCGCATTGTCATTATGGAAAGAAGGTTCCGGTATTAATTTAGAACGATCTCTTGCCTCAAACCAAAGAAATGGTGGTCATCAAGTCGCAGGTCATGTCGATGGGATTGGTAAAATTTCAAACTTACGCGACGATGGCATTGCAACCGTGGTTACGATTCAATTACCTGCCTCACTGACAAAATACATGATTGAAAAAGGCAGCGTTTCATTAGATGGCATTTCCTTAACCTTAACCAATGTGAAAGCAACATCGTTTGAAGTTTGGTTAATTCCTCATACCAAAACGCACACAACCTTGCTCAAGAAAAAGATTGGCGACCCTGTCAACATTGAAGTGGATATGATTGGAAAATATATCGAGAAATTAATGGGACAAAAACATGAATAATCACGCACTTGTCCGCCAAGCAATTCAAGATTTAAAAGCAGGGAAAATCATTGTTGTCATGGATGAAGAAAACCGTGAAAATGAAGGCGATTTTGTGATTGCCGCAGAACTCACCACCTGGCAACATATCCATTTTATTTCTTCGGTTGGCCGTGGGTTAATTTGTACACCATTGACGGAAAGTATTGCAACGCAACTTGCGTTACCTTTTATGGTTAATCAAAATACTTCACATCATCAAACTGCATTTGCAATCTCGGTTGATGGGGCACAAACCACCACTGGCATTTCTGACATCGAACGATCGATGACCATTCAAGCGCTTGCCAATCCTACATCAAAACCAAAAGATTTTAAAAGACCTGGTCATATCTTTCCTTTGATTGCAAAAAAAGGTGGATTAAAGGAACGTGAAGGCCACACAGAAGCTGCAGTCGATTTAATGCTGCTTGCTGGGTTAAAACCTGTTGCAGTGATTTGTGAAATTTTAAGTGATGATGGCAAGATGGCAAGAAAACAACAGCTTAAAAAGATTTCAGAAAAACACCATTTAACGATGATTGAAATTAAAGATATCATCGCATTTCAAAAGGAGAATCACCATGGGTAAGATTCATGTCATCGTCGCCGATTTCAATTCGGAAATCACCAGTCAATTGTTGCAAGGGGCAATCGCCGGATTAGCTGCTAAGGATTTCCCAAGTAAATCAATTATCGTTTCTCATGTTCCTGGCGCATTTGAATTACCAATTGCCGCCCTCTTCGCCGGGCAACAATTCGCAACCGATGCAGTGATTTGTCTAGGTGCTGTCATTCGCGGTGAAACCAGTCACTATGATTATGTATGCTCAGAGACCGCCAGAGGCATCATGGACGTTGGATTGAAACTACAAAAACCAGTTATCTTTGGTGTATTAACCACAGAAAATGAAGCCCAAGCAGAAGCAAGATCAAAACCAGATTCAACCAATAAAGGGTTTGAATGTGCCCTTGCAGCGTTGAGTATGATTAAGACTTTGAAATCACTTCGCTAAACGTCATCAATGGCAATTGAAATAATTGCGCCAATGCAGGGAAAGTTAATTTTCCTTGATACGTGTTTAAACCACTTGCTAAACCCGCATCAAGTTTCATTGCTTGCTTAAATCCTAA
>CAMBSI010000034.1 GCA_945870555.1 Staphylococcus epidermidis | reverse complement strand
ACGTCTGAACTTTCATCCATGGGGTCGGTTAAAAATTCATGATGACGATCAGCATAGCGATGTAACCGTTGGACGTCTTCGGTTAACATACTTGTCACCAAGGCTTTTTCTTCTAGCGGAGCTTTCGCTTCATAATTTGCAAAGAAGATCGTGTAAAACGGATCCAGCTTCGTCCCCGTTCGATCACGTACGTCAATATTGTAGGCTAACAATTGATAAGGATTGACACCTTGTTCAATCGGTGCAAGCCACCAAACCGACGATAAAATCAGAGTACTGATTAAGGCACTGATAGCAAGGACAATCAATTCTTGAGCAGAAAAAAACGATCTTAAAATGGTGAGGATTTTTTTCATATGCGAACCCGTTGCATCCGAATCAATACTTGCTGACTAATTTTTGCCACGAGCAAACCGGCGATTAATCCACTGACAAGTAACACTGGTAAATAGTTAATCATGTAAATGGATTGATAAAGGGCCGCAACCATGAGAATTTGACCGACCCCGTGAAAAACCGCAGCCATCATCGACAATCCAAAGATCGATAAGCGATTGAATTGATGAATTAACATCACAACGATTGAGGCAACCAACCATCCACTTAAGGCAATTAAAAAATTAAATCCGAAACCAGTAAATAAACTGGTTAAGAGGATGCGCATCATCCCATAAAAGAAATACGTGCGGTCATCAAAATAATAAAGCACGATTAAACCAACCGTGTTGGCGATACCTAACTTCACACCAGGGGTTATAAATGCCGTTGGTAATAACACCACTTCGGCATAATTTAAAAGCACGCCTAACGCAAGAAGCATCGCAAGTCTGGTCAATTTTTGCACCCGATTTTGCTTCATAAAATCGGAGCCTCAATGACCGCCATAAAATAATTGGGAGCACAAATAATCGGTAAACCAGGTGAACTAACCCACCCTTGTTCCGAGCATACATTTAATGGAGAGGTTTCTTGTTCAATCCGCATGCGTTGATCGGTAATGCCTAAAACAATATCACCGAGCAAGATCGGATACGTTGCTTGCGAAAAGGTAATCGATTGGTCTTCATAGAGTGAATATTGGTCGATCAATTCATTTTCGATATACACCGATACATAGAGATCACCGCCTGGCCGATTATATAGATTACTAAAGGAAATCAATAACGATAAGGCAATCATGAACAAAGAAAAAACATAAACATCAAATGCATTTTTTTGTAATGGAAAGGGTTTTTTCATAAAAAATGACTAGGTTTCATCCTAGTCAAATTATCAAGGAAAAGTATGAAAAAATCAATGTATTTTCAGTTATTTTGAACCATCAATGCGTTGAACTTTTGCTTCAAAACTGCATGAACCTTGATTGCCACAGCATCCACCTTGTGGATTCGTATCACAACTTTCTGCTTGTTGGGCTTGTAGGCTTTTTCTGCGGGTGTTCGTCACCCAAGCATATGCGCCAATCATGATAACGATGACGCCGATACCTAATAAGAAACGGAAGATTTCGTTTGTAAATGACATGTTATAAGCCTCCTAAGCCAATGATCGCCATCGTGATGAGTGCCAAGAGAATGAAGGTGATTCCCAAACCTTGGAAAGGAACAGGAATGCGACTGGTTTTTTCTAACCGTTCTTGGTAGACCACCATCAACAGGTTAATCATAACAAATCCAGCGGGAACTGCCAATGAAGACACCATCACTTCCCAAATCGTGATATTCATATCGGTAAAGGTCATTAAGACGAAAGCCAAGACGGCATTCGTCGTAATCAATGGAAAATAAAATTGGTAACGTTCATACCACGTTGGAAAGAACCTTTTCAAAACCACTTGTTCGAGTTGGCTGACCAAAGCAATGATGAGCAATGCCGATAAGAAAGCTAAGAATGCAAAACCATTTGGAACCAACATAAGATGATAAAAACCATAAAAAAGGATGCCACTGACAAAGGTAATATCCACCATGAACATCCCAACGAAAAAGGCAACATCTAGTTTTCTTAAATTTCGTAATAAGGTGATGTCAACAAATTGACTTAGTACGATGTTTCCACCGAGTAAACCCGTTAACAACAATGCCCAGAGATTCATCCTAACATCCTCCTAACCCATTGCACCAATGCAATCCATAAGGAAGCTAAGATGAAGATACCAATCGGCGCATAAATACCTTGGAAGATCGGAATCAAAACCGATTCATCTAAGAGTTGAAAAGACCAAAGCATCGATGGTTCTGGATTCATCAAGGGAGAGGCAAACGCGACAACACCTTGACCTAGCAGATCTGCAAAAAAACCAATTGGTAATACTAAAAAAGCAAATCCAAGTACCGATCCAAGGGTATGCATGAAGAGGTTTGAAAAGGATTCGGTTTGAACGACAGTTTCTACACGTGCAAGGATTAAACCGCTGACTGCAATCAGTGGTAAATATGCTTCCATGCCGACCACCCAACCTGGCAGAAAAGCAGTGACCATCATCTGAACCCACGTCGCAACCGAACCGATGACCGATAGCACGATAATCCACTTATACTCGCTTTGAAATTGGGAACGAAGCAAGTATAGAATCGATGTGGATAAAAATAAATTGATGAATAAAACTAACGTCATCATCCAAGCGCTCGTCAACGATTGTCCTCCCGCAAGGAGGATGAATAATCCCAATCCTAATGAAAGAATCAAATGTTGTTCTTGAAATGCATTTCGAAACGATGCTTTCATACTTAGATGGTCCTCGATGCGTAATCGTCTTGAATCGTTTGTAAACTATTGACGATGCCACGACGCGTTAAAGTTGCACCGGTTGAAACCGATACCAATGCGGATGTCCAAGTCGATTCATCCGCAATCGCAAGATTGGCTAAGGCATTTGGAAACAATAAGAGTGCATCTGCTCCATAACCAGGGGTTTCACCATGCATTTCGACTTTCAATTGCTGGATAAACCCTTCACGAATGCCAATACGATAATTTAAATTTGTAGCATATCCATTCGTGTTGACGGTATAAATGACCGCATCAGGAAGATTATTTCGACTAAACGTTTTGATGCCAGTAATGCCCGCATCGATTAAGGTTTCATCCACCACCTCAACCGTATCGATCGTGTAATTTCCAAGATTGGTTAAATTCAATAATGACAGATCCGCTTCGTTTTCCCGATTGATGAGGATTGGTTCAGTGATAAGATTCGTCACAAATAAAACCGAAAATGAAACGATCGCAGTGAGACCTAAGACGATATAAGACGGTAAAGGTTTAGTCATCATAATCTCCTAATGCATCGAGTAAAGATTCATATAAGCGTGTAAAGGAAATCGTTGCCCCACTCACGTTTGGATTAAAGTCAGGATAAAGAGGACCATTCGTCAGTCCAAGCACATCGGTTACGGTCATACCAAGATAATAATCTTGAATCGTTTCCATGCGATCTTCTACGATACCAAGATAAGGTTGGCTAGTTGCCAAGATGCCGGACCAGCTAATCCCAAGGATGGTTTCCAGGTCACGGTGAACATAAACCTTAACGCGTGTTTCATCTAACGTATCGCATTCATCACATGCATAACTTGCATATAGACCTTCAAGTACAACCACATCTTCAAACGCTTGTTGCATCGCTTTCAATAATCGACTGGTCGTCGTCGAGGTTCCGGTGATCGTTAACGCCGTTGGCATATCTAACGGATCAAGGGCAAGGAGTTCGGCAATATTCATCGTTAAATATTCATTTAAAATGGCTTGGCCATTCGCTGTCCAGGAGCTCGCATAGCTCGATGTGGTCATGCCTTGAACAATATCGATGTTAACCATGTCGAAATCGCGAGAGACACCAACATCAACCACCAACAACGTCGGTTCTTCATCATAATCAGAAAAATAAGATGAATATTCTCCGCGATAGGTTGCATACGGAATGACCACCACTTCTGAAGAAGATGAGGATGAATCAGCGATGGCAAGGGTTGGTAAGACCGTGACACCGATTGCAAATACCATCATGCTGGTTAGTAAAAGATAACGTTGTTTAAGAAATTGATTGGTTAAACCAACCGTGTATTTATCAATAATCGGTGAGACCATATTCGCAACCGCAATCCCATAAACAACCCCTTCAGGCAATGACGTTTGTGTGCGAATTAATAAGACGACCAAACCTGCCACAATACCAATCATCGCTTTTCCATAATTTGAAGTGGGTGATGTCACGGGATCCGTTAACATAAACATGCCACCAAAGAAAGCGGAACCAAGGCTAATAAAGGTAAATGCGTACCAAATGGGATTGATGCCGTGAGACAGTGCTAAGAAAAAAGCACCTAACCATAAGGTCATTAAAAAGAAAACGGTTGGACGCCAGTTATGCGCTTTTAATAACGTAAGGATGGAACCTAATAAAACGATTAAAATAACCGACGTTTCCCCAAGTGCACCAGCGTAATTTCCAAACATCAATTGCCATAAGTTATCAACTGGCAATCCTTGAAGATTGCTTGCTATCCAGTTTGGATAAGCACTTGCAAAGGCAGTGGTGATGGTTTGACCAGACTGGGTTAAGGTTGGGACATCAGAAATGGAACCTAAGTAAGCGGTGAGTTGACCACTAAACGCAATCCCCACAAAAATTCTTCCGAATGCAGCAGGATTAAAAATATTCATGCCAAAACCACCAAAGGTGTATTTCACAATTAAGGTCGCAAATAAACTACCGATGATCACCACAAAATAAGGGGTACCGATTGGTAACGTTAAAGTCATCAACACCGCGGTGACATATGAATAATGCTTTTGAATCGACTTGAGCATATAAGGCCCGATAAACCCATTTGAAGATTGATACCTTAAAATCGCTACGAGCATATCTGCTAATAGTGTTATGACCAATGAGGTCACCATCATCCCAATCGCTTTGATGCCATATTCCATGCCATGGGTTAACCATTGAAAGGTCGTAGAAAATGCAAATAAACCTAAAAGTCCAAGCGTATAATCACGCATCGCTCGTTTGGTTTGTGCGAGCGGATTACGTAAATATGGACCAGGAGAGGAGACAAATTGGGTCATGACGCTTTTACCGCTAACTTACTTAATTCAATCCGCGTTTTTGCTTTGCCTTGGCGTACCGCTTCCGTCACTTCAATTTTTGATGGGCAAACGTATGTGCAAATACCACATTCAATACACTTCATCGCATCAAGCTTTAATAAACGAGCATTGTTATGACTGTCGAGGGCGAGTTTAATTTCAATCGGTTGTAAATTGGCAGGACAATTACTCGTACATGCCCCACATCGTAAGCACGTTTCTTCATCCGAACTAATCGGAGCCAATACCGTAAAACCACCAAAATGTGGTTGCACGGCAAATTGATCATCTTTAACAGCTTTTGCTGACATCGGTCCACCGATAAATGCAGTGACGCGATCAAGGGCATATCCACCGACTGCCTCCACAACTTGATGCATTAAAACACCAACCGGGACTTGAACATTCACGTCTTGATGAAGTCCGTTACCGGATAAGGTTAAGATTCGTTGTAAGACAGGCTTACCAAGTAGAACTAAATCGTGAACGGCAATTGCAGAGGTGATATTCGAGACAATCACTTTTGCTTCAAGTGGGAATTTATCATATTCGCGGTGAAGGACCGTTCTCACCAAGGTACGTTCCCAACCCATTGGATAAACATCTGGAACTGAGCGAATTTCAATCATGGGAAAATTTTCAATCAATGGCATTAACGCTTCTTTGATCGCGACTTTAGTTTGTTTAAACGCAATGATGACTTTTTTTGCACCAGCAGCAACTCGGAATAATTCAGAACCTTTTAACACTTCCCATGCATACAGTTGCGCGGCTTGATAATCCGTCGATAAATAAGGTTCACATTCTACCCCATTAATTAATACGTATTCCACATCTTTGGCGGATTGGTATTTAAAGTAAGTAGGAAATCCGGAACCACCCAATCCAGTCAATCCACCTTCTTTTATGCGGGTGATGATTTGCTCTCTGGTTGCTTCCATCGACAGTGGTTTTAAACTCGTATCATAGGTTGCTTGATATTGATTTTCAATCACATAATGAGGGACAGGACGACCAACCAATGGGTGGTACTTATCTTCTTTGCGAATGATCTTGCCAGAAACGCTTGAAAAAAATGGGACGTGCATATCTTTTCGAATACCAATCACTTGACCAATCTTGACGGTATCACCAAGATTAACTTTTACGTCAATATCAACACCGTTTGGTCCAACCAACGGGATATAAATAAAGGCCGAAGCTTCTTTTGGTAATTGCAGGATTGGAGCGTGAGCACTCGTTTCTTTTCGACCATCAATGTGTAAAGGTTTTAAGGCGGTAAAGATGTTTAAATTCATATGAGATTAGTATAAACAATAAAAATCTATATTTATAGACCTTTCAGGTAAGAATATTGCAGAAAAGCGTTTTCAGGCTTTGGATGGTCTTGACTTTGCTTTGAACTTAAGGATATGCCCCATTTTTTCTTGTTTGGTCTTTAAATAGAACTCGGTTCGTTCGTGATGACTCAATTGAATTTTGACGCGGTCCACGATTTCAATGCCAAAACCGGATAAGGAGCGAATCTTTGTTGGATTATTCGTCATCAAGCGAATTTGGGAAATCCCAAGTTGTTTAAGGATTTGGGCACCAATCCCATACTCGCGTAAATCTTCGGGAAAACCTAACGCAAGATTGGCTTCAACGGTATCTAAACCCATATCTTGTAATGCATACGCTCTAATTTTATTGATCAAGCCAATACCACGTCCTTCTTGACGCATGTAAAGTAAAACACCTCTGCCTAATTTTTCAATCCGTTTAAGCGCCGCTTGTAATTGTTGACCACAGTCACAACGTTGTGAACCAAACGCGTCACCGGTTAAACATTCCGAGTGAACACGGATTAAAACCGGTTCTGCAGTGGTGACATCGCCTTTAACAAGGGCAACGTGATGTTCACCATTGAGTTTATTGACAAAACCAATCATCTTAAAGACGCCATGCTTGGTTGGCATGTCTGCCATCGCAATCCGTTCAATATACGATTCTTGTTTTCTCCGGAAGGAAATAAGCTCGGCAATGGAAAGGGTTAAAATCTCTTCTTTTTGATTTTGTAAATCTAAGCCAGTTAACATTCTGCCTACTTCATCACACGTTGGTGCTAAAATTGCAACCGGTTCAACTTTACCCAAATAAGCCAAATCAATAATGGCTTCAATCGGCGATGCACGCTTTAAGGTCCCACCAAGTTTAACGGGATACGTTTGATATCCTACATCAAACCGGAAATCATCATGGTTGGCATCACCCTTCACCAAGTTTTGAATCATCTGATTAAAGAATTTATCATTGAGTGCGTATCCAAGATCCTTAGCCCCTAACGTGACCATCGGCAAAATAAAATCATTATTCGTATCTTTTAACGAATTAGATATAGCTGCATATTTATCATAACCAAGCGCGAGCATGACCATGCCCGGAACCCGATGTAAGGTGTTTAAGGTTTTATTGGCAAATGCGGATTGGGCAAATTGAGCAAAATGACTAGGCGAATCTAACTTTTCATCATCGACGAGTAAAATCTTTTCTCCAGCTTGTAAGCGAGTGACCGCTTCTTTAACGGATAAAAATTTTAACATGCGTTTATTTTCCCTGTTCTTTCATTGCAACGATGATTATATCGGTTCCACTTTGGAAATGGTTGCAAAATGCTACGCGA
>CAMBSI010000033.1 GCA_945870555.1 Staphylococcus epidermidis | reverse complement strand
GTTGAGGATATCGACCGCGATGAGTTTTATACGGATGCTTATCGGAATGCGTTAATTGATTTTAATACCTATCCACCCTTTAATGCGTTGGTTGCTTTAATCAATCGTTATTTCCTAGAAATCATTGGATACGCTGCCCTCTTATCGTTCATCCTTTTTTATGTTGCGATTCCACTTGCCGTGAAACAAGGTCAAACGTTAGGAAAAATGGCAACGAGTTTGATGGTCGTGAATGACAAAGGTTATGTGATGACATGGTGGCAATTACCAATTCGAAGTGTGGTCCTTGGTGTGACGCTTTTCACCGCTATCTATACGATCTTTGGTTCGATTTTACTTTCTTACACCTTGATGGTTTTCACCAAATTTTTCCGATCCGGTAATGATTTTGTTGCCTCCACAAGAATTGTTGATAAAAAGTCCTCGGTCATCTTTAAAGATGAACAAGCTTTACGGGCATATGAATATCAATTAGAAACTGGAAAAGTACTGGTTGAAGGTAAGCGTTAATCAGCAATTTTAGATCTAATGAAGGATGCGATTTCATTGGGTTTTCGTTGAAATTAAGGGTTGATTATTGTAAGATAATTTGGCAATGCACCATTAGCTCAGCCGGTAGAGCAGCTGACTCTTAATCAGCGGGTCATAGGTTCGATTCCTATATGGTGTACCATGCATCCATTCAACACCATGCTTCTAGCATGGTGTTTTCTATTGATATCACTTGCCATCAAATTTGAACATCGGAAAATCAACCTCAATCAAAAAGGATGACGTAAGCATCATCCATCATGGTGAACATCCATTGAAACCATAGGAATGTTGGATAAAAAGTCGTTTTATTCGCTATAATGAGAATAAGATGAAACGTCCAATCTATCAAAAAATCTATCAAGCGTTATTGACAACCTCACAAAAATACGTGACCAGTGAGATGCTTTCACAATCCATTGGGATTTATCCGGATGTCATTAACGATGCGCTTTCTTTATTTAATCCTGTTGTGACGCTTGATGTAACCTTTAACGTTTTAGAATTGTTGCCAGCGTTAAAGCAACATCTTGGTTCTTCAACGGTGGTTTCAACCAAACGGCAACGATCGCATGCTAAACCATTACCATTCACGACATTTTCTGACTTTGTTTATGAAAAAATGACGATGGCAGGGATTGTTGATCGCAACATTCAACTATCAGATAAAGATCTCAAATTAGCTAAAAAATTGATTCAACTTGAACTGAAAGGTCGCAAGAAATAAAAAATGGTCGGAACGATGAGATTCGAACTCACGACCTCTACCACCCCAAGGTAGCGCACTACCAAGCTGTGCTACGTCCCGCCATAAACATAATTTTATATGAGGAATCAACAAGATTCAACGATTCGACGCATAATCAGAAAATTTTTGACTTGCCAATTGTCTATAGAGGGTAAGGCAACATAAAGGTACCACATGGAACCAATTGACCTGAAAACCTTTCAAGCCTTTCAAAAAGGGAACCACGAGGCGTTTCATCTCGTCTATGAACGTTATCGAAGTTTACTTTACATTGTGATTCTCTCCATTGTCAAAGACGAACCCACCGCCGAAGACTTGCTTCAAGATACCTTTTTAAAAATCTATCAAAAAGCAAATACGATTAAGGACCATCAAAAGTTTCAAGCGTGGGCAGTGATGATTGCCAAACACCTCGCGTTTAATGAGTTAAAGAAAAAGAAAGAAGAGGCCTGGCAAGAAACCTACGACAATGTGCCAATGGGGGAAGATGGTAAGGGTTTATTCCAAACGTGGCATAAACATCTAACCGATCAAGAAAATTTAGTGATTGCCTATAAAATCGTCTATGATCTCGGATTTGAGGACATTCAAAAGTTAATGGACTTATCGCTCTCGAATACGCATCACCTCTATCAACAAGCGCTTGAAAAATTAAAAATCATGTATGGGAGAAAACCAAATGAAAAAAAACGAACTAGAAAATAAAATCAAATTATCCGGTGATGAGTATTTTTCCAAACGGACCGCACATTTAACTTTTAAGCGAACGTTAACCCCATCAAAACCATGGTGGATGACTGCGCTTATTTGGGGAACGCCATCTGCAGCATTGATGACATCGTTCACCGTCTTGGTAGCGATTCTCATTGGGGCAACACAACCGAATGGTTCAATTCCACAAACCTTCCAAACCATCCAAGCTTTAAATGAAGTCACGTATCCAAATCTTGATCAACGTGATCAATCCGAAGATTTCCTTGAAGGCCAACCATCGTATGATGGTTACCGTCAATCCATCTATGATTATTTTCAATTGACCGCATCATCTTTATTTGACTCCGAAGATAATGTCACCTATTCACCTCTATCTGCTTACGCTGCCCTCACGTTGTTGTTGGAAGCCGCCGATGGGGAAACGTATGACGCACTTTCATCTTTATTGGGTATTGAATCCATTGAACAACTTCGCCAAGAAAGCAGTCATGTGTTTATTGATACGTACTTAGAAAACAATCAAACGGTCGTTGGTAATGAAGAACTAACCGCGCGGTCACAAATGAGCAATGGTGTCTTTGTCAGGGAAGATATGACCGTTCAACCAGATTATTTGACACGACTCGCGGGAGATTATTTTGCTGAAGTATTCCACACCGCGTTTGATCAAACGGGTTTACAAGATATCGCATTGTGGTTAAATCAAAAGACATTTGGCTTTCTAGATATCGATCCAAATGATTTATCCATCAATGACGAAACGGCGATGGTCTTATTCAACACACTTTATCTAAAAGCCAATTGGATGAATGCCTTTCAACGTATCCAAGGTCAAAGTGAATTTACAAACACCACGAATGGCCAAGTCTTGAACAACGTGACGTATATGCAAAAAATTACACCCTCTTCGCTGTATATCGATCACCCAGACTTTACACTCGGTTCCGATATGATGTACGGTGATCATCGCGTCATTTATGTGTTACCAAAAGGCGATGAAACGCCATTATCCTTACTATCCTCACCATCCTATTCGATCATTGAATCCTCCTTTCAACAAACGGATGTCAATGAACGCATTCAATTGACGATTCCAAAAATGTCGACCAAAGGAAAACTCGATTTAAAAGAAAACTTATTGACGGTTGCCCCTTCCATTGCCAATTTATTTGATCCCCAACAAGCGGATTTATCAAAAGCTTTAGACGGTGCCTTTCTTCAAAGTTTTATCCAACATATCCGCGTTGATTTTTTAGAAGAAGGTCTTGAAGCTGCTGCCATCACCGAAGCGGATGTTGGCGTGACAAGCACTCCGATTATCCCGCGTGTGAATTTAACCTTGGATCGCTCATTCTTATACTTTGTGGTCAATTCTCAAGGGCTGTTGTTGTTTTCTGGTGTCGTCAATCAACCAGCGTTTTAAGCTGGCCCATCGGTGAAGATGATTCATTATCGCCTGAAAGGTTTATAATGAATGTTTGAGGTAATTCAACGATGGACCGAAAACATATTGTCATTAAGGAAGCCAGAGAAAATAATTTAAAATCGGTAAGTTTATCGATTCCTAAAGAAAAGCTGATTGTCTTTACAGGTTTATCTGGAAGTGGAAAAACGACTTTAGCTTTTGACACCATTTATATGGAAGGTCAACGACGTTATGTTGAATCCTTATCCAGTTATGCTCGCCAATTTCTAGGCAACGTTGAAAAGCCAGATGTCGAATCGATTGAAGGTTTATCTCCTGCGATTTCTATCGATCAAAAATCGACCTCACATAATCCACGATCCACCGTCGGAACGGTCACGGAAATTTATGATTACTTGCGATTACTGTATGCACGGGTTGGTGTGCCTTATTGCCCAACGCATCATGAACCCATCTTATCATTTACCGTCACCCAAATCGTCAATGCGATTGGCAATCTTCCATCCCAAACCAAACTCCATATCCTTGCGCCAATTGTTCAAAATGAAAAAGGGACGCATAAAGACACCTTTACTAAAATCAAGACATCAGGTTTTGAACGGGTCCGAGTCAATGGGGTGATTTCTCGTTTGGATGAGGTGAGCGCTTTAGACAAAAATAAGAAACACCAAATCGATATCGTCATCGATCGATTGGTGATCAATGCCGAATCACGAACCAGGTTGTTTGACGCGGTGACGTTAGCGTTAGACTGGTCCAAGGGTTATGTCGTGGCGTTTGATGGTGATCAAGATCACTTGTTCTCCAGTCATCACGCGTGTAAGTATTGTGGTTTTTCTGTGCCAAAACTTGAACCTAGATTATTTAGCTTTAACGCACCCAGTGGTAGTTGCCCTGAATGCCATGGTTTAGGTATCAAGCGAGAAGCCGACCTTGAACGGATGATTCCCGATCAAAATTTATCCATCCAACAAGGTGGTATCACCTTTTTTAAAAACATGATTGGAACACCAAGTTTGTATTGGCAAGAATTTAAAAAGCTTTGTGAACTTTATCAAATTCCACTCGATGTTCCATACAATAAGTTAAGCAAAGAACATCAAAAGTTGATTTTAAATGGTTCTCCAAAAATGCATCAATACCAATTACAATCGTCTTCTGGCAACATCATCAATCGTTTTGAATTGATTGAAGGCATCAAGGGAAAACTTGAACGTTTGTATAAGGAAACCCAATCCGACATGATGCGAGACATGTATGAAAAGTATTTCACCGATCGCGAATGTACCACATGTAAAGGTGCTCGATTAAATCCTCAAGTGTTAAGTGTAAAAATCGGTAAGAAAAATATTGCGGAAGCGACCCACCTATCGATGCATGAGTTTATCGATTGGGTCAAGGTCACAGAAACGGCAATGAGTGAATCGGAAAAAACAATTGCACGTTTAGTCTTCAAAGAAATTCTCGCCCGTGCAGGATTTCTCATGAATGTTGGACTAGATTATTTAACCTTGTCTCGGATGGCGATGACATTATCCGGTGGAGAAGCACAACGCATCCGGCTTGCAACCCAAATTGGTTCGCAATTAACCGGTGTTTTATATGTCTTAGATGAACCGAGTATTGGTTTACATCAACGGGATAATCGGCGATTAATATCGACCTTAAAGGCGATGCGAGATTTGGGTAATACCGTGATCGTGGTTGAACATGATGAAGAAACGATGCGTGAAGCAGACCATATCGTCGACATTGGTCCAGGCGCAGGTGCCCTCGGTGGAGAAGTGGTTGCCCAAGGAAGTGTTGACGACTTGATTCAAAGCCCACGGTCGATTACTGGTCAGTATTTATCCGGAAAGAAATTTGTTCCGGTTCCAAAATCTCAGCAAAAAGGAAATGGTAAATTCATCAAGATTATTGGCGCACAAGAAAACAATTTAAAGAAGATTGACGTGACGATACCTTTAGGGAAATTGGTCGTCGTGACTGGTGTTTCCGGTAGTGGTAAGTCCACCTTGATCAACGACATCCTTTACCAACAAATCTTAAAAGAATTAAATGACGCCGATGTCAGTCCAGGTAAACACCAACGCATTGAAGGCTTACAAAATCTGGATAAGGTCATCAATATTTCTCAAGAACCCATTGGGAGAACCCCACGATCGAATCCAGCCACCTACACGAAAGTATTTGATGAAATCCGTGATTTATTTGCGGAAACCCTCGAAGCAAAATCAAGAGGATTCGACAAAGGCCGTTTCTCTTTCAACATTTCAGGTGGACGTTGTGAAACTTGCCAAGGCGATGGCGTCAAACGCATCCCGATGAATTTTCTTCCAGATGTGTATGTTAAATGTGAAGCGTGTGACGGTAAACGTTATAACGAAGAAACACTCATGGTCACGTTCAAAGATAAAAATATTCATGATATTTTAGAGTTGACCGTTGATGATGCGCAAGTGTTTTTTAGTCAACGTGTGGAAATTGCCCGGAGATTAAAAACACTTCATGAAGTCGGATTAGGTTATATGAAACTTGGTCAATCTGCGACCACATTATCCGGTGGAGAAGCGCAACGGGTTAAACTCGCACTTGAACTACAAAAGCGGCCAACGGGAAAAACGCTTTATATCTTAGATGAACCTACCACCGGTTTACATATTGATGATGTCGCAAGATTGGTCAGGGTCCTTCAAGCGATTGTTGCCCAAGGTGATTCTGTTTTGGTCATTGAACATAATCTTGATGTGATTAAAGTTGCCGATCATGTTATCGATTTAGGCCCAGAAGGTGGAGATCGTGGTGGTTATATCATCGCCGAAGGTACACCAAAAGAAGTCAGTCTTGTCAAAGGTTCGTTTACTGGCCAATTCCTTAAGCCATACTTACGTTAAGTTTTCTATATATCCAGCGTTAGATACATTAAAATAAAAGGTAGAGGAATTTATGGATATCATTTGGATCATAAGCTTGGTAGTTGGTCTAGCATGCCTTTATTTAGGAATAAAAGAATGGCAATTTTCATTAGGAAAAATGAGCGTTTCAAAAACAAACTCAAAAAAGACAATCCAACAAGGGCAAAAACTCGTGCTCATGATGATTGTCAGCGCGGCGGGACTTGGCTTCTTGGGACTCGCCATCGTCATCAATGCTGACGCGAATTATTTTAATAGTTTTTTCTTTTTCTTTCTTAGTTTATTCGCCGCATTATGGGTATTCACCGCTGGTTATTTTTATCGGCATTTAACCTTTGGGGAACGTTATCAACCTATGATGGTGACGAATATCATCTTGTTTTCGATTGCCGCGGTTGTCACCTTGCTATTTGGTTTTGAAGCAATCGAACCCGCGCTCACGTATCCATTACCAAAAGGCATCCCTTTTGAGAATCCAGTTGTGGCATTTTACGCCATTTTTATTTTGACTGGTGCTTTCTTAGCCTATTCATTAACGGAACGAGAATTTATCAAATTAGGCAAAAAGAAAGGTTATGTGGAAGATATCTTTATCATCGCATTTCCAGCCGGCATTTTAGGTTCCCGTTTATGGTATGTATGGGGACAATGGCAACTTGAATTTGCCAATCAACCATTGTGGAAAATATTCGCGATTTGGGAAGGTGGCCTTGCCATCATGGGCGGCGCAGTCGGTGGCGCGCTTGCAGGCATTTTGTATGTTTTTCTAAAACGTAAAGATATTCAAATTATTCCAACGATCGATATTGCGGTTCCGACCATTTTGGTAGCGCAAGCAATTGGTCGATGGGGAAATTTCTTTAACCAAGAAGTTTATGGTGCGATTGGTCAAGTCCAAGATTGGATGTTCTTACCAACCTTTATTCGTGAACAAATGGTCATCAATGGTGCATTCCGTATTCCATTATTCTTCATTGAATCGGTGATTAATTTAACTGGGTATTTTGTGATTCGTTTTGGTATCGGAAATGGATTCAAGAAGTGGATCAAGCCCGGAGACCAAGGTTTAGCTTATTTTGTTTGGTATGGTCTAACCCGAGGCATCATGGAACCGTTACGCAATCCAATCTATAACATGGGTGATGCTGGCAATTGGAGTTTGATTTGGGGGTGGGTATTCTTTGCATCCGGTATCCTCGCCATTCTTGCAAACCACCTTTATCATCACCTTAGAAAGAAGAACGTCTAATATGTACAAATTGGTTTTATTTGATTTAGATGGCACGGTTGCCGATACCGAATTGGTGATGGTGCAAACGATGCTTTATTTCATTGATCGATACACACCAACACGAAAAACCACGTTAAATGAATTAATGAAAGTTTCTGGGCCACCGTTATTGGATACGTTAAAAAGTTATTTTCCAAATGAAGATGCTTCGGCACTCGCGAAATTATTTGCAATCAAAGCAAGGGAATTCTATCCACGCTATGCAGTCGCGTTTCCTGGCATTCAAAACTTACTTGACCATTGTAAATCCAAAAAGATTCCCGTTGGCATTGTGACCTCTAAGTTACGCGTGAATGCCCTCTTCACCCTAGAAGTGATTGGACTCAAGGACGCGTTTCCTTTGGTCATCAGTTTAGATGAAGTCAAAAAACCAAAACCAGATCCTGAAGGAATTTTTCTTGCATTGAAACATTTTAAAATTGCCGCAAAACATACTTTGTTTGTTGGGGATACGA
>CAMBSI010000032.1 GCA_945870555.1 Staphylococcus epidermidis | reverse complement strand
GGTAGAAAAAGGAAATGCTTATGCAACCTTACATCGGCAACTCATCACCATCCGTCAACAGCATCGAGCGCTCAAGATTGGTGATATCAAATTCCTATCATCCGAAAAACTAATTGCCTATCTACGAACCACAGACAAAGTTGATGATTCCATTGTAGTCATTATCAACCCACATTCCTATGCCGTCCAAGAAACGATCTTGGTGAGTGAACCCCAACTCAAGAGTCACCTTCGATTCATCAATCTAATCACTGGAAAGGTTGAAGTCACGTCTTATGGTATTCTCTTACCGATATCAATCCCAGCCAAAACAAGTTGGATACTTAAACCAGACTTATCTCCTGTTCACGGATATTCAGCGTATAAAAATATCAAAGTTGAAAATTAATTTACAGCGAGAACACTTATTTCAAGGGTCTCCAGCCAACCAGGAATCTTTGCATAACTTAAAACAAGTTGTCTTTGCTTTTCTTCGAGTTTAAAGGTTTCGATAGCTTGCGTATCCTCGCTATTCAATTCATTTTCTTGGATCGCTCTATGAAGGGCCATTAATACTTTTGCATCAATTCCTTTAGCTTCGTTGATAATTGCCTTTGCAAAAGCGTCTGCTGGTATCCAAAAATAAGGGGATACGGCTTTTGATTGTGGTAATGCGAATTCTCCTTGTGCGGCAAGGGCTTGAATAGGTCCAATCGTAAGAATTTCAGGATCTTGTAAAGCACCAAGATTTGAAGGCGCAATGTTTAATGTTTTTGCTTTGATGATTTGATTTTCTTCCCCTGTTAACCAATTGGCAAATCGATGGGCTGCTTCAGGTTGTGAAGAAAAAGAGTTAACCCCAACCAATCTTGCCCCTACCATCGATCCAAGTTGATGGGTTTCTCCATTGCGATTACGATAGGTTGGCAACTTGACAGTTCCCATGTGCTCCCCAAGAATATCTTGAATGTCAGGCGCTTGCCAATAGCCGGATACTGCAGCAACAATGCCTTGCTCAATTCGACCCGCATTATTTTCTAAAAACAAAGTAGGAACTAGGGCGTTGGTATCAACAATGAGATTTGTCGCATAGTATGACATCATTGCTTCTGCTGCTTCAACACCATCCGCGCTGTTCCAAGTAATGACTTGGGTTTCTCCATCCCATGATAAGGTGTTCTCTGGTATAAACCACATGGTCATCCCCCATCCACCCATTTGATCAATGTTTACGCGACTACCACAGGACGTGGCTTTTTCAAGAATCGTATCTAGAGTAAACGTATCTTCTTGGGTTATATAACGCTTGTCATAAAACAAATAAATGCCGTTATCCGCCGTGTAAGGGTAAGCATAAAGATGATTTTCATAGGTTGCTACATCCAGCGTCCAAGGAATATTCCTTTCCGTTACATCCTGTTGAAATTGTTCAACCTTCGCCAAAGCTCCAGCATTTATCAAACTCGACAATTGATCATCAAAAAAGGAAAAGACATCGGCACCACCGGGAATATCTAATGTTAAAAAACCTTTGAGTTCTACTTCGCTGACCGCAGCAATTTGAAAATCAATTTCCAAATCTGGATTTTGTTGTTGATAACGCGCGGTAGCATCATACAAAAAGTTTTGTTCCTGTTGAGGACCCCAAAGTTTGATGACGATCGGTTCATCTATAGCCGATCCACCACATGCGGTTACTAAAAAACTTGCAATTAAGAAAGTCTTTTTGTTAAACATCATCTATCCTCCTTGGTGATGATTATGAAAGAATGAGAGTCGAAAAACCGGGGATATATAGTTGGTCCGCGCTTGCGGTACCGCGATTAAGCGTTGGGTATATACCTTCTAACAAGGTCCAACCTTCTTGATTACCAATTGTAATATCGGTTGCTGTTACATTGGTGATAATGGTAATCGACTCACCGGCATAGGTATAGGTCAAGGTATAGAGCCGGGTATCAAGATTGGTGGCAACGATGGTCGCCTTTTCAATGATATGGTCATATTTATTCCTCACGGAAATGACCTTTTTATAGTGATTCCAAAGACTATTGGGTATCGCTTGTAAATCTGCCACACCTTTGGTTACTTGAAGCGCGGGGTTATAATCTGCTGCACTTGCAGGATTGGTTTGACCGGTGTCATCAGTTTCTGACCAAATCATCGGTAAACGTTTGTTTTCATCGCGGCCAGAGCCCTTTAAACTAATTTCTTCACCGTAATACATAAACGGTCGACCTGGCATCAATAAATAAAGGGAAGCCAATAGTTTATGATACAGTTCGTTATTTTGTACAAAGAGAATGCCTGCCACACGACTTTGGTCATGGTTACTTAGAAAAGGTGTATCGATGGCATCAGGACGAATCGCCGCTAAATTCGTATTGAATAATGCATTCACACGCGCGAGATCATAACCTTGTTCCAAACGAACCCGGTCCACGATTCGATTTCCAGTCACCGATACTGGGAAGTTAAAGAATGAATCAATGCGCGCAGGATAATATTGCAATAATCCAGATGATGTCATCGACCATGGACCTTCTGCCACAATAAAACAATCTTCATCGATGGCTTTTGCCGCATCGCCTAACCAACTTAAGAATTCAATATTTTTGTTCGCGTTGCCAGTGAAATAAGAGGTCACTGCATCCAAACGAAACCCATCAACACCCATCTCTAACCAATAACGCATGATATCGTCAATTTCGTCTTTGACAAACGGATTATCTAAATTTAAATCCGGCATCCCAGACCAAAACCGGGCTTCCGCATAAACACCCGCACCATAAGTTTCATAACCTTCTTCACGGGTTCTTGAAAAGTTGTAATAGTGACATTTACTGGCAGGACTTCCGCAATTATCATTAACGTAATCCAATAAACCTTCTTGAAACCAAGGGTGGGAATTGGAGGTGTGATTCACGACTAAATCTAAAATCGTTTGAATGTTTCTTGACTTTGCCTCTTCTAAATAAAATTGAAAATCAAATAAATTGCCATACTTCGGGGCAATGTCGTAATAATCGGTCACGTCATATAAATGATAAGAACTACCTGGATGAATCGGCATAAACCAAATGCCGGCAACACCCATATCTTGTAAGTAATCTAGTTTTTCAGTGACACCATTGAAGTCACCCATCCCGTCACCATTGGAATCATAAAACGATTGCACAAAGATTTCATACCAAACTGAACCACCTTCGTTGCTAACTGGTTCAATATCATAAGAAAATACTGGTTCAGACGTTCCGCCACATCCAGAAATGAGGGTCGCCAAGACGACGATGGATAAAAGGCCAATTGGTTTACGCACGATCAACCTTTAATCGACCCGCCGGTCACACCTTCGATGTAATAACGTTGCATGAAGACAAATAACAAGGTGATGGGTAAGGCGACTAACACAGACCCTGCAAGGAACGTTGTAAAGTATTGGGTAATATTTTCCCGTTGGGTAATCCAAACAAGCCCAACCGCGACGTTATAACTATCCGTATTGTCTAAAAGGATAACGCGGGCGAAGATATAATCTCCCCATGGACCAATAAAGGACGTTAATGCGGTAAAGATGACGATGGGTTTTGAAAGCGGAAGAATAATGTGCCAAAAAATTTGCGATCGAGACGCTCCATCAATCATCGCCGCTTCATCAATTGCCTTACTGATCGTATCAAAATAACCCTTGGCGATGTAATAACCAAAACCTGCACCACCAGAATAAATAAAGATTAATCCCCAAATATTCCCGGTTAAATTCAAGAGTTTAAGGATATTAAAGACCGCAATCATCGACATGAATCCTGGAAATAATCCAAGAATTAAAATCAATTGCATCATCGGTAAGCGAGCACCAAAGCGTAAGCGTGAGAAGGCATAACTGGTCAACAACACCATGATCGTGGATACCACCATCGTGACGGTCGCAATGATTAACGTGTTTAAAAACCATTGAGGAAACTTAATTGAGGTTTCTGCCAGTGCAACTGGGTCAAATAAATTCAAATAGTTTTGAAAGGTGTAACTTTGTGGGAAGAAGTTGACTTGGACGGAACCAGGTTCTGCACGGAAGGATTGGATGACCAACCAAAAAATAGGAACCACCCAAATAATCGATAAGATGGTTAAAAACACGTAAACAAAACCATTGGATAGGTTTTCTAAGAAACGCTTACTTGCAAAGAATCTAGGTTTCTTTGTTTTGAATGTTTCCATTATTGGAATGCCTCCTCGTCTTTAACACCCTTAATCTTCGAGAACATGATTAACGAGATGAAGCTAGAAATCACAAAGATGATGATACCCAAGGTGGACGCCATCTTATAATCTTGTTCAAATAGCGTTAATTTAAATAACCATGTTACCAAGAGATCGGTTTCACCAGCTTGGAATAAGGTTTGCGAACTTGGACCACCACCCGTTAAGAAGTAAATTACCCCAAAACTGTTGATGTTACCGATAAACGCGGTCAGTAAAGACGGACCAGTCACAAAGAACATATATGGCATTGTAATTTTAAAGAACTTTGTAATGGTGCCAGCACCATCAATCGTTGCACTTTCATAAAGATCTTGCGGGATGTTCATCAAGATACCAGACGTCATCAACATCGTGTAAGGAACCCCAACCCATAAGTTGACGATAATGACGGTGATTCGCGCGTTTTCTGCTATTCCTAAGAAGCTAAAACCTTGGTCAACCCAACCGAGTTCTAGAAATAGATTCTTTAACGGTCCGAGATCATTTAAAAAGAAGTTGATGACAAGTAAGGAAATAAATTGAGGAACGGCAATCGTGATGACAAATGCAGTTCGCCATAATTTCTTTAAACGAATTCCTTTTTTGTTAATCATCAAGGCAAGAATGATGCCAAAAAAATAGTTTAAGAATGTCGCAAAGAAAGCCCAGATGAACGACCATCTTAAAATCGCGACTAACGTACCGGGTAAGAAGCGATAATAACCGGCTTTACCTGAAAACATCGCAATAAAGTTATCTAATCCAACCCACGTGAACAACGTCCCTGGAGGTTGATGGAAACGATCAAAATTCGTAAAGGCAAGCAGGATCATAAAGATCAGTGGAAGCACCGTGAACGTGAATGCAAACAAGGTTGGGAAGGTTAACACTGTCACATGGAAACGATGATTTAATAATTCATCAAGATCTTTTCTAAAACCTTGTGGTTGTTTTCCAACCTTGACGAGCTCCTGATTCTTATAAGCAGTTTCAATGTTTAACGTGTAAACATAAAACAAACCAAAGACAAGAAGTATTGCCGCGATTGAAAATAACAACACAAGCATCGAGTTATCACCTTCAGTTGCAGGTACATAACAATTACAAGTTTCATCAAAACCAGCAGGAGTCGTTAAATCCGTTCCAAGGGTGGTGAATTTAATAATATACTTCCAGAACACTGTAAAGATCGAGGTAATGATACCGATTTGAATCAAGAAGTAGCCAACACCTTTCACGTATTGCTTATGAATAAAGGAACCCCAACCCATGACAAGGAAGGATAAACGGGTATTCAGATCGCCTTTCATAAAGATCTTTACATAATGTTCAAACATCTTGTAAATCAAAACAAAAAATTGAACCAAGCGTTTTCCAAAGTTAATGAAGAAACTCGCGATGGAAAGAATGATTGAAGAGAAAAATCCAAAAATGCTTTTTATTAACGAGACAAGTGTGTCCCACAACGCAAGTGGAATCCACACATAAAAAGGCATACTTTTGGATTCATCTTTCATGTCAAAGTCTCCTTATTATTATGATAACAAAAACTCAGGATAACGTTTCGCTACCCTGAGTTTTTAAGAACGAATTAAATTTAGCCTTCGTTTACTGCAAGAACACTTTCAACAAAAATGTCTAATTTGTCTTGTAAGCTTGAACGTTCTTCTAAGTTTTCAATTTCTTGAAGACCTGCAAAGCTTAATGCAATTAATCTTGCTTTTTCTTCGCTTCTAAATGCTTCCATAAGGACTAATTGTGCTTCAGAAGGATTGCCATCTACAATTTCACCAAAGTCTTCTGCTTCAATTTTTGCAGTTAGGGTTTCTTCTACAATTGCATCAATACCACGCGCTTCATTGATTACTGCATCAGCAAATGCGCCTGCTGCTGTCCAATAAAACGATGACACCGATTGTGCTTGTGGAATACCATGTGGAGCTTGATCCGAGATTGCTTTAATCGAAGGAATGTCTTGAACTTCTGGATCAGCGGAAGCAGTTAAATTACTTGGACCGACACCTAATTGAAGGGCCCGAGCTTTTTGGGTATCTGCGTTCGTTAAGAAGTTTGCGAATTGGTGAGCAAGTGCTGGTTCTTCGGTAAAGCCATTGACACCAATTAATTTAGCACCGACCATCGAGCCTAATTGAACTTCTTCGCCATCACCATGGGTGAAGGTTGGTAATTTAATCATCCCGATATTTTCTGCGCCAAGAATACCTGTAAATGCGTTTGCATTCCAAGTTCCGGAAACACCGGCAATAATACCCTTGGTGATATCGGTTTCATTTTCTAAAAATAAGGTTGGCATTAAACCTTGATCGCGAATGACGCGGTTCGTTGCATATGCATTAAACATGCCTTTTGCAGCGTTTAAACCAGCTTCATTATTCCAATCGATCGTTTGTTCGCGGGTTGCTGCATTCCAGGAGATATTCCCAGTCGTTGCAAACCACATTGACATGGCCCATCCACCCATTGGGTCGATGACAATACTCGAATCCAATTCTTCAGCTTTCGCCAAAATTGAATCAAGGGAGGTCATTTCTTCTTCGCTAATGTGGCGTTTGTCGTAATACATAAAGATGCCGTTATCTGCGGTGTTAGGATACGCGTAAACCGTTTCACCTAACGATGCTAAGTCAACGGACCATTCAACATTACGAGCGATCACATCATCTTTATATTGTTGGACTGGAGATAAAGCTCCAGCCGTGACTAAATCTTGTAATTGATCATCTGGGAAAGCAAACACATCTGCGCCACCAGCGATATCAAGTGTTAACACACTCTTTAAATCTGGTTCACCAACCGCTGCAAATTCAAATTCAAGATCTAAATCTGGGTTAGCGAGTAAAAATTCTTGCGCTTTTGCTTGTAAGAAATTTTGTTCTTGGTTTGGACCCCACACCTTGAGGATGATGGTACCCGGTTCAGGGGTACCACCACAAGCGACAAGGAGAAGAGGTAAACCAACTAAAGTGAACATCAACTTTTTGTTCATTAAAATACCTCTTATTTTAAAGGCAGTAATTAGGAAGGATAAGACCAGCCGTGGACAACAATTGTACCTGTAACTGGGTTGGTTGGAGCGGTGTGGAAGAAGACAAAGAGGTTGAATAAAGCGCGTTGTTCAGCGGTTTTACCCGATAGATCTAGGGTGAAGGATTGTCTTTCGCCAGTTGCGGTTACTCTTCCTTCAACGTTGTTGCTGGAATTTTGTTCAACTTTGAACATATATTCATGGCCAACAACACCAGTGAAATCAAAGATGACGGAAGTTTTGGCACCATTGAATCCACCATAGATTCTTAATTGTGCGTTTGCGTTCCAGAATTCGTTCGTTGTATTTAAGTAGCTAATGCTGGTTCCTTCTCCAGTTTCATAAGAAAGTGTTGGGAAACCATAATTGCTCCATGCTGGAGAAATGACGATACGTACTGAACCACCCACTAAGCGAGCTTCAATTAAGAAAGCGTGTGGTACATCAGCTGTTCCTACTAAGACTTTAATATTGCCGCCTGCGCTTTCAAATGCGCCGGTTGGCATGGATGCGATGCGACCAAAACCTGCATCAAAACCTGTTTCCCATGTGGAACCAGTCTTTAATTTGAATTCTTTATTTAATCCTAATGAGAAGACACCGTAGTATTTTGCATCGCCATCAGTGTCAGTTAAGGATAAGGAGTCATCACTTGGAGTCCATGCTGGATCAGTCACGGTTCCGACTAAGAATAAACCACCTGCTAAGGTTGCTAAGTCACCGACACGTTCAACGGTTGTCACGGTGGAGTCTTCGCCAACGGTTACTTCGATTTCAAACGAACCATCGCGTACGACTTTAATGTTGCCTTCGTTACTAATGATGTCTTCTGCTACTGGAGTTGATACACCTGAGAAACCGAAATCGCCACCCCATGCGCCGTTCTTCACAAACTTAAATTCTTCGTTTGCATATAAGTTGACGGTTAAGGAGTAGAATTCATTTGCGTCATCTTCGTTATTCAATAAATAGGATTGATCGGCTGGATTCCAACCATTGATGGTGCCAACGAGGGCCCAATCTGTAACGGAAGGAGGTAAGACGGTTGGATCACCATTGCGAAGAATTGTTAAGGTTCTCGCTAATGCTGGTAATGA
>CAMBSI010000031.1 GCA_945870555.1 Staphylococcus epidermidis | reverse complement strand
GCGACTTCTTGGGTGGTTTTTCCGGCATACATTGCTGGGGTAATCGGTGGTAAAAAATCAACTTGGACCGGGTATCGTTTCATATGAATATGGGTATCAATGGGACGATGAAAACCAAAAGCTACCATCGGTAAAATTGTGGTTTGGGTGTCCATCGCATGCTTAAACGAACCTGCTTTAAACGGTAACATCGGTTGCGATAATTGTTTATTTCTTGTTCCTTCTGGATAAATGACCCATCGCGTTTCTTTTTTAGCTAAACTTGCTTTCATCTTGATAAAAGCCCTGACTTGACTACGTAGATCTTTTCGATCAATAAAAATCGCATCAATTGCCGCGGTTGCATCGCCAAACATTGGAAAATAGCGCACTTCTTTTTTTGAAACAAATCGAATCGGCTGTTCCATCAAATGGATGGTTAAATACGGATCAAGCATGCCGTGATGGTTGCTGACAATCAAATAAGGTTCTTTGGTTTTTAAGTATTCAGGATGATCAATATGCAAATCAATATGTAACATCGGGAAAACCAAATTAACGGCCCGGCGAATCATCCGGTAACGATAAGCAGATGTCGTCCAACGCTTAAAGGCAATCGCTGGAAAGATTAAAAACACATAGGCGACAAATAACGTTGGCATTAAGCGAATGATTTTCCACATTTGCTTTATTTTATCAAAATCAATTGGAATTAAGTAAAAGAAGTGATGAGATTAACGGAGCACCTTTATTTAAGAGGATTCAAATCTTAAAAAATGTGCGACAATGAATTTGGTAAAAAATATGAGAAGAAGTCGAATGGGTCGTTCAAGGTTTCGTTCGAGTATCCATCGCTCGTCGTTTGGATATCGTTATGGATCATCTGGTAATCAGGTTCCTTTAAAGGGCCCAGCTGCCATCATCTTTACGGTTGGAATCCTTTTGTTTATTCTTTCGTTTGCTTTTAATTTCATTTACATCCTTACAACCGAAAGTTTTAACATCATTTTCTTTTTTATTCCGTTCGGGATTATTTTTGTGATGATGATTACGTTGTTCATTTATTCCATCGTCGATATGGTTAAGAACATCAATGGCAAAGGGACAAATCCTAATCTTGGCGGTGGCGTCATTCCTGATCAACCTCAGGTTCAACCGCAAGGATTTTTTAAAACCAATATCAATCTTTTACAAATGGCACAACAAGCGGGATTAAAAGTAACCATTTTACCAAATAACGACTCAAGTAAAGCTCAAGGTTTGATTGCCAATGATCGAGCGACCATTCTCATTAAAAGCTTATCTGGATTTGAGTCGTATCAAAATGGGATGGTTCAAGATTTATCCAAAGGACTTGCTGCTTACCAAGCCCATGAAGCGTGGTTGATTCAAACCCCAGCAACGTTTGTGGAAAACGACTTAAACTTTGCCCGTTTTTATAACGTCAAATTAATGACGGCAGAACAAGCCATCGCTGCGTTACAAACCCTCATCACCCCAAAACCAAGCGAAGGTCGCTAAACATGAAGTGGATCAAATCCTATTTAGGAGAATTCATTTTACTTGCGGCAAGTATGATATGGGGAACTGCCTTTATCTTCCAATCCCTTGCCAATGACGTCATGCAACCTTACACGTTTGTGACGATGCGAAGCCTCATCGCATCCATCGTCATGGGTCTGGTGATTTTGATACGGGGAAAGCTTGATCCGAAAAAACATTGGAAACAATTAGGAAACACAAAAGGTTATCGCCTTGCTTTTTTTGCAGGGATTGCTTTATCGATTGCGATGATTTTACAACAAGTTGGATTGGTTGGTACCACCAGTGGTAAAGCTGGTTTTCTCACTGCCCTCTATATTTTGTTTGTCCCGTTTCTTAGTCTCTTGATTGGAAAGAAACCTTCCAAACTCATCTGGGTTGCTTTATCTGGTGCCCTCATTGGATTCTATTTGATCTCGATGAATGGTGAGGCGATCTTTAATATCAATCTATCCGATATGCTCATCATCGGATGTGCGTTTGCCTACGCTTTCCAAATTTTCTTCATCGACCAAGTCGGTCAACGGTTAGACTCGTTGATGTTTACCTTTATTCAATTTTTTGTTGCAACGTGGATTACCGCGATTCCGATGCTCGTGATGGAAGGACTTGATTTTAGTTTCTTGTCATCAACTCAGGCGATTTATGCATTGTTATATGTTGGTGTCGTCTCCAGTTGTATTGCCTACACCTTTCAAATCATGGGTCAAAAACGGGTCAAATCAGCCCCAGTAGCGACCTTGATCATGAGTTTAGAGTCGGTGTTTGCTTTGCTTGCAGGACTTTTATTTTTAAATGAAACCTTAAGTTTGTTTCAAGGTCTTGGGATGGGATTTATCCTCATCTCCATCCTCATCGTGAACATCCCTTGGGACAAAGTTCTGCAACGAAACTTGAAATAACCCTTTTAAACCAATTTTCATCTTGTTAAACTAATGCAATGGATATTAAATTACATATTATCACCTTATTTGTTTCTTCCTATGATCAAGCGATTCAGTACTTCACAAGAACCTTAGGTTTTGTCTTAATTGAAGATATTCTCATTACAACCTCGCGCCGGTGGGTCAAAGTTGCCCCGGATATTCAATCCCCGATCCACATTGTTTTACATGAACCTTTAATACCTTCAGAAAAATCATTAATCGGAAAACAAGCAGGTTCTCGCCCATTGATTGCGTTATCAACGCAAGATTTATCGACGGTGGTGAAAACCTTAACGAACCGCGGGGTTGTTTTTACTAAGCCCATCACCAAGGAAATCTATGGAAAACGTGCTCAGTTTAAAGACCTCTATGGCAACCTTTGGGAAATTGTTGAGTATGATGTTTTTTCTTAAGGATTGATTTCATCCTGCTCAAACGTGATCAAGATGAACCTCACCGCACGTGATCATCCGATTCAGCTTAAAAAATAACCTTTGATAAATCCATAGAGTTTGATGGATAAAACCATTAATAGACTCGTAAAAATGAATGAATTTTTTTCGATGAAAAATAAGATGACCGGGTAAATCCCCATATGAAAAATGATAAAGAGATAAGCATATATTGGTTTATTAGCTTGCCATGCTCGATGCGTATTTGAAAGTTGATTACTGATCATCCCGCTAACCAAGTCGACCGTCAATAAAGCGGATAACCAGGTTAAAGATGATGGATGAGGGTGAAACCACAACAGCAAGATGCCTGCGATGCATCCTGGTCCTAGGATAAAGGCAATACGCTTGAGGGTGACTTTTCCAAATAACAGTTTGAGCATGATGTTATTTTATCATATCACCTTGGTTTATTCATGATCGCTTGATAGGTTTTACGAATGTCTTGGGGATTTAAATGCAAATATTTTTGGGTGGTTTTCAGATTGGAATGCCCAAGCAACATTCTTAAGGTTTCAAGGTCTCCACCCTTCCTTAAAAAGTTGGTGGCAAACGTATGTCGCCACTTATGAGGGGTGATGTTATCTTGAATGTGGTAACGCTTTTTGATGCGATAAAACATCGATTCGATTGAAGAGGTCGTCATGCGTTGGAAGGTTTTCAGGTTATAGAACAAATGAGGAACATGCGGATGAATCGCCATCCATGCTTTTAAATCCATTTCCGTTTCGTCGCGAAAACACACGATGCGGTGAGCATGGGTTTTTGTCATTTCAACGAGGATGGTTTGGCTAGAAAAATCGACATGTTTTTTCTCAAGGTGAAGAAGTTCGTTCATCCGTAATCCGGTTTCTAACAAAATCTTTACAATCAAATAATTTCTTAGGCTGACGGGTTGATGAGGTTTTGCATGAAGTTCGACTAAAAGACGATCAATTGTTTGCAACGGAATTAAGGGAATTAAGGTTTTACTTTCAGAAAGTCTGGTAATCGCAATCGTTTGATTCGCTCCATATTTTAAGGTGGTTTTTAAGGCAGATAATACTTTATTAATCGTTATATTTTTCATGTTTGGATGATGTTGTTTTAGATTAACTATAAAGGTGAGGATCACATCCTCATCAATCGATTGAACCTCGATGGTACCTAAATATTTTTTCATGAGTGAAAAATAGAATTGATAATACTGAACCGTTGCTGGTCTTTTTGTGACAATTAATCGTCTTTGAAATTTTTCGATGACCTGTTGAATGCTCATGAGTATGAATAGTGTTAAGATTGACTTAATGAAAGTTAAAAAGTGGTTCTTGGTTCCTTTGTTTCTTAGTATTGCGTCATTTCTCGTGTTTGCATTATCTCCTTCGACGATTGATGGAGATGGAACCTTACAAGAACCTTTCTTCTTAATCCTTCTTGGTTACTTATTTTTATTTGTCTCGATGTTTATGCTTGCACTTACTTTTTTTAGACAAGAATAGCGTTTTCCCAATTAGTTTTGATAGAATGTAAGCATTAAGGAGAACTTGCACATGCAACAACGAACCTTCATCCTTGTCAAACCAGATGCGATTGAGCGGCATTTAGGGGAAGAAATTCTTGACCAGTTACGCGCAAATGGGTTGGTCGTCTTAAGAATGAAGAAAGTCATTGCTACGAAAGCCCAAGTTCTTGCTCACTACCGCGATGTTATTGACCGCTTAAAAGTAGATTATCTTGAACGAGCTTTCCTAAATGAATTTGAACAAAAATTAGTGTGGATTATCATTGCCACGCATCCAAAAGGTAACCCCGTTCAAACCGTCAGAGAATTAATCGGACCAACCGATCCGGCGAAAGCCCAAGATTTCACAATTCGAGGCAAATTTCGTAATGATACCTTAGAATTATCGATTAAAGAACAACGTTTATTAAAAAATTTGATTCACGCTTCAGATTCTCCGGAGTCAGCAGAAAAAGAAATCCGCATTTGGTTTGGTGATAAATAACCCCCATCTTTGATACAAGTGCCAAAAGGACTATCTTTTACTTGAAAAATGAAAGCGATTTCATTAAAATAGAATTATAGCGAAACGATTTCTTTACTTTATCAATATTGTGTTGTTTGATACGGACTTTGTACAACCTTATCGATACGATTATTGATAATCGAAACGTTTCGATAGATTCCATGGAGGAATACTTATGAATCGTAAACTCATGGCAACGTCCGGTCTCGTGGTGCTATTACTTGCTGCCTGCGGAGGAAGTTCGACGACCTCTTCAGAAAATATCGATCAAATTACGTTACGTTATGCTGGTTGGAACCTCGGGACTGAAAGCGCCAATAACATTGAAAGACAAATGTTAGCTGCTTATGAAGCAGAAAACCCAAATATTAACATCGAGATTATTGAACGTCCGTTTCGCATCGATGAAGAAACCGGGGAAGAAGTTGCCTCTACCTGGGATGAATTCTTTGCTACGCAAGCTGCCATTAATAACTTACCCGATGTTTACATGATTTATAACGTGGCTGGTTTCACGGCCCAAGGTTGGACCGAAGAAGTCACCGACCTATTTTTAGCGGATAGTGATTTTAATCAAATTCCCTTAGATATTCGGAATTCCGCATCTTTTAATAATCGGCACTTTGCCATTCCCCAAACCTTATTTTATTTCGGTTTCTTTATTAATCGCACAGCAATCAACCGGGTTGGTCCTCGTGCAGAAATGCCGACATATGGGATGACTTATGAAGCATTGATGGAAGCCGCTGAAAACAACTCGAAATCACCCATTCAAGGTGGCGATGGCATCATCGGCATTAGTGGATTAGGTGACTTGGTCAACTGGCTTCCTGCTCAAATAGATCCGGATTTAGGATGGTTTACCTACAATCAAGAAACGGGTTATAACCTTGATAGTCCTGCTTTTGAAACGGCTATCGATGAACAACTTAAATATTATGGTTCAGGCAAAGCATCCTATGGCGGTTATGTTCTTGACTCCCTTGATCCAGCTCGTTACGCCGATTACTTTGGAGCAAGCCAAAATATTTTTGAAACTGGCAACCAATCCATCCGTTATGAAGGAAGTTATTCCATGAGAGACTGGCATACCCGTTCCTTGGATGAAAATGATTCCTTATATGGAGCCGATATTGACTTTATTGGAACCCCATCATGGAACGTTGAAGGGGTTGGTAACGTCAATAAGATCCCAGTCGTGGTCGACTACCTTGCCATCGGTAAAGGAACGGAATACCGAGAAGAAGCATATGCATTATCTCGATGGATGGGATTTTCAACTGAAGGTTATGCCAAACGTTTAGAACTTGCTCAAGCTGATCCTTTACGCGCTGCGTTGAACTTTACCCCAATGATTCCTCAAGAAGATTTGGTTGAAGGATTCTTTGAACTATATCCAAACATGACGGAATTTAGAAGAATCGTTGAAGAACATGATGATTTCATTTTGGAAAGTTTAGGTAAAAACGTCCCAGGATATTGGGATTCACGAGCAAATGCTGCATTTGACACCGTACTTGTAGAAGGTGTTGAAACCAATCGGACAATTGGACAAGCGATTGCGGATATTTATAGCGGTCGATTAAGCTTAGCGGATGCCCTCCAACAAGGATTAAACACGATTGCCAATGAACAATGGCAAAATTCCAAGGAAGCGCTCGATACTTATTTAAATAATCTTGCATAAGCTTTAAAATAAGAGTTGAAGATGTGGATCAATAAAGTTATTACTTTAGTACCTTTTCTAGCGATAACTTTTAACTTGCCAATAACCCCGATTGCTGTCCAAACGTTTGAAGGTACTGATCCTGAAGAATCCATATCGGTTCAACTTGAAGGCCAGTACGATGATGTGATCGATGCATGGCAAGAAGACGGTGCAACCACCGATCACAATTGGACTTACAATTTGACCGTGGCAGAGATAGATAACGCGTATCAATCCAGCACCACGTTAGAAACCTTTGCTTATGACGTCATCAGTGAGACAACGATTAACGAGGTCGTGTTGTTTGACCAAGAAAATGGATGGATTGAATACCGTTTTCAATCCGATGCCGATCTCTTGGTTGAAATGAAACTTGATTTCTTTCCCATCGATTCAGGGATACGCGATATTGACATGGCGATGATGCTCAATGATGTTTATCCTTTCAGTGAAGCCCAACAATTATCCTTTCGAAAATGGTGGGTCACCCCTCATGAATTTGAAACCGATCGTTATGAAAACGAAATCATGCCTAAAGCCGTTCCTAGTCATCGTTGGATTCAACAATCGGTGGTGGATAGCCAACGGTTACTTGCTCAACCATTATTATGGCGCGTTCAAGCGGGTTGGAATACTTTAAAAATCTTCCAACTTCAAGGCTCATTTTTACTAGGTCAAGTTTATTTGCAACCTCAACAATCCGCTCCATCCTATGATGAATATCTCTCCAGTCATCAACAAGGGACCATGCAAACCGATACGCTTCTTACCTATCCAGCTGAACACTTAGCAGAACGAAATACCTTGTTAACTAGGTTCAATACAAACCGTGAACCTTTGGTTTCTCCGTTTGCGTTAATCGAAGGCAAACTCAATGTCATTGATGGGGCAACGTATCAAACCTCCGGTCAAGCGATTACCTATGAGATTGAAGTTCCCGCGAGTGGGTTTTATCAGTTAAGTTTTAAAGTCCTTCAAAGTCGGGTGCAAACGATTTCTTATCGCCGCTTATTCATCAATGGTGAAGTTCCGTTTGAAGAAGCGCATGTGATGCCATTTCCGGCAAGTCGGTCTTGGCAACATGTCACACTTGCTCCATTAGCAGGCAATCCATACCGTTTCTATTTTCCTGCGGGCACGCATCAGCTCACCTTAGAGGTGAACGCCAGTATGTTCCGACATGATTATCAATCCATTCAAACCTTGATGAATGAAATCAATGACCTGACACTCGCGATTAAAAAAATTACGGGCAATACGATTGATCCAAATCGTGAATGGGATTTAAAAACGTATTTGCCAACGATTGAAGCTACCTTAGATGGATTCATCAATACGATTGAAGAAGTTGATTCCCATTGGATTGCGACCATGCAAGCGAATCGGCAATCCGATGTCATCGCAAGTTTGTCGATTGCAAAACGATTATTAGTGACCTTACGACATGATATCGATGCCATTCCTCGGCGGATTGGAACCCTTTCGGGAACGAGTGGTTCGGTACTCTACCGATTAGGTATCATTCTGCCTTTAATCATTCAATCACCCTTAACGATCGATGAATTTTATGTCCATGGACAAGATGCAAACCTACCATTGGTGAAGGCAGGTTTTTTCTTAACGATATGGGTTGGTATTCAACGCTTCTTTGCTTCATTCTTTTCCGATCAATACCGGGAAACCACCAATCCTGATGAACTCGTGGTCTGGGTTTCTCGTAGTCGGCAATACGTCAATTTATTGCAACAAATGGTGGATGCAGAGTTTACACCTTTAACTGGCATTCCAGTGCGGATTAGTATTAATCCCAATGAAGAAAAACTGATCTTAGCAAGCAGTGCAAGTAAGCAACCCGATATCGCGATGGGTGTTGCTGGTTGGCGTCCTTATGATTTTGCCATTCGTAATAATGTTTATGATTTATCAACCTTTGAAGATTTCCGTTCGGTGTCTAATCGATTTTATCCAGGCTCTTTTTTACAACTCATTTATCAAGATGGTGTCTTTGGTTTACCAGAAACCCAAAACTTTTATTTACTCTTTTATCGAAAAGATATTATGAATCGACTTGAATTAGATGTCCCATCAACTTGGGATGATGTCATTGGTATCCTCCCAGAATTACAACGGTTTGGGATGAACTTTTACTCGATGCTTTCAAGCAGTAATGCCTTTAAAGCATTCGTTTTAACGATGCCATTTATCCGCCAATTTGGTGGGGAAATATTCCAAGCAGATGGATTAGCAGCCGCCTACGATGATCCAAAAACGATTGAAGCATTAACCTTAATGACCGATTTATTTACTACGTATTCGTT
>CAMBSI010000030.1 GCA_945870555.1 Staphylococcus epidermidis | reverse complement strand
ACGAGTTCAAAAGTTCTTATCAACGCAACCTTCAATTTTTCTGATATTGAATCCATTTTTACCAACCCAGATACCTATAACTTAGAGGGGTGGTCCGTTGGTGGAGCGGAAACAACCGCTGCCTTTTTTGAAACCAATCGCGATCGGTTCCCATTTCCTGACCTAACGGTTGATTTCTCTGCAACGTTAATTCATAATCCTTTTTAACGAAGGGAATTCAACACATGTCATTTCAGGGTTATCTCAATACGATTCAAGCTTTAACCAAGGAAACCCCGGATAGCATCAAAGAAAGAGCAAAAAAACAAGGTGTCCTGGTTGCAGGTTTAACCGCAACCCAATGGATATCTTGGTTGGCAAAAGAGTACAAACTTGGTCGCGGTCACTCAATGGCCCTCTGGAAATATTTTATTGAAAAGGGTTGGATCGTATCCGCAACTTCTAAGCTCAACGCAAAAAAGAATTAATCTCCTTTTTGTTAGCCGCCTAGCGATATCCAAGTTTCGTGAGCATGATTTGGAACTTATTTTTAACAACTTTTCTTTGATCTTTTTCCAAATAAGTCAGATGCGTCTTGTTGAGTTGAATATCATACCCTAATGATTTTAAATCGATTAAGCAATCCATCGATTGAACCAACATGATCCAATCTTCTCCCATGGTTAAATTATCCATCACAGCCTTGGTCATCGCTTGGATTTGTTTTGGGTTTAATAACGATATTTGTTCTTTGAGGATTTGGGCAAGCGTCCAACGAAAGGTTGGGTTCTTCAAACGATCTGAATCCTTAATAAATCGATCAATCAATGGCAGAAGATAGGTTGATTCATATCGCCAAAGTCTTTTTAAAAGATTAGAAACCCTCATCGAAACAATACGGTCTTCATGTTGATATAACTGGTAAAGATCCTGAGAGGTAATCTCGCCTTCTAAAACCGATTGAAATACCTCCAGCACCCTACCCAATGAGTTTGGATTACCTTCGCTTAGGATCAAGAATAAGTCTTTTTTCATCAGGTGATTCGCTCTTGAATTGTTAATTTATGATATCACATTTTTTGTGAAGGTTTGATCCAACACCTTCAACTGAACTAACACCACCGTTTCAACGTGTGTGGAGTTTCGTGTATTGCTAGAAAATGTGCTTTGTATTTCGTAAAGATATATATGTTTTAGTGTTCTCTTTTTTCCTTTTGATGTTTGTAAATTTCAATTGTTAACGAAATGAGTAAATTGAAGCTAGCCACCATCTTATTCATATCCGATACATTAATAATAATTGTATCTCCTGTTTTAGGGTCAACCCATGCGTGAACACCAAGCACACCAAGATGACCATAATATCTTGGTAACCCCTTTAATAGAAAAAAGAACTTTTCAAATCTTAGTTCCATTAAACCTAACCCGTAAAACATTCCAGCATTAAAGTGATGTTCAAATGTTGCCATTTTATCAAAAGATGATTGTGAAATGAATTGACGGTTAGTTAATCCGTTCACCAACTTCGATAAATCTTCTAAAGTAGTGATTAGACCGCCTCCAGAAAAATCAATACTAAGTGACTTATATAATCGAATATCTTGTTTTTTAACAATAACAGGTGCTAAGTGTTCTTGTTTCGCAATTGAATCATATCCAATCAATGCTGTTTCTTTCATTCCTAAAGGATTGAACACCTCTTCTCTAAGAACTTCAAAAAAAGGTTTCTTTGCTATTTTTTCAATGATCAACCCAAGCAAAATATACCCCGTATCTGAATATAAAAATTTTTCGCCGGGTTTACCCACTGCCTTTTGTTTTGTTGCGGTATATTGGACCAGTTCTTCCGGGGAAAAAAAGTGATCGGGCTGTTTCATGACTATGTCTAAAATCGACTTTCGGTCATCAGTAATGCCTTCAAAATAATCATTGATACCAGAGGTGTGGCCTAATAAATGGAAAACAGTTACTTTATTTGCATAATCAATTCCTCGAAACACAAATAAGTTATGAAGAATCTTTGCATCCAAAATCGAATGAATGGCAGTATCGAAACTTATTAATTGTCTTTCAATATATCGAATGATGATGAATGCCGTTGCAAGTTTACCTACGGAGGCACTGTGAAAAGCTTGTTTGGGTCCGTTGAGAGAGTGGATGAACGGATTATTCAAAGCCTCGGATTGAATATAAACTTGTAAATGTGGACATTTCTTGGTGGCTTTTTTAATGATTGTGGCTAATTTACTTTCTAAATTCATAATAGACCCTTTCTTCTATTTTAAACAAAGCAACACCACTGTTTCAACGTGGAAAGTTTGCGAGAACATATCCACAGGTTGGACATACTTCACTTCATAGGTATCGGATAAATATTTAATATCTCTCGCTAATGACGATGGTTCACATGAAATATAGACAAACCGCTTGGGTCTTATGATTTTCACGGATTTTAGAAAAGGTTCATCGCATCCGTTACGTGGAGGATCCACAAACAAGACATCATAGGTTTTTGCTTTTGCAGCACGCTCCACCAAATAAGGAGCAGCATCGGCTTCAATAAAGGAAACATTGCGTATTTCATTTAACTTTGCATTTTCAATTGCATTCAACACCGCGTCTTTCACAATTTCAACACCGGTGACGTGCTTAGCTTGTTTAGCAGCAAGTAACGTAATCGTTCCCACTCCTGAATAAGCATCAAGGACGACATCATCTTTGGTTAGTTTTGCAATCTCTAATGCTTTCGCATAAAGCTTTTCGGTTTGATAAGGATTCACTTGAAAGAAAGACTTCGCGGCAATCTTAAACTTTAATCCTGAAAGTTCGTCTTCAATATATCCATCACCAAAAAGTATATGTTCGCGGTAACCAAGCACCACATCCGTAAATTCTGGATTGATGTTTTGCACAATCGTGCGAATGTTTGGAAACCCTTTAATCAAGGCGTCGACAAAAATTTGTTTTTCCGGAAAGTTAATTTTACCTGTGACAATCACCACCATGAGTTGATTGGTGACGATGCCTTTACGAACCATCACGGTGCGCATAAACCCTTTACGATATTTTTGTTCGTAAGGTTCAATGTTATGTTCAATGCATAACTTTTTAATCAAACGAACAATCTGATCCGCTTCCGCATTTTCAATTAAGCATTCATCAATATCAATGATGCGATGACTACCTTGTTGATATAATCCTGCGATTAAGTTGCCACGTTCATCTTTTCCAAAAGGAAATTGAACCTTGTTGCGATAATGAAGTGGTTGGTCGCTCGGAACGATGTCATCCACTTTGCCGTTGTAATCACCCATGCGTCGTAAGACTTCTGCAACACGCATCTTTTTCATTCTTAATTGTTCTTGATAGGACAAGTGTTGTAATTGGCAGCCACCGCAAACTTCATAATATTTGCAAGGTGGGGTCACACGTTGGGGGGATGTGTTAATGCGTTTTGTGATCCGTCCTTCTGCATATTTGCCACGGTGATTGGTGATGACGATTTCCGCTTCTTCTCCCATCAATAAATATGGAACAAAAATCGGTAGGCCTTCGTGTTTAATCACACCTTTTCCATCATGCGTATAGTCGGTGCAAATACCTTGAATGTGTCGATCAGGATTCATATTGAAATACTCCTATCACTGGGTAGTGATCTGACGGCAATCGATTCATCATTAAGTTCCGGTCCACGTCAACCGAAACCAATTCAAATGGTTCTTGAAATAACAAATGGTCAATTTGCGCCATACCTTGTCCACCTTTGAATTCGTGGTATGTAGGACCGTGGATGGGTTGTAACGCAACATGTAAGTCTCTTGGTCCATATCGCTTAATCGTTGGAGCTTCTTCATTAAAGTCACCACCAAGAATGGTTGCGATTCGTTCAGGGAACGATTGAACAAAATCAAATAATACTTTTAAGTTAATATCTTTTGCCCGTTTTGATCGGTACGCCAAATGGGTATTGATAAAGCGTATGCGTTTTCCGTTGGTATGTTGTAACACCACCATTGAGGCAATGCGGGGAAAGCCTTCTTCTTGATCCATTGATCCTGGTGTTCTTGGGGTTTGGCTTAACCAAATTGTATCCGCAATTTTAATGCGCCAATCTTGTTTGCGGTAGTAAATGGGACACCCTTCACCTGCTTGGTTTGCGTCACGTCCAACATAGTAATAGCCATACTTTTTTTCAAGGGAGGCGAGTTGGTTTAACATCGCTAACGTCGTTTCTTGAAACATTATAATATCGGGTTGGTGTTTTTCAATCATCGCCAAGATAGACCCAATCCGATGTGGCCATTGGTTGACCCCATCCACGGGAACATCAATTCTAAGATTAAACGTCATGACTTTGATTTGCATGCATTTTCATTATACTTTGTATATGAGGTGCTTAGAATGAAATGTCCAACATGTGGAAAAGAAACCCAAGACAAAACCCAATATTGTAGTTGGTGTGGCGGAGATATGTATAACCTCTTTCAAAACAAAGGAAAACCCATTCAACCAGAGGTCATGGATGAAAAGGATATCAAGCGTCAACCAAACACAGGAAATAACACCAACCCGATGCTGGAACCAAAGTCTAAAGTGGTGGCAGGTTTACTTGCCATCTTTATCGGAGGACTAGGGATTCATAATTTTTATTTAGGTTTCACTCAACGTGGTCTGATTCAATTATTACTCAGTACGGTAGGTTCGATTGTTTTCTTTGGACCGATTATTGCTGGGCTATGGGCGTTTATCGAAGGGATTCAAATCTTGACCGGTGGCATCGATGTTGACGCAAATGGAATCAAACTCAAGCAGTAATTTTTTTATAATCCACGACATACCAAACGATCATGACCAAACTCAAAATCATGAAAGCATAATTACCAATCGCACCGGGTGCGGTGCTGACCGTTTCAAATGGTTTAAATTGACCTATTAACCAACGCGAAGCATATTCAACCAATAAGAATGACCATGCAAATGGCAGCCATGCTTTTCTTTTCAGAAGGATGTAGACATAAACCAAACTCGATAAGAGTTGAGATAAACCCCATAAAGCAAACATACCAATGATGACTTGTTTGGCCTCAATTGAAAACGAATCTAACGGAATGGTTGCGATCAACTGTGCCCCACCATCTGGAAGAAAGATGTGTAACAAACTTCGTCCAATCCCTACCAAGGTGAAAACCCAAATTAAATAAAAACTGAATCGAACAAATGGATGTTTGATTTGGATACTTTTTGGGAAAAGTGTCATCGTGTTTTTCATGAATATTTCCTCATAAATCTTTTTGCCAATTCTACCCATGCTTTCATATAGGCAAAGCGAGCATGAAACTCCGCTAACGAAAACTCACTATACGCCACATCATCACTACCAACCGAGAAACCATGGAGGCCTTCTGGATAAATATGGAGGGCAAACGGAACATGATGTTTTCTTAATGCTTCAGCAAACATCAACGCGTTTTCAACATGAACAATCGTATCATCTTGTGTGTGAAAAATAAAGCAGGGTGGAGTTTTAGAACTCACATGTAAGTCTAACGACACTTCTTGAGCCTTTTCTTTGGTGATGTTCGGTCCTAATAAATTCATTAATGAACCCAAGTGACGGTATTTAATGTCGGAGGTTATCGGTGCATAGGCAAGGATGCCAGCTTCCATCAAGTTTGGATAATACGTTAGCAAGGTTGCCGCCAAATGACCGCCTGCAGAAAAACCAATCAAAAACACCTTGGAAACGCGACGATCTTTTCTTAAGGTTTCAATTAAAGCTTTGGCTTCTAAGTGGGTATCCGGATGGATTAACTTCTCTTCACGATAATAATAAATTCCACCGTGATAAGCTTCGCTCGCAAACGCGGTTAAAACCGGTTCTGCTTCTCTCCATGACGTGTACTCATAACCACCTCCAGGTAAGACAATTAAGATCGGTCTTGGTTGGTCATCCAACCAGCGAACATCGATGAAATTTTTACTTTGATGATGGAGTTTCATATGCTTCCTCTTTTTCATTATAACGAAGTATGAAACTGAAGACGAAATAATTCAAAATTCAACGCTGGGATTCAAGTATAATAGAACTATGAGAGATGAAACCGTCCTCCTCAATAAATTTAAATTAGATCGCTTTTCACCATTGATTGAAGATGCCTTACTTTTAAAATTAGATTTAAAAAAATATCGTGACGCCAAAGCCCCTTTATTTCAATCCACCATTCTTGGGTTATTTGAAAACAAAAAAGAATTGGTCATCTTCTTTTATTTACCTGCTGCCGGCCAACACCTCAGTGAAATTGTGATAAACAAAAAAAGATTTGGTGTCCAACTTCAAGATGAAGATGGTTTTGTTCATAAGTACATTATCCCAACGCCATTTAAACCGGGTAAATTAGATATCCTTGAATATGTGTTTTTAGACGACACCCTAAAGCGAACGACTTTCTCGGTGAAGGAAGAGCATGTCTTTGGAACCCTCAACGATCAATATTATTACGATTCAAAAAAATACTTTCAAACTCAACTCGAAGGAGAATTACTCTTCGATGTCATCGATATGTCGACCGTCCAAAACAAAGTTGAGGATTTGCTTGGGCGACCCTTTTTATACCGAGATATCTCCGCTTTAAAAGCAAAAGCAACAAAGCTCTATTACGTTGCATTTAACTTATTTGATACCCATCAACGCAAGTACTTTGTTCCTGAAGATATTGTCGAGATGAAAGTTTCTTACCATGAAAGCCGTTATGTCTTCCAAGCCAAAAAAATTCAAGACGCTCAACAAGTGGATCCAGGTTTAGATGGTGAAACTTTTAAACTTGAAAAACATGAAACCGTTGCAAAGGAACCTCGTAAAATTGAATCCGGTGAAAAGTCGGATTGGAACTTGATTCAGAATTTTTTTACCTATAAACAATACCGCTATACCTCTATTTATAAACTTGATGACCAAGTTAAAATCAAAGAAAAGCAATCCAAGAACTTCACGTATATTCTGGTAATTGGGCCTAAACATGGTTACCGTTATAGCCAAGCAACCTTAAAAAGAAAACAAGTCACGGATTTTGACTTTGAAGAAACCACACTTAGCCAAATTAAGGTTTACCACTTAACCTATCAAGAAAAAGGTCATCGTTATGCGGTTCCTGTGCTAAGTCTTGTTTATGAAACCGACAAGAAGAGTCGCCTTCCACGCTTCAAACACCGCCTCAAACATATCCTGAAAACAATTGGTAATCTCATCGTCACGCCATTGAAGTTTGTTTTTGGTGCAAGTGGTTTCATCTTTAGGGTTGTAAAATGGTTAATCCGTCATTGGAAACTGATCATCATCTTACTGGTTGCAGGTTTACTGGTTTATCTCGGAATCCAAATTGCTGGTTGGTTTTAAGTCATGGATTTGATTTCAATTCTCATTTTTGTTGGCACACTAACTTTGATTGGTTCAATGCTTTATTTAGATTTAGCAAAATATAAGTTTCATTTTTTTCTTGCCATTATTGTGCTTGGTGTCGCCTTATATTCGTATGGCCTTGCTTATAATGGGGAAACCTTGAATACCGTGGACTTGATTCTCAAAGCGTTTGGAAACACCACCGCCATTCTTCGAGGCATCTTTCAAACCAGCTCGATCAGTAACCGAATCAATAACGACGTTCTCTTTTTATTTTCCGCATATGCGATTCACGTGATTGGATTTGGTTACACTTATATTTTAATTTTTGCGGTTTTCTTTAATAACCTCGCATTAAAAATGCGCTTCTTCTTTTTACAAAGAAGACCTCACTTTCTTATCCTTGGTGATGATGATAAAGTTACCTATTTACTGAAAGCGTTTGAAAAGGAATACCTTAAATCAAAGGCATTAAGACCCATTAATGTTGCCGTTCCAAAAACTTTATTAACCTCAAAAGATATCAATACCAAATATCGTTTTAAACCAGGATTTAGTACCTTTGATGTGGCGAATCAACGCCTTGAATCCATCTTAGGTTTCGCAAATCGCGAAGTAACCTTGGTTAGTTTATTAACCAAAGACACCGACGTGATGGCGCTCGTTGAAAAGCTAAATCGTTACTATCAACAACATCCGAAAAGTAAATTAAGATCGTATTTACTCTATCAAGACAAGCAACACTTACCAGTTTATGAATCCTTTAGCCAAGAAAAACAAAAGCTTCGCTTTTTTTCTTATCACCAATTAATTGCCCAACAACTCATCCTTGAATATCCGCTGACGTCATTTATTCCGCCGCGATTTATTAATACTGACAAAGCAACCCTTGAAGAAGTGAGCATCCCTTATCACTTGTTGGGCTTTGGTCCAACCAATAGTGAAATTTACCGCCATTTATTTATCACCAATCAATTCCCACCAAAAGCTTCAAAGTTCTTTGGCAAAGATATCACCAACTACGCCAACCCACCCATCCGTTATAAAATTTATCGCCAAGCATCTGATCAAAGCATCCCTGTGCCTCGCTTTCAAACACCCATCACAAACAGAAAAGATTATTTACCCCTTCCACCTTTATCTGCAGAAACGGATGTCATTGACACCTCCTTTGCCGATCCACGATATTTAGAAGCAATTCAAAATCAAATGAGTAAGCGTGATGATTATGCTGTCTTTGTGATTGCGTTTGATGATGATGTGGTGAACTTACGCGTCCTTCAACAAGTCTTAAATTGGTTAGTAGAAAAACGCATGCTTCAATTCCAAATCTTTGTACAAATCCTTAACCGCGATTATGTTCAAACGAGTCAATTGTTTAAACACAAAAAAGTCACTGCCTTTGGCTTTGGAGACTATGGTTATTCGTTAAATCAAATCACCAACCCAGTATTTAATCAAATTGCAAAAAATATTCACGCGAGTTTAAACCCTAACCAACCGTTTGAAAACTTGATTGCCCAAGAAAAAGAAAGTCTCCTTTACCAAGCGATTAGTCTTCGCTTTAAATTAAATTTAATGGGTTTAGATTTAGCCCCAAATGAAAAAGGTTTAAGTGAATCGAACTTTATGAAGCGTTATGACGAAGACGAACAAGCGCGTTTTCATCAAGTTCATCCTCGGGCAAAAAATGATGCAGACTTAAATCGATATAAACCCGTGGCGAAGAAAATTAGAAACCTAATCGCGCGACAAGAACATTTACGTTGGACTGCAGACCAAATCACGAGAGGTTATATCCCAATGAGTTTAGAAGAAATGAAACAAAGTAAAGGATATGTTGACCACCAACTTAAAAAAGATGGACGCTTAACTTCATTTGAAGGCCTTTTTGAGCTACACGAACGATTGGTCCGTGATATGGGATTTACATTTTCGGAAGCAGATGTCATTTATCCATTCTTTCACACGATGGATCATTTATACGCGGTCATCCGAGGAACACCTTTCCGCATCGTGGATAAGATTGATGAAAAAAATAATCGAACCGTTGAATTACCAATTCAAATCAATAGTAACGTCAAGAGCAACATTCAATCGTAATTATTTTTTGATAATCGTCGATTGAATAAACGGGACTTCAATGAG
>CAMBSI010000029.1 GCA_945870555.1 Staphylococcus epidermidis | reverse complement strand
CCGATTGTCATCAAAGGGATCAAAGTCAAAGCCGTCGATACCACCGGCGCGGGTGACGCATTAATGGGCGCTTTCTTAAGTAAAGTGCTTGCAAGCGGTTTAACCAAAGAAAAACTTTCAAGCAGTGCCAATAAAATCAAAGATTACCTTACCTTTGCCAATGAGGTTGCTGCATTATCTTGCACCAAACCCGGAGCGATTGAAGCATTTCCTACCCTAGAAGATTTAAAAAAGGCTAAAATTAAATAAAAAGGAAATTCAACATGAAAGTAAATGTAGGAAATGTCGACAAAGGGATTCGCGTTATCGCTGGCCTTGCTGCGATCGTCTTAGGGATTGTGTTACATTGGGGATTTTATATTTTAGGTGCAGCGTTAATCGTCACCGCCTTTACTGGCGTTTGCGGCATATACGCCTTATTCGGTTTAAGCACTTGCCCAAGAAAATCAGTTGCAAAATAAATCCATCCATTAAAAAAACCCAAGCATCTGCTTGGGTTTTTCATTTGTTTTTGATTTGATTAATCAAAATCAGTGATTAAGAAATTCGTAAATTGCCATAAATCTTCGGTGTCAATGCGCGGACGATTAAAACCTGCAAATTCGTTGTAGTAATTTTTCAGTGGATGCCAATCAAATGGTTGAGAAATAAACGTTCCTAAATATGGTTTCGCTACTTTAATAATGAAGTCATGAGGTAAATGTTCTGGGTTCATATAACCTTCATTGGGGTGGTCGATGATCCACAACATCGCGGCTACTACACTGATGGCGACTTGAACCGTGGTGGCGTTTTGATGAGGAACCAAGGATCTCGCTTCGTGAATCGACAGAATCGAACCAATCCACCAGGATTGATAAGGATGACCCATGATGAGTGCACCAAGGATATCTTCACCTTGGGTAATGTCATCATTCATGATGCGAATCTTCTTTTGTAGTTTGTAGTTATTACCACGTAATTCATTTAATGATGCAATCGCAGCATCGCTTGGGCAATAAGCATAATGAACGGTCGGGCGATAAATGGCTTCTTCACCTTGCCAGACCGTCAAATAATCCGATAATGTAAAAGCTTCACCATGACGAACGACCATCCCTCGAATTTCATAATGAGGAACAAAAGTTGAAACCCATGTATTCATTCCCATCCGGGCGAGACAAATTTGATTTTTAGGACCGCTGCGATGTTGAAACGCTAAGTCGGGTAATTTCTTTTCATGCGTACCCCAACCCATTTCGGCAGTGGTGGTTCCTTCTTCACGAAAGCCTTCTACCGACCAAGTGTTCACAAATTCATCGACTTGTTTTGGTTGTTTTGAAATTTGGGTGTCGCGTTCGGAAATATGAATGACTTTGACGCCAATGCGTTGGGCAATTTCATTAAACTTCTTCTGGGTGATGAGCGATTCGAGCATCACTTTATCTTCGTTAACGATGAGTTTATCTTTCATCATTTTTTGACTGATATCAATGAGCCCTTGTTTGACCAATGAGGAAATTAAACCTGGGTTTGCCCCATGTTCCGTAATCATGGTCGGACCTTTTTTCTTCCACTTTTGCATCATCTTTCTTAAACGCATGTGGCGAAAATAAAGAGTTTTTTCAGTTGGATGTTTTTCGTGACTTGCGGCATAAGGATCCCATAATTCAATCGACGTATTGATGTAATTTACATCGTGTTCAAAACACCATTGGATAATGTCCTCTGCCCCAATATTCCAAGCAAGATCGATTAACATATCACCTTTTTTTAAATAGGTTGAAAGTTGTGCTGCCATCGTGGATTCAACAATTTGTTCGCGAACATAATGCACACCACGATCAATCCAAGGTTGTAACTTTTCTTGCTTATCTTCAAAGTCCATGACTGTGACATGGTCATAAGGAACATTGATATGCTTAAAAAGGATCGGTAATGTGCATTGTGCGACGCTACCAAATCCAATGACTAAGATACGTTGATTAAATTTTTTTTCCATCAACAATATTGTATGCGAAAAAAAATAAAATGTTACAAGAAAAAGTTATTTTTTAAAGAGAAAATTTGTTTTGGTTAAGGTTTGAGAAACATCAAAAAATTCTTTGGCAATTTTTTCATCATGGCTAAGTGGAATTGACTTCACTAATTTTGCTTTGCTACCACCAAATTCGAACCAACCACTCGGACCAAAATACTCACTACCCTTACAAGTTGGATTGAGGGCAGCTTCAATTAATGGAATTGCACCACGCTTCGCAGATTGAAGTGGCATGACATATTTCATGAGGTTATACATCGGTTGTGACTTCGCATTCTTAAATAAGAGATTCGTTTTTGAAACACCAGGATGGGCGGCAACGACCGTGACAGGTAACCGATTGGCCTTTAAACGGCGATCCAGTTCATACGTAAATAATAAGTTAGCAAGTTTGGAACGACTATATGCACCCCAAGGGGAATACGTTTTTGGTTTTTGATAATTCAAATTCTTAAAGTCGATGTCACCACGGCGGTGAGCAATACTGGAAATGTTGACGATTCTTCCTGAAGATGAAATCAAGAGTGGTAATAATTTTGCGGTTAATGCAAAATGGCCGAAATGATTGGTCGCCATTTGTGATTCAAATCCGTCAACGGTGGTTTGATATTCGCCAAACATGATTCCCGCATTGTTAACCAGTATGTCGAGTTGTTGGAATTTTTCTTGAAAGGTTTTCACAAATTGATCGACCGATGCAAGTGACATTAAATCCAATCCAATGAATTGAACTTTCCCTGGTAAAGATTGCTTTCGTAAATTTTTAATCGCTTCTTCAGCACGGTCTTTTGATCGCGATGCCATCACAACGGTTGCACCAAGTCCGAGAAAGTGTTCAATCCCGTAATAACCAATCCCTGAATTTCCACCGGTGACAATCACCACTTTATTTTTTAGTTTCATGCTAATCTCCTAGCACCTTATGATATACCAACCGCATCCCTGCATGCGGTAACCATGCTTGTCCAACTTCTTGATACTTCAGTTTCTTTAACAAACCACGCATCGGTAAATTACGCTCATGGGTATCAACCCGGATGTTATGGTAACCATGCTGAACCACCCAATCTTCGATTGTATTCAAGAAAGAAATACTCAACTTTTTCCCTTGAAAAGCGGGAGCAATAAAAAAGCGATGAAGGACCATGTAAGGCTCATCATTCAACCATTGCCCTTTGCGTAAGGATTGATACGCATCATCGTGATTCAAGATGGCGACGCCACCGATGCGAACCTTTTGGTCAACAAAAAGATAACTTTGTTTTTGTTGAATATCTTTTTGAATCGTTTTCATAGAAGGTTCTTGACCTTGCCATTGGTCAGAATCAAACGTTGCCATGATTGGTCGACATGCATCAATCGATTCCATGATCCATGGAGCGTCTTTCTTGGTTGCAATTTTGATGGTCAACTTCTTTGACATTAACATAATGCTATTATAAAATAATGTCGCGAAAACAAATAACCTTTTCAAGGTTGTCGTGCCGCCCTTAACTTGCTGTGATGGCGAATGCCAATACAGAACATCCATTATCCCCCATAATGGATGTTTTTTATTTGACATTCCTTGATTTTAAATTTAAGGTGATGCTATGAAACATGCAATCGGTTCGTATCAAAAATTAAAGATCGATAAGAAATGGCGCGTGATTCTTCTGAATCATCCTTACTTGGTTGCCTTGATAGGCCAACATGTTTATGCCATTCCTGACCAATGTCCTCACCAGGATGCTTCTTTATTCCAAGGAACGATCAACGGCGAGGTTGTCACCTGTCCGCTCCATCAAGCTCAATTTAATTTAAAGTCTGGGGAAATTGATGAGGTCAGTAAAATGCTCTACTTTGATTTCGGACCAGAAAAAATCACGACCCGTAAGGCCGTGATTGAAGGCGATCAAATTTACTTAGAACTTTAACTTACTTAATCTTTAATTTTGATTTGAGTAAGGTCACTTCTTGTGCGATTAAGGATTGTACTTCTGAACGGGAAACGGTTTGAATCTTTGCCACTTCTTCGGTGACAATACGGCGAATCATATTCACATCAACTGCGTTGTTAAAGGCATTACCATTGGCTCCACCGAAGTTTTGATTCGGATATGCACTTTGGGTGTTTCTCATTAAGTTAAGTTCTTCTTGCATGACCATTTTCACCAATTCAGAGAGATTATCTTCTGCAACTGGGGCCGCTACTGGGGCAGCTACAATTGGGGTAGTTGGGATTGGGTTTGCATTGTTTAATGGAAGATCTGCAACTTTAACTGGTTTACTTGGCTTAATCTTGGCAACTTTAGGTTGTTTGATACCGCGTGGTTTGGCGACTAATACCATGATAAAAACGATGAATAAGGATAAAAACCCGAATAATAAAGGTGCAACCAACAATGCTAATTGAACAAAGTCTGGAGATGGTTGCGCTAAAAGATCCAAGACAAATTCATAAAATATAACATCTGCTTGATTAGGTAGAGCTATACTGACGCCCAATAAGAATAATGCAACCACCGAAACGAATGCAGAAAGCCCTAAAATTGGACGTTTCTTTTTGAAACCAACAATCAAGGCGATCACACCAAGAATGAGACCAAGAGCAGAACCACCAAGGACTGATAATGTAATGATTGATGTAAAATCAAGCGTTGTGAAATCCGCAACCGTGGCGGTGACGAATGCCACATACGATAGCGGTAAATCAATCAAAGGTTGATAAAACGAAATCAGTCCAGCAAGATCAAGTCCTGCAGCCATAACATATACATACCCAATTACGCCAATAAATAACACATCAGAAATGACTAATAAAATCTTTAGAAATGAACCTTTCATGTTTGTTCCTTCTTTCAAGAAGTTATTTTACCATATTTACTGTAAAGATTTTGTCATTTTTCATTATCAGACGATGCGTCTTTGTTCGTAGTTTTCTTCATCGACATTCTCACCAAAATGTACTTGGCGTGGAATAGTCGATTCAAAAGCTTAATCCGGTATTGAATTTCTCGGCGATCGAATAATAACTTTTCCACGCCTGTCCAAATAAAGATCCAACTAAAAATCGCATACACTTCTTCAGAGATGGCGTTAAGGAAAATCGTATCCGACAAGATGCCACCGAAGACAAGAACCAAGGTACCGATGCTGAAAAGGATCGAACCAATCACCGTTAACCGGCGAATATCTTTTTTAACATAGTAAATGACCGGAATAAGTTCATCTTGAATTTGGTCAATGATAATCGGAAGGTGAACTTCAAAATTACCCGCTTGCACTTCAACCGTGATTTTTCGATTTAACGGGGTGTAGCGTGTTTCTTCTTCAAGATCACGAATCGTATCTTGAACAATCTTGCCTTCAAATTTATCGGTGAGTAACTTAAAGGAGGCCATGTCCTCATCGATTTCTCGCCCATATTGCTTGAGACGTGCGTCAAGATTACCTTTTAAGGCAATGATCTCCAGCGTCCTTCTTAGTTCTTCTTTTTCCATAAGTTTAACTCCTTTGGTTTCTATCTTTTAATAGGGATTGCCATAACCCATAGGTCGTGATGACCAAGACCATTGCAAATCCGAATGCTACTTCTTCATGCCGAATCGGCTCAATCCCGAACAAGAACGGTGTATATGCGAGTAAAGAAATCGCTTGGGTCAAGCCAATCAAGTAAAACCATCGCATCGATTGGAAAGCAACCAGGACGATGATGACATCCCCGGCAAATAAATACCGCTCATGCATTGCAGGAAGGAAAAAATTTGCCATCAATACACTCCAATAACTTAACAACAGCATATGGTCTTTTTTGAGATTGACCTTCACCATCATCATCATTAAAAGTTGCAAGACCATTAAAAACGCAAACAATCCAAACGCGTACGTACTCAATTCGTCATATCGTGAATTTGGGAACCATTGAAATAGATTGGGCATATTTAACGTTAGTAAACGGTAATTTTCGCTTTGTAAGATATAAATTTGTGTGATATCCAGGAAGCTTCTCCCTGCGATGAATGCAGGAATCGCCAACGCATAGTAAACCACTGGAATCATGAGCACATAATGAATCTTACGGCGATGATGAAACCAAAAATACATGATAAAGACGGGTAAGAAAAAAATGGCTTGAAGTTTAAAGCTGATGGCTAACCCATACCAAAGCGATGAGGCAAAGGGTTTATCCTTTTGTAAATAATAGAGTGCAATCAGACTAAACGCGGTATAACTTGCGTCAATTTGCCCCCATAGTGATCCATTGATGAGCACAGTGGGTAAGAATAAACTAATCGATGCAATGACCGCAGGAAATAATGGATGGAGGTGTTTGAACCAAAGTTTTGCATTCAAATAGACGGCAATCATGAGGATGACATCAAATCCAATGGAAATGAGTTTGATCCCAAATAGATAAGGTTCGCCTACCCCAGCTTGAGGAAAATAAGACAAGATGGTAAGTAAATAAATGTATGGTGGGGTGTAATCACCGATGCGCGTGCCTAAACTTGTAAGGCCTCCACCATCCACAATGTCTTGCATCCATGGACGTAAAAAATTTGCATAATCTCCAGACAACCAATTCACAAAGGAAAACCGAATGATCAAACCAATGAAGATCATGACCAAGATCATCAAGGTTTCAATCGGATAAGCGACGATGGTGTTAATTTTCGTTTTAATCCAAGCATTCATCACTTTCATATTATAAGCGATACGGCGATTATCTGCAGGCAAGATTGGACTATGGTAAGATTATGAACATGCAACAAAATAACCTGACGCAAGGGTCCATTAAAAAAGCCCTCAGACAAATTGCCATTCCGGCATCGATTGGTTTTCTATTTAATACGCTTTTTAACGTCGTGGATACGTACTTTGCTGGTCAATTAGGGGTCAATGAACTCGCGGGATTAACGATTTCCTTTCCAATCTTTCTCATCACGATTGCGATTGCCAGTGGCATCGGTACCGGTTCAACCGCCCTTGCCGCGATTGCATTAGGTAAAAAAGACCCGCAAGAATATCACCAAATTGCGAAAAATGCTTTGCTCCTTTCGATCTTAGTTGCCATCCTTTTATTGGTGTTGGCTCCTTTTGCCATCCCGTGGTTATTACAAGTTTCCGGAGGGACTGGAGAAGTCTTCGACGCAGGCTTAGCGTATATGAATGTGGTTATTGTTGGGGCCGTCTTTCAAATCCTCAATTTTACCTTTAATGGTTTATTATCTGCCCAAGGTAACACCAAACCATTTCGTAACTTTTTAATCATTGGTTTTTTCTTAAATTTAATTCTTGATCCCATGTTTATTTTTGGCTGGTTTGGTTTACCAAGAATGGGTACAGCAGGGGTTGCCTTGGCAACCGTACTCGTCCAAGTGATGGGAAGTGTTTATCTTGGTTTTTCTTTTTTCAAATCAAAAAGCTACCAAAAAAATCTTTTTGCCCAATCCAAGATCTCCTTACCTTCCATTCAACAATTATTAAAACAAGGTGTTCCCGTTTCGTTGAATAATGCCACGGTCTCAATTGGTATTTTTATCATTCAGTATTTCATTTATCAATTCGGAACCACAGAAACGATTGCAGGTTACGGGATTGCCGTTCGCATTGAGCAAATTGCCTTACTACCGACCATCGGTTTAAACATTGCAACGGTTGCCTTGGTTGGGCAAAACTTTGGTGCGCAACAATGGCAACGGATTATGCAAACCATTAAACAAGCGGTCAAATACGGTTTGATTTTATTAACGATTGGTTTGGTCATCATTTATGCATTTGCTCCGCAACTCGTTGGTATGTTTACGGATAATCCCGTTGTGATTGAAGAAGGTGCGACCTATCTACGTATTGAAGGCTTCGCCATCTATACCTACTCGATGATTGGGATTGCAAGTAGCGTCATGCAAGCAATTAAGAAACCTTATTTCGCACTCATCATTGGCGTCCTTCGTCAATTCACACCCATCTTGGTCTTTTTCTTACTTGGTCAAGTTTTCCAATTAGGAACCACCGGAATTTGGTGGGGCATCGTCTTGGTGAATTACACCGCAACTTTCCTCGCATGGTTTGTGGTCTACCAGTTATTAAATCAATTGTTTAAAATAAAAGTAAAGGAAGTGAAAACGATATGAAACCTTTTGCACCCTATGCACTCTTAGGAAATGCAGCAACCTTAGGCGTTCATTGGATCTACAATGCGGAATACTTAGCAAAGCTTGCAAAAAAAGAATCGTTATTCTTTCGAAAACAAGACCCAAAGATGTATCAAGAAGCGCAACCTTCTTACTATGCTTACCCTGCCGCGGAAATTGGTGATGTCACGTCGCAAGGTATGTTTTTATTTTGGTTAGTAGAAGCGTTAAAACAAAATCCAACGTTAACCAAAGATGCCTATGGTCAATTAATCTATGGTCACATCAAACCAGGTGGAGATTATCATGGTTATATCGAAACCTATGGTCATCGGCTTATCATCAATCAATTAAACGCGTCGATGAAACTTTCATTACCCGTGGTTCCGCTTGATGATGATCATTTGATTGGTTTTATTCCTTATATGGCCACCAAGCAACTTGGTTTGTCCAATGCGAAAGCATGGGAGTTGGCGCAACTGTTCACCACCAAAGAAGAATATCCACAAGCCTATGAAATGTTTGATGCCATCTTATCTGGATTAAGCAAACATCGTTTACCAGATGCGGTGAAGGCTGCCCTTGCCTTTGCACCAAAACGCTATGCCGTTCAATTGCGTAAAGCGATTGAAATGACCGATACGGCTGCTTTTGTCAAAGATTATGCAGGGACTGCATGTGCCATCAATCAAAGTATTCCCATCATTATTCATCTGTTATACCATAGTCAAAATCTCCAAGATGCATGGTTACGAAATGCACTCATCAGTGGAGCAATTGCAGAACGGGCGATGTTATTGACGATGATCATGGGGATGGTCGATGCTCCGACCAAACCAATGCTCGAACGCTTATCCAAAAAATTCTTGAGTATATCACTTGGTTAATCGGGTCTAATTAAGGCAAAATATTTATATAAAAATCAAAGGAGAAATTATGAAGAAATCTTATGTATTGTTATCAGTCTTGTTAAGTATTGGTGCCTTGGCGAGTTGTGGTACCCCCATTGAAGATCCAATCCGTGTTGGGATGGATTTACGTTATCCACCTTTTGAAACGGTGACCAATGAAAATGAACCAGAAGGCATTTCCGTTGATATTGCGAATGGTTTTGGAGAATTTTTGGGTCGTCCAACCGAAATTGTGAATACCGGATTTAGTGGTTTAATTCCATCTTTACAATCTGGAGAAATTGATATTGTGATCGCCAGCATGAGTATTACTTCAGCTCGAGAACTCGTTGTCGATTTTACCGATGCCTATTTCTACTTTAAGATTATCACCCTCGTCAATCAAAACTATGCAACTGCCAATAACTTAACCGAAGATACAACGCTTGCCGAATTACTTCTATTGAATGATGCTAGATATGCAGGTATTGCTTCCCAAGTATCGGCAACGATACCTACACAAAATGGAAAAACAGTCACCGAGTATATTGATTTACCAACTGCAATCGAAGCAGTTGCATCAGAACAAAATTCCGCCGATATTTTATTAATGTCCGCCTCACCTGTTGTGAATGCGAATAAAGCAAACCCTGATACGACGATGATTGTTTGGGCTCCTTGGATTGCCTCTCCAATCGGCATGGCAGTCAATGAAGGTAATTCCGAACTCTTAGCCTCTGCAAATGCATTCATTGATACGTTCAATGATGAAGAT
>CAMBSI010000028.1 GCA_945870555.1 Staphylococcus epidermidis | reverse complement strand
CTTGTGGGTGCCGGCATTTCTGCGGTGATGACGAATCAAGTCACAATCAATTATGACTTGACTCAATACTTACCTACCGAATCGGATTTTATGGAATCTTATGAAGTCATGAAAGAACAATTTGGCAACAATGAAATCATCCGTGTTCTCTACGACAACGTTGATTCTCAATCAAGCGCACAATCGTTGACACAAAACATTGCTGCAATTGACGGTGTTGAAGAAGTCACCTTAGCTGGATTTAGTGCAGAGCATAACGCTGCACTTTATGACCTTGCATTGGAGCTTGAGTTAACCTATACCGACATTCGCATTATTCTTTCTGAATTGCGCGATCTTGATTCAACAAAATCTGCCTATTTATCAGGCAGTTCGGTGACCAATATTTACTTGCAGGATACCACCGCCTCGGAAAGTCGACTCAACATCCTTTTCTTTATTCCTATTCTATTCTTTGTGTTATTGATGACGACTAAATCCTGGTTTGAACCTGTGTTAAGTCTTATAACCATGGTCATTGCGGTGATGATTTCTATGGGTACGAATGTATTTTTTCCAGATGGTATTTCCTACATTACCAATAACATACTTGCTGCGTTAACGATTGCAGTATCCATGGATTATTCAATCTTCCTTATTGATGCCTTTAAGGAAGCACGTACCAAAATATCATCGCCTATTGATGCAATCAAAGTTGCTTTGTTAAAATCATTCTCAACGATTACCGTTTCCAGTTTAACGACGATTGCAGGTTTTGCAGCGTTACTCATTATGAAGTTTGGCATCGGCAGTGATATGGGCATGGTGTTTAGTAAATCCATCTTTATCGCTGTTTTGACGGTTCTACTCTTGTTACCGCCTTTGTTGATTGTCACAGACCGTTGGATTGAAAAATTGAAACATCGTTCCTTTTTGCCTTCTTTTGACAAACTTGCGACGTTTTCAGTGAATTCCCGATATGTCTTTTTGACGCTATCGCTTCTTTTACTTGCACCCGCAGTCTATGGGCAATTTAACAACACCTTTATATATGGATCAAGCGCAATCACAAGTGCCGAGCAATCTCAGGTTTATCAAGATAATGCCAAAATCCAAAGTGTGTTTGAAACAGGGAATCTTGTGTATGTCGTATTTGAAGAATCTGGAGATTTTAATGAACAATGGACGATTTATCAAGAACTCCTCAGCCTCTCCATTGATGATGCATTCATTATTAAACCATCATCACGAACATTTCCTGGATTACTTTATCAGGCAATGACGACGCCGTTAGATCCAACAAATTCAAATTCAACCATTCCTAACTATATGTTTTCTCAAGGGATTATTCAAAACCCCAATGTCACCATCCAGCAATTTTATGATCTTTTATCGAATCCACAGGTAAAATCAGAGCTTATGAATCGAAACCCATCGCTTGCGGTGCAGTTGAATACGCTTCTTGACTATGAACCGTTATTTCAAACAGAAACACACGCTCGCTTCATCCTCGAACTTGATTTACCAGAAGAGGGTGTGGCTACCTTTCAAGCGCTTGATGACATCCACGCATCGATTGCAGAAAATATCAATGGAGGTGTTTATCTGGTTGGAAGTTCTGCAAGCGCAAAAGGAATTAAAGCGGTGGTGGATGTTGATTACACCTATGTCACGATCATTGGATTGCTTGCTATTGCTTTTCTCATATTCCTTTCCTTTCAATCACTGAGTCTTCCCTTCATTCTTCTCTTTGTGATTCAAATGGGCGTTTTTGTCAACATGGCTATCCCGTTCTTTACCGGAACATCGCTTGGATTTATAGGTTATTTAGTGGTTGGCTCTATCCAGTTGGGATGTACAATTGACTATGCAATTTTGATGACCCATCACTATTTGGAAGAACGCAAACATCATGATGCAAAATCCGCAGCAAAAAATGCTTTAAAAGCATCAGCAGGTTCAATCTTGACTTCGGCACTTATTTTATCGCTTGCGGGTTTTGTTATCGCAAGTATCTCTTCAAATGTGATGATTGCCCAAATCGGAACCCTCCTTGGTCGAGCTGGGATCATCAATGTTTTATTTAACTTTCTTCTCCTACCAGGATTACTTGTTATTACCGATCAATTGATAAAAAAAACCACGCGCAACGGATCATTTTTTGAAGTAAAATAAGATAATAATATGCCAAAAAGACTTTTCTTTGATTTAACAACCCTGAAACAAGACACGATTCTTGAGGCGGCTTTTTCCGAGTTCTCTCATACCGAATTTGACCAAAGTTCGATTAACCAAATCATCAAACAAGCAAACATTGCCCGTGGAAGTTTTTATCTTTACTTTGAGGATAAAGAGGATCTTGTCCTAACACTCTTAAAGTATGTGTTAACAAAACAATTAGATAGATACCTTGAACAATTTATTCCACCAAAACTAAAACCCGCAGCTATGTATCGGAAATTCATTGAATTCATGTTTTCTGTCTTTGATGATTCCACTTATGCTGCATTCTTTAAAAATATTTACTTAGCAATGAATTATCGTATTAAAAAGGGTTTTGAAGATTTTGCCTTACTATTTCGTCAACGTCTCTATACCTCAATTCAAACAAAGTCAACGCTCGGGTTGGGACAACAAAATCCGCCCGCTATCGCCATTGAAATCGTCGGCTTACTAACGCGTTCTTTGTTTGAAAAAAAACTTGCACATGGTGTGGATAACCAAACCTTACTCAATCACTATGATGATGTCATTACCTTTCTTATCAAACAATCATGATGTTTGTATAAAAAAGGAATACAAATCGTATTTCAAAGGCATATTTTTATAGCTCAACAATTCACATTCCCCTTCTTCCCCCAATCCCCCAACTTTTAGGAATAAGCTACCTTCGGATTGATGGATGATCGGGATGCTGGCTTTGTGTGGCCAGTGTGAACCAAAACAAAAACCTCCCACTACATTATTCGCCGGTGCGAAGGTGAGAGGTTAGATGATTCCGGAATAGGAAACCGATGGTGGAGATGCGGAGAGTCGAACTCCGGTCCAGAGAAGATCCCACATTAGCGTCTACAGCTTAGACGATATTGATTTAACCCTTGTCGTAGATATCGACAAACTAGCCAAAGGCGAGATTCATAAATTTTCGTCAGCTACGTGAATCAGTGTAGTCGCTTAGCTTCTTGGTATGACACTGGTCCGTTGCGTGAGAAGCGAAACCAACGGTAGCGCGCAGTCCCGCCTGAGCGGGTCACAGTATATCGGTGCTTAATGGTTAAGCAGCTGCGAATTGTAATCTGTTGCCAGTTACTATTTTTTTGGTGATAACGTCACCACTCGGCTGCATCTAATGCATGATGACAACCCTGTCGAAACCATGACATCCCCAGGTTGTTGCTCATATGAGAGCACGTATATCGTAAAGGTAAGTATGTAAAAATGCAAGATGCTTTTATGAAAAATTCATCTATATCAGAGAAAATTGTCCTTATCAAATAAAAACCTATATAATTATTTCTCGTAGAGGATACATCATGAAAACCTTAAAACTCATTTTTCAGTCGTTGTTTAGTAACGGGCCGATTATCGAAGCGAGAAACCAACCATGGTATCTCGCCTTGGTCATCTTTCTTTTATCCATCTTACTGGCAACCTATCCCACCTTTAATCAAATCAACACGAGTACCGGATCAGCATTCCTAAGTGGTAATACTTATTCTGTCGAAAACGCATTCACCGTGTTTTCAGAAACACTCGACGATGAAGGGGTTGATTTGGTTGTCACCAAAGCAACCGTCGATGAAGCAGACGTTTTTAGTTTATCTAACGAAGGCACACTTTGGTCAGATGTGTTTGTCTCGGTTTTAGATAATGAACCTAATTTTTCTTACTTTGCGTATAGCGTCAATGGTAGTGATCGTTTACGCGTGTTCTATCAAGGAACGCAAAGTAATGATGCGACCAGTGATTTTTTAAATCGTCTGATTGCATTACCAGCCGGAGATGATAACATTGGTTCTTTCTTGCTGCTTGCAAAGGAAAGCGTGTATATGTATCTTTATAATCCCGCGGCGTTAGTAGACGGAAGCGTCAATGGGGAAAGCCCACTTGCAGCCTTTAGAGGAACGTATGACCGGGTTGACGTTGGAACAAATTTGGGAAGTTTTAGTTTAACGGATGTTGATGGTAATGCTTTAGATTCAACCAATGTGAATGAATACATATCATTGGTCTTTGGAAACTGGTTAAAGTTCTTTGATGATAGCTATGCGTATTCACGCAGTGTCTTAATTGTTGCTCAATCTAGTTTAATGCTGGTCGTTAACGCGATCATGGCGTTCATGATGTCGCTCGTCATCTTTATCATGACCCGTGGAAAGAACAATCCAAACAAACACTTTACCTTTGGTCAAACCATGAAGATTGGTGCGTGGGCTTTATTATCGCCAGCATTATTAACTGTTGTTGCCGGGGCTTTATTCCCAGAATTCGCAGGAACCGCCTTCGTCTTATTCGTTGGATTACGCCTCATGTGGTTATCGTCTAAATACTTAAGACCAGTCGATGCAGTTGCACCGACCCCAATTAAAAAATAAGACGTCTTTAAATTTTTGTGCTTGGTCGACCGACAGAATGGTATTCAATACCTTTCATGTTGGTTGGTTCAAATAAATTTCGTCCATCAAATACGATGGGTGATTTCATCAGTTTGATCAAGTCAGTTGGTTTTAGGTTTTTTAATTCTGGTGCATCATTGACGATAATCGCTGCATCTGCGTCTTTAAGTGCATCTTCAAGTTCAACGGCATAAGCCAAACACGGTTTTTCACCACGCACATTAAAGAAGTCAAAGGTTGCAAATTTATCATAGGCAAAGATGATGGCCTCTTGATCCGTTAACATGTCGATCACGTGAAAGGCTGGGGAATTGCGAACATCACTGGTTGAGCCTTTATAACTTAAACCGAGAACTGCAATTTTCTTTTTCTTAATGTCGCCTTTGAATCGATTAAGGAACCGTTTCATAAATTGAGTGACTTGGTCTTGGTTGGTTGATAAGGTTGCTGGTAAGAGGTGGTTATGAATGTCATGTTCATTTGCAAGGGCATGTAGTGCTTTTAAATCTTTGGGAAAGCATGATCCACCAAAACCAATACCGGGTTGGAGGAAATGACCACCAATGCGTGGATCCAAGCCCATGCCTGCGACCACGTCATCGATATTTGCACCTGTTTTTTCCGCAATTTGTGACATTTCATTAATAAAGGAAACCTTGGTTGCTAAAAAACCATTGGAAGCATACTTGGTAAGTTCTGCGGTTTGGGGATTTGTAAAGATAAACGGTACGGAAGATGGATATTGAAAGATCTTGAGGATGGTTGATTTCAGCGAAAGGTCATCTAGGCCAACCACCATGCGTTTGGGTTTGAGTGTATCTTCAATCGCGTGACCCAAGGAAAGAAATTCTGGCAAGGATACAACTTTGATGTCAGAACGTTTTTGTTTTTTTGCAAGTTCAACGAGATGTTGTTGGGTTCCTGGTATGACCGTGGAACGAATCAATACGATTAAACCTTTTTTTCCAAATTTTAAAATCTTTTGAAAAGATTCCTCGATGATCGATAAATCAATCTTACCTTGGTTACCTTCTGGCGTCGGAACTGCTAGGATTGCCACATCGGAGACCACAAGCATCGGTTCAATTTCATGACCAAATTTAAGGTTTTTGCGATGGTTTGTTAAAAAACGTTGAAGGTCTTTTTCTATTAAAAAAGTTTTTCCTTCTTGAAGATCCGTTATCTTTTTGTAATCAATATCGTAGCCAAACACTTGATGGTGTTTTGCCAAATACACAGCGTTCGTCAGACCCACATAACCTAGACCAATCACGGTGATATTCATATGTTTTATCCTTTGTTTATTTAAGGTTTTGGCGAATGTATTGAGCAAGATACCCGCTGAGGTAGAGCCCGGTGACTACTTGTAATTCTACTATATTGGGGTTGGTTTTCACCGAATATACATAAGGATTTTTTTTATTTAAGTAAAAGACAGAAACCAAGGCATAATCCGCACCAATCGTTTTTGCAGCTTTAACAGCAATCTTCCTAACCGATACGGGTAAAGGGGTTTGTTTAAGGTACTCGGTTTGATCGACGGTGACGACTTCAACACCTGCATAGGTTTTCTTGCCAATCACCAACACCTTGAAGGATTGGCGGTCGGTTGGTGGCACGAATGCTTGAACAATTAATGGTTGCATCCCAATAGGGGCTAACACCCTAACCAGTTCTTTTTCATCACGCACGTAATAGATTTTTTCGTTTGGTTGCGGATAACGATTCTTAACCAAGACTGGATAATTGATATCATTCATCATGATCTTCACCTCTTGGATCGCTTGCATGAGGTTAACGTTCAAGACGTAAGGTAAGGCAATGGTGGCCGGACTTGGAACCATTGCATTTCTTAAGGTAATGGATAAAAGGGCTCGATCGAAGCTTACATTCATCGCATTTTCATCATTAAAGACTTTTAGTTGATGTTCTCCCTCAATGTAGCGCGCAATTTGAGGGTCTTCGTCTAACAACACGGCAAATTGGAAAAAACCTTTGTTGGAGGTTTCTAACAATCGGGTCATATCCTTCGTGCTGACGGCAATCATCATGAGGTCTAATGCTTTAAACGCATCGATAAAAGTTTGAAGGCGAAAACCTTGTTGTTTATCTAACGGTTGAAAACGATAGATTAATAAACCATTCATCCATCATATTTTACACGAACTTAATGGTGTTTTGACTATTGGTGATAGATGACTTACTATGAAGATACAAGATGAAAGCCTCAAATCCTCAAATTAAAATTGTGGTGACCGATATTGATGGTACCTTATTTTCTCATCAAACCAAGATTATGCCTTTAAGTGCGATTAACGCTGTGAAGGCACTTCAAGCAAAAGGTATCAAAGTCTTTTTAGCCTCAAGTCGGAATCGTTATTTGATTACCAAATTAGGGATGTTAGAACTCATTAAACCCGATGGTTTAATAACAATGAATGGTGCCAATGCGATTATTGACGGAAGAGTCATCCATCGATATCCGTTACCTGAATCAGAAGTAGACGCATTGATCAAATTTTCAAAGCGATTAAAATTCGGTTTAACCTTAGTGGAAGAAAATGGCGGTCACATTAATTATGTGGATGAACGCGTCATTCAAGCCCATGAAAAATATGGTACCCGATTCCCACAACCAAGAACCTTCCCCGATCATTACGATCGTAAAATTTATCAAGCGATTGCTTTTTGTGATGAAGTGGATGAAAGTTTATTTCTTCCCCATTTAAAACTTTGTAAGTCTGCCCGTTGGGATGCTCACGCGGTGGATATCATGCCAAAGGACTCGGACAAAGCCAAAGGAATTTTAGCAGTCTTAGAAATTTATGGATGGAAACCAGAAAATGTGATGGCATTAGGCGACGCGCCTAATGATATGGAAATGTTGGAGTTTGCCGGAATTTCTGTAGCAATGGGTAATGGTAACGAGGAAGTTAAAAAAGTGGCCGATTATGTCACTAGCACCGTCGATGAAGATGGTTGGGCAAAGGCAATGAAACACTTTGGATTAATCGATTAACTACTTGTGATACGGATGTCCTTTTAAGATGGTCATGCTGCGGTAGATTTGTTCTAATAACAATAAACGAAACAATTGGTGGGGGAAAGTGAGTGCAGAAAAACTCCATTTTTCGTTTGCCAACTGAAGAACCGATTCATCTAATCCGTGAGAAGCTCCAATGATAAGGGTCAATTGGCTACTCTTTTGTTGTAGGGCATCCAATCGTTTTGCCAAGGCTTCGCTATGAAAAGATTGACCTTGCCGATCAAGAACAACCACATAAGACCCTTGAGGGATTAATTTTTTTAAGTAAATGGCGTCTACCTGTAAAGCTTTTTTAATATCTTCTTCATTGGAGGTTTTTGAAACAGCCTCGGGAACTTCAGTGATGGTCAAATCAACAAACCTAGAAAGTCTTTTTTGGTATTCTTCAATACCAAGTTTGATGTAACTTTCTTTAATCGATCCAATGGCAAGAATATTGATTTTTAACATACATCCATCATACAAGATGTTGACATAGTGTGTGACACCCTATATAGTGTGTGATATACACTATGGAAGAAAAGTTTAAATTTGAGTTAATCGAAGGTTTTGAAAAAGAACTACGCAGGGGATCGTTGGTCTTGGTTGTGTTAACCATGCTCAAGGATTCTACCCATGGTTATGAATTGTTAACAAGAATTGAAAAAACGAAGATTAACATGGATACCGATACTTTATATCCGTTATTAAGGCGGTTGGAATCTCAAGGTTTGCTAGTAAGCAATTGGGAAATGGTGAATCCTCGACCTCGAAAAATCTATGAGCTCACAAGCCTTGGAAAAAAAGTATTAAGTGAAATGAAAAAAACATGGCAACAATATGGAAAAACCATCGAAAGGATCATTAACGATGACTAAAGAAACTTTTTTAACGGAACTTAGAATTGAACTTGAACTTGAAGATATACCTTCTAAAGTTATTGAGGACACAATCAACGAATATGCTGCAATGATTGGTGATGCAATCGATGGCGGAGAAACCGTTGCTTCTTTTGTTAAGCGTATGGGCAATCCAAAAAAGGTCGCTTCCTCGTTAGCAAAGCAATATCCAATAAAAGAAAAAAGAATTGTTGCGATCATGCCTTTTCTCACAACCATTGTGTTCTTTTTATTGGGTAATCTCTTGAATGCTTGGCATCCAGGGTGGTTAGTCTTTTTACTCATTCCACTCGCAAGCATATTATCTCGAAAAAAGACTGACAAGAATGCATTGATTTTTTGGGTGATTTTAATTATTTTTATTTTATCGGGTACATTTTACAACGCATGGGCACCTGCTTGGGCACTATTTTTAATCATCATTCCGTTTAATCGCAACGAAAGGACAAAACCCTTTCAAATATATGCAAAGATTTATACGCTCATCGCAGTGTTCGCTTATATTGTCTTGTATACAATGATCATCTATCAATCTTTCACACCTAACCTAGAAATATTGCCATTTGTTAATTATTTAAATAAAGATTTATTTCTCAATGGATTGCTTTTATTATTTGTTCCCATTGTTGTTTATGGATTGATGAGTGGCATGATTCAAATCAGTGGCAATGTGCCAATTCGAGTGGATGTGGATTTTAAAAATAACAGCCAAGTAAAACAATTCATATTAAATCTTTCATTTATCTTGGTAATTATTACGGGATATATTTTGTTAGGTATTTATACAGGATTATGGCACCCAGGCTGGCTCATGTTATTGATCATTCCAACCGGTTACATTTTGTTTAAGGCGAAGAAATTCCCTTTTCGAGAGTTGTTATTTTTTATCGTAACAACATTGTTTGTCTTGGGTGGTGAATATATTTCCATTCCTGGTCAGGGATCGGGTTATGTGATTTCTTGGCTATTCTTTTTACTGATTCCCATTTTCAATATTTTATCTTCTAGAGAAAAGGAGTAAGAGAAAATATGAGAACTTGTCATCGTTGCAAAAAAGAAATGGTTGAAGGGTTTGATATCAAAGTCGAAGGTGCTGGTTATGGCATCAAGGTTTCAAGTGGCGAAAGTATGTTTTCAAAAAGAATTGAAAAACCTAAAGTTGCAATCTGTCCTGAATGCGGAGAAATTTCGCTATATGTATCTAATGTTGGTGAAATCACCAAGAATAAAAAGTAGTATTATTAAAAAATAAAGAATTAAGGGAGATAAATTTTATGATTTTGAATGAGTGGAGTGGGTTGATTGTTGGCTTGATGACGTTGATGTATTTGATCAGTGCTGGGTTAAGTGTTCTCAATTTAAGTTATCAGAGAAAACCCTTATCCGCGAATGTCAAAGAAATTTATTCTAAGGATAAGCTGCAACAATCGCGTGCGTACTTTGCCGAAAACACCCTTTATAGTTTGGTTCGTTCAACATTTAGTTATATCTTAATGATCGCGTTGTTTGTCGGTGGTTTCTTTCCTTATGTTGCCCAACTTAGTGAGCAAATAACCAACAGCGAACTATTAGAAACATTCTTCTTTTTGTCGATTTTGTTGATCTTGAATACCATTATCAACTTGCCATTTAATTACTATCGAACGTTTTCAATCGAGGC
>CAMBSI010000027.1 GCA_945870555.1 Staphylococcus epidermidis | reverse complement strand
TTAATTCAGAAATTTGATGTTCGCTCTGGAAAAGGGATTCACTCCTTAACGCGAAGTCTTAGTGGTGGTAACCAACAAAAAACAATCATCGCGCGGGAAATTGATAGTAACGCCGATGTCATGCTCGCCGTTCAATTGACAAGAGGTTTAGACGTCGGTGCAATCGAATACATCCATTCGCAAATTTTGAACCAACGTGAACAAGGAAAAGCAATACTCCTTATCTCTTTAGAATTAGAAGAAATATTGAAAATGTCTGATCGAATCCTTGTCATCTTTGAAGGGAAGATTGTGGCGGAATTAATGCCAAAAGAAACCTCAAAAGAATCAATTGGCTTATATATGTCTGGTGGTAAACTCGCATGAAATTCCAAGCATTTTTTTCTTCCATTATCGCGATTATTCTTGGATTAGTTTTTGGTTTAATCATCATGACCATCGCCAATCCTTTTACGGCATTTCCAGGTTTTTCCACGATGATTGGTGGTTGGTTAACAACTGAATTTCTAAGACGGTTTGGCGATTTAGTTTTCTTAGCAGGTCCGTTAATCCTCACTGGATTATCGGTTGGGTTTGCATTTAAAACAGGACTATTTAATATCGGAGCAACCGGGCAATATACAATGGGGATGTTTGCAGGGGTTTTTGTTGGTATTCACGGCGATTTCTTAGGACCTCTCCAATGGGTATTTGCGTTTATTGCTGCCATGATTTTTGGTGGCTTATGGGGTTTGATCCCGGGCTTACTTAAAGCTTATTTTAACGTTCATGAAGTGATTGCCTCGATCATGTTGAATTACATTGGCATGTATACGGTCAATGTTTGGATTCAAGGTGATACGAGTTTGTTTAACGTTGCCTTTTCAAAAACTCGGCCCATCGATTTAAATGCCTATATTCCGACAACCTTTTTACGTGATATCTTTGAACGCTCGTCGATTGATTTTGGCATTATCCTTGCGTTAGGTTTTTCAATCTTGATTTACTTTATATTATATAAAACGAAATTTGGTTTTGAGTTACAAGCGGTGGGGTCCAATCGATTTGCTGCAAAATATAGTGGCATTAAAGAAAATCAAAGTGTCATTTTATCCATGGTCGTTGCTGGCGCACTTGCTGGAGCAGCTGGTGCTCTTTACTTTTTAGGTAAAGGTTCGATTAATAGTGGTAATCAATATTCCGTCGGTAACGAATTGATGACGGCAGGTTTTGATGGGATTGCCGTGGCATTACTCGGTCAATCTCATCCGTTTGGTATTGTCCTTTCTGCCTTCTTTATTTCCTTCATCCAAAGGGGTGGATATTTCATGCAAACCCTTGGTATTAAGGTTGAAATTATCGACGTCATCATTGCGGCAATCATTTATACATCCGCGATGGCGATGCTTGTGAAAGATACGTTAATCAAGTGGTTAAGGGTTGGGGGTAAGAAAAAATGAGCTTTTCTGAACTCTTCATTATCATTGCGAATTCAACGTTGTTTTTCACCGTGCCGCTTTTAATCACGGCATTAGGTGGTATGTTTGCAGAAAAAAGTGGCGTGGTCAATATTTCTTTAGAAGGAACGATGGTCTTTGGTTCGTTCTTTTCGATTTTCTTTATCAATTGGATGCAACAACAATTCCCTGATTTTAATCCGAGTTTACTTTTATTGTTAGCGGCATTGATTGCAGCATTAAGTGGAGCCCTACTTTCCACCTTACTTGCTTTCTCTGCGGTTAATTTGAAAGCAAATCAAGTTATTGGTGGCACTGCGATTAATTTATTTGCTGCACCAATGGTCATCTTTATTGCAAGAACGATTAACAATGTTAAGAATATTCCTTTTGATCAAACCTTTAATATTCAAAAGGTTCCCTACTTAGGTGATATTCCAATTTTAGGTGAAATCTTATTCCAAGATGTTAATGTCCTGAGCTTTACGGGTTATCTCATCGCCATCATCTCAATCATTGTGATTTATAAGACGCGATTTGGACTTCGTTTGTCTGCGGTTGGAGAACATCCGTCTGCGGCTGATTCGGTTGGCATTCCTGTTTATAAGATGAGATGGATTGGCACTTTAATATCAGGCGCGCTTGCAGGTATTGGTGGGCTAGTCTTTGTGGTGTCCAGTTCTGTAACCTTTTCTGGTCAAGTGAGTGGTTATGGATTTTTAGCATTAGCAGTCATGATTTTTGGTCAATGGAAACCAGAAAAAATCCTCCTTGCGAGTTTGTTTTTTGGATTAATGAATGCCTTAAGTATCAAATATACACTCATCCCTTTCTTTGATGGATTATCCTTAGGTTACTTTTTCACGATTCTTCCGTATGTTGCAACACTGCTTGCATTGATGTTAACAAGTAAAAAATCCAGAGCTCCAAAAGCGGAAGGTGTTCCTTACGATAAAGGTAGTCGTTAATTTAAACTTGATTCAAATGTTTTTGTAGCGATTCGATTAATTTTCCAAGATGAATGCCGTCCACCAAACCATGGTGGGCTTCAATGGATAAATTTAAAATTTTTCTTCCGTTCACGTCAATAAACTTACTCCAACTCACCCTTGGGACTGAATCGGTCGGTCCAAGTTTTGTCGCATGCGTAAAATGGGTAAATTGCGCCCAAGGAAAGGATGTGACGTAGATGGTATTTAAAACTGCTTCCGTTTTAAGGTTAATGAGTTGAGCACCTTGTTTTCTTGATGCAATAACCGCTTCTTCTTCGAATATGGCCGGATTCGGATTCACCTTCACAAACACCATTTTAAACAAATCGGTTTGCTCAATCAGATCGGTAAACGACACAAATTGAATCGGTTCATCGAACACTTTTCCTTTTTGAATACGATACCGAAAGTTCTCGATTTGATTCATTTCAAGCATGATTAAGTGCATGAAGGCAAAATAAAAACGGCGATCTTGTTGTTTACACAATTGATAAAGGTTGGTGACGTCCATCGAAAACGTCATATTGAATCTTGGTATTTGATAACCTTTAAAAAATTGGTAGTGTTGATACCGTGGCCAGGTTTTGAAATTAATGACTTTCTTCATGGGTTCATTCTATCATGGTGACGTATAATTGAATTAACAAAAACTATACAGAAAATTGACGATTCAAAAGTCATTTTTACTTATAGTGATATTTGAGGAAAAAAACATGATCCGTGTTCTGTTTATTTGTATCCATAATTCCGCGCGAAGCCAAATGGCCGAAGCTTTTCTTCAACAACTAGGAAAAGGAAAGTTTGTCGTAGAAAGTGCTGGATTAGAAGCGGGCAACCTCAACCCAATCGCAGTCAAAGCGATGGCAGAAGTCGGTTATGACATTTCCAAGAACAAGACAAAGTCCGTCTTTGATTTTTTTAAACAAGGAAAGCGCTATGAAATTGTCGTGAAAGTCTGCGACGCATTAAACGGTCAACGATGCCCTATTTTTCCAAGTACCAAAGTGACGTTGAATTGGGACTTAACGGATCCATCAAGTTTACCTGGAACCCCAGAACAAAAATTAGCGGCGATTCGCCCGATTCGCGACCTCATTAAAATCAAAGTTGAAACTTTAATTCGTGACTATGAAAAAATGAAGTTTATTTAAATTGATTAATTAAGCGTTCGTTTTGAAGATAAAGTTGAAGATTCGCATAAAGCGATTGAAACATTCGTTCTAAGTTTTGAACGGATGTAAAAGAAATATGTGGCGTTAAGGTCACATTTTCTAGCGCCCAATAAGGGTGATCTTTTGGTAAAGGTTCTTTTGAGAAGGTGTCTAACACCGCATGGCGAATTTTTTTCTCTTGTAAGAGTGAAACGAGCGCACCCTCATCTAATAATTCACTTCTACCTACATTCACAAAAATTGCTTTGGGCGATAAACTTTGAAGAACGTCGGCACTGAGGATGCCTTTGGTTTGTTCGTTTAACGCTAAACTCGCGACAACAATTTCATAATTGGCTAGATTGGCTTTCATGTCTTCCAATCGATACACTTGATGGACATACATCGAATCGACTTCAGACCGATTAAAGGCATCCACCTTTGCCCCAAAAAATGAAAATGTTTTTGCAATTTGTTTACCAATTTGCCCCATCCCAAGAATGGCCACGCGTTTTCCTGCTAATTCTTCATTGTGGCGCGAAGGACGCCATTGTTGTTCTTTTTGGGTTTGACCAAAAAATCGATGGTTTTGATAAACCGACAAGACATGACTCAAGACATACTCCGCCATCGGTTTGTTGAAAACACCACGGGATCCACTGACGACCGCATGTGCGAGTTTTGGATGAGACAAAGGAATTTGGTCTAACCCAGAGGTTGCCACTTGCAAATAATCTAAGACCGGAAGGGTATTGATGTTTGCTTCAATAAAAAATTGATCGGAAAAAATGGCATTGACGTCAGCGTCCAACGTCTTGGTGACGGTCACCCCAAGATTGGTCAATAAACCCAATTGACTTGGATTCAGCATTAAGAATCGAACATAAAGTTTTAATGGTTTCATATCATCATTATAAATACGATTCGGATATAATTCGACCATAGTGCTTGCATTGGTAGACGAAACTTCCTTTAATTTGTTAATATATGTATACAATGTTTAAAATATTTGGGGATAACTTTCGTGAAGTCTTTTTAAAGTTTTACTTTCAATCGTATTTATTGATGGAACGATCGTTAAGAATCCGTTCTCAAAATCAATTAACGATTCGAGAAATGTTACTACTTGGTTTTTTTGAACGCTTGAAAAAAACAAACAATCACACGGTGATGAACGTCGCAAAATACCTACAAGTTTCACCACCTGTGATCTCGAGTTCCGTCAAATCCTTGATTCGTAAAGGTTATGTTACGAAAGTGCTGAACCCTGAAGATAATCGCATCTATTTTCTTGAACTCACGGAAAAAGGTTTACTCTCTAATCAACGATCCTTTCAATTTAGTAACAAACTATTAGAAAAAGGCACTGGAAAATTGTCATTGTTTGACATGAAATCGTTACTGAAAGCCTTTCGACTTGTCGAAACGGTCATCGATGAAGAAAACGAATTGCTCGACACTGAAGAGCCTAATAAATAACGATAAATAACTACTCTTTTCTGAATAGTTAATACACACTAAGTAAACTATCAATAAATGCGACAAATATCGTTTTTTTCTTGCTTTTTATGTGTATAATCTCTATAATATAGAAGTTGAAAAGGAGAACAACATGTTTTGGATTAAAGTCGCCTTGATTACTGTATGGTTCCTCGCGGGTTTACTATTATTTGCAAAGGATATTCTTGTCGATTTCCCATTCTTAAAACCAATCTTTGAAATCCTTGGTATTTTAAAAGGTGCAAAAACTAAAGAAAAAGCAGTTACACCAGTTAAAGCCGTTGCGGTTGCTAAACCAGTTGCTCCGATTAAGGTAGCAAAACCAAAGCCAATTGCTGAACCTAAGGAAGAGGCTGTTGAGGAAAACAACGCCTTAGAAAATGTTCAAATCTTTAAAAATAAGATTAAGGCAAGAGCAACATGGTATGCCTCATTAACTGACGCAGAAAAAATTGAGTTTCGTAGTTACTTTGTTGATGACGCAGACACCCATTTGGTCAAAGACCTCGTTTATAAATTAAACGGTAACAATGATGCATTCTTTGAACGTGTTTTCAACTTTATTTATGCTTATCGCAAACTCATCTCGAGTTCATTATTACAAAAGTTAACCGATGAGTTACTTTTCTTCGCAGAAAACGATGCGGAGGTTCAAACCTTGGTGTACGAAGCTGCAACACGGGTTGCTTACTACCGCCGTAAAGATAAAGCCATGCTTGCCTATGCTGAAAAGCTTGCTCGCTTGGACGTTGCTTTGCAACAAGGGGTCCTAAAAGCAAAAGGTAAATATGTCTATTCCTTTACCCGTTTAGCCATCATTTTAGAACGTAAGGGTGAAACCAAAGAAGCCTTAGCGCTTGTTGAAGATGCATTGAAACGTCAATTAACAGATCGGACGAAGACGGGTTATGAAGGTCGTAAAGTGCGCTTAGCAAAGCGCTTAGCAAAATAAGGGGTAGTATATGAAAAAGAAAATAACCTTACGTGACGTCTTAACTTTTATCTGGGTAGTCTCATTCTTTGTGATTGCTAGCGTCATCATCTTCTTATAAGGATTAAAAACATGAATAAAAAAATCAATATTGCTGTTCTCACCCTTGCCTCTGCTTTGTTTACAGGTGTCTTAGTGAATGGCTCACCCATAAGTGTTCGCGCGGATAATGACTTTATCGTTGATCTTCATTATGAAACTTTCTTAAAAGTTGAGACAGGACATAATTTTACGGTTGTCTTATCCACCAATAACGAAGTGTTCACCTTTGGCCGTAATGATCGTGGTCAACTTGGTAACGGGAACACAGACACAACTTTATCCGTTTTCAACATCACCGAATCATTTAATTTAAACGCAGGCGAAACCATTGTTGATATTGATGCTGGTTACGACTCTGCCGTTGCGCTGACCTCAACAAACCGTATTTTCACATGGGGGGATAACACATCTGGCAAATTAGGTGACGGAACTACAACTCTACAATCACTACCAATTGATGTGACAAATAACCTTAACCCAAACACTCCAGTTGAAGTTAAAAAAATTGTTGCAGGAGATGGGAATACGATGGTTTGGTTGACTGGAAATGTTGTGAGAATGGCTGGACGAAATAACTCAGGGCAATTAGGTCAAGGAAATATAACTTCTACTCCTTCACCTGTGTCCGTAAACTTCTCAACATTGCTAAGTGGAGACACAATCAAAGATGTTGGTATCTTCGCCTCCACTGCTTATACACTAAGCGAAACGGGTCTCGTTTTGGCTTGGGGTATGAATGCAAATAAGCAAGTTGGAACCGGTGACGTTAATAGCTCGGTTAGGTTACCTAGCCAATTGAGTTTTCCTGGTTTATTAGTAGATGAAAAAGTAGTCTCTGTAGCGATCGGTGTGAACCATGGTATTGCCGTCACGAGCGACGACAAAATTTTCTTCTGGGGAACAAACTCAAACAGTGCTGCTGGTGATACCGTCACACTTCCAAAAGGAACCGTTAAGAATACTCCATTTAACGCGACTGAAGCATTTGTTTATGAAGATGAGGATGGTGATATAGATGGCTTTGTTAGAAATTTCAATCGTGACTATGACAACAATTCCATCATTTATGACGAAGAATTTTATCGTCCATTAAAAGTTTACGCAGGAAATGATGCCACGTTCTTTGATGTTGAATATGGTTATCGTGATTATATTGATAACGCTCCACAAGAATACGTATATTACTATTATGTTTGGGTGATCGGATTAAACGTCTATGAAGGCCAACAATATATTATTAGTAGTAGTTCAGATGCCGAATTAATCGATACTAAATACGCTGACTATAATTATTACAATGAAGACAATGGATTGATTGATTTTGGTTTCTCACGAACCCACTCCATTTTTCTCAATAGCGAAAATGACTTTACCATCTTTGGTTCAAACTTATTTGGTGAACATGGCGTTGGCTCTAGCACACTAGGCGGTACTGAGTATAACAGCAACTACTCTTACAACGTTCGCGACTTTATTGATTATCTTTATAGCGAATTACCAACGAATTTAACTGCACCACTTGAAACATACTTCGGTCAAGGTAATCTTGTTGATGAAGAAAGAGCAATTTTTGGTTACTGGTATGGTTTTAATGACAACGTTCGTGGCGAGGGAATTGTTGATTATTTATTCCCAGAAGCGTACCCATTTGGTGATGGTTTAACTGAAAAAGAATGGAGTGTCATCACTGCTGAACAAAAGACGTTCATGAATCAAATTATCGCCACGGTTTATGAAGATGAAATCCTTTATGAATCCTATATCCGTACAGATGAATTAATCTTAGAAGTACTTGATATGGATGGCCGTGAGGCAGCCGATTGGTTACGTGATGACATGGAGTACTACTCTCAATATGGTAGTTATGAATTGGGTTGGGATGAAGAATTATATCTTTATGATGACATCATCGACTTGTTACCAGCTTCTGTTGAAACGCGTTTAAATCGTTACCGTGAATTATTGACAGCAGTGGAAGGTTTTGAAAATACATATTTACAACCTTTCTTAGCCCTCATGGAAGACGAAACCAATGATGTTAATCTTGATATTGATTTTGTCTATTTTGATGAAGATTATAATGAAAATGCACTCGATTTGGGCTATAGCCAAATGAAGTATTTAATCGATAACGAATACGAATCGATGATTTTAAACATCTTTACTGCGTATGAAGCATTACCAGAACTTGTTCAGTTGTTAATCAATGAATGGAACTTCTACGGCATTTATGAAGAACTTTATGACGTTTACTATGACTACTTCGCGGATGATTATTCTGACGACTTAGATCAATTCCTTGAAGACGTCCAAGAAGGTGATTGGTCATGGTATTGGCCATTATTTGAAAACCTCTCAGAATTAGAAACTTTACTCGCTGGCATTGATGATTTAAACGACATCTCCTATGACTTGTTTGTGGAAATGTATGGCCAAGAAAATGAATTCTTCTCTTACGATATGTATGAATATTGGATTTGGCTCAATGACTTGCAACCATATTTAGTTGAGGGTAAACCTGTTTTTGATCAACTTGTTGTGATTGAAGACCTTATCCAAGACGAAGGTGATGGTGAGTTCGTTGATATTGAAGATGCTGCTGGCATTATCGCCATGTACAATGATTTCCTCGCGTTATCTGAAGATGCTCAAGACCTCTTAGATGGAGAATATGTTTATGGCATTTATCTCCTTGCTATCGAAGCCTTGGCCAATGAAGTTGCTGATCAACTCTGGGATTTATCTGGCATTGAAGATGATAATGGAACGTATGGTTTATTCGCTAATTATGATGATGTTTTAGCCGCCATCGCCGCCTATGAAGCATTACCTGATGAAGCCATTGAAATTCTTGAAATGCGCCAAGACGAAACTGATTATTACGAATACCTTGTATCCATTAAAGAAGCTTTAGCAGAAGGTATGGATGTTTATGAAGACATTATTGCGATTGAAGCAATGGATTTAGATAATCTCTCTGAAGACACCATTGAAGCCATTTCATCGATGTTTAATGAATATTCAGATTTATCTGAAGAAGCTAAGAATTTACTCGATCCTGAATATGTGGAATGGTTAACGAGTTTAGTTCTTGAAACGGTAGAAGATTCAATCGGAGAACTTCCAGGAACCGTCGAAGATTTCGACCTCTTATTTAACGATGCGGAAACGAAAGACGCGACCGTTAACGGATTATTAGGCGCGTGGAACCAATACCAAGCAATGTCCGATGAACTCAAAGATGCCATGGATCCAGAAGCAAGAGCGCAATTAGAAGCCCTCCATGCGCGTTACTTAGAATTAACCAGACCTTCTATGGATTTAGTCATGATTGGTTTAATCCTTGTTCACCTATCTGCTGGTGTCTACTTCGCATTTAAAAAGCGCGATATTCTTGTCAAACCAGTTCAATAAGTTATCCTAACTTCACGAAAAGGACCGAGATTGACTTGGTCCTTTTTCTTTTCCGATTTATCGTGATTTGAAGTAAAATAAATGAAGTCAAGGGAGATTTACTCATGGTCATTAAACCAAGCATTCGCGGAAATATTTTTACGAATAGTCATCCCATCGGTTGCCAACGTTATGTCGAATCTTTAATTTCCGAAGCAAAAACGCTTTCAAACTTTGAAGGACCAAAAAAAGTTTTAATCATTGGTGGTTCTTCTGGTTATGGTTTATCAACACGCGTCACGCTTGCAGTCAACGCCAATGCAGAAACGATTAATGTTTCATTTGAATCCAGACCAAAGGGTGATCGGACCGGATCGGCTGGTTGGTGGAATAATCTTTATTTTCAAAAAGCGTTTGAGAAAAGTGGAAAAATTCATAAAGACTTTGTGGGTGATGCATTTTCTTCAGAAATGAAACAACAAGTGATGGCCTACATCAAAGAAAAATTTGGAAAACTTGATCTCATCGTTTACTCACTTGCAGCAGGAGCAAGACAAAATCCTTCTACCGGAGAATTGGTTCGTTCTAGTTTAAAGACCATCGGTGAACCAGCAACGGGAAAAACCATCGATATTGGTGAGATGCAAATTAAGGATATCGTCGTATCACCTGCAACCGAACAAGAAATCAAAGACACCGTGTATGTCATGGGTGGCAGTGATTGGTTTGATTGGGTGAAATTATTGAATGATGCAAAATTATTAAATCAAGGCGCAAAAGCGATTTCGTATAC
>CAMBSI010000026.1 GCA_945870555.1 Staphylococcus epidermidis | reverse complement strand
CGTTCAACCGATAACAAGGCAACACGTTCCATGACTGCAAGTAATTCTTTGGCGTTGGCAGTCAAAAAATAATTCGAGGTTTTCGGAATGATGTTATTCGTGTTTGGATATTCACCACTGATCAATCGTGAGATGACCAAGGTTTGACCGAACTCAAACGTTGCTCTTTTTTCTGTAAAGGAAAGGGTGATGATCGGTTCGTGCTCCATCATTGCCACCACTTCAACTAAAGTTCTTGCTGGAACATTACTTGTGAATTTAACTGGTTTATTAATCGTGATTTGTTTGCGGGATAAACGGGCAGAGTCCGTGGCAGTCGCCGTGAGTTTACCATCTGCGGCTTCAAGGTTAATCGCCGTCATGATAGGACGTTGTTCTTTGGTAGAAGCAGCAAAAGCGGTTTGTTCAACGACCTTTTTAAGCACTTTTGTTTCCATTTCTAAGGAAACGCCAGTGGTGTCTAAATCCAATTCTGGATATTCTTCAACCTTGATGGAATTTAGTTTATAGGTTGAACGACCATCGCTAACATTCACAATCGTGTCATCGAAAAGTTCGACCATTAAATTGGTGCCTTCAACTTTACGGGTGATTTCTCCAAAGAGTTTGGCGTTCACTAAGGTTCCGCCATGTTTAACATCTGTTAATAAGGTTTTACCCTTATTCGCATAAGGGACTCTGGTGACAATCGATAATTCATTATTGGAACTGACAATCGTTAATCCTTTTTGATCAACCACTAATTTAAAATTACTAAGGACTGGAATTGGTGTCTTGATTGCAATCGCCTTACTTGCGATATTTAAAGCCTTCAATAGTTCGTCACGACTCACGTTGAATTTCATAAGTTATTATTCTCCTTAAAGATTTAATAATAGTAATAAGGCGTGTGAATTTAGTGGATAAGTCATCTGTTCTTGTTTTCGTCTTCTTATTTTAACACAATTTATATAAATAATTTGGTTAGATATATTCGTTGCTTACGCTTTTTTTAAACGCTTTTGAAGTTGGTCAACCGCTGTCGCAATTGCTTCGTCTACTTTCAACGATTTTTCCACTTTTTTAACCGCGTTCATGACCGTTGAATGATCCTTACCACCAAACAGAACACCAATCTTTAAAAATGGGGTATCTAATAAGGTACGAATCAAATACATCGCGATATGCCGGGCCATCGCAATTTGGGTGGTGCGAATGCGACCAGTGAGTTGTTGAGAGGTGAGGTTATAGTAGTCCGCCACGGTATTAATAATTCGATTTTCAGTTAATGAACTAATCGGAGAGCCTGATCCAATTAAAGGTTGAACGGATTCAATCGCAACCGCCATTGTGATGTGTTTGGTTTGCTTAATATTAATCACGTAAAATACCAAACGATTTAACGCACCCTCTAACTCGCGGACGTTATTAGAGAAACGTTCCGCAAAGAAGTGAAATACTTCTTCATCAAAGTAGGTAATATCTAATCCGTTTGCCTCAATTTTCTTTTTTAGAATTGCCACGCGTGTTGGTAAATCAGGCACGGAAATACTCATCGTTAAACCAGAATTAAACCGCGTCACTAAGCGCGATTCAATGCCTCTAATTTCACTTGGATGACGATCACTGGTGAGGATAATTTGTTTACCAGCGTTCACCAGATGATTAAAGATATGAAAGAACATTTCTTCCGTTTTTACTTTTTCAGAAAGGAACTGAATATCATCAATCATCAACACATCAACCGCCTTAAAAAAGTCTTTCATGTTATCGGAGTCTTTTTCACCACTCACATACTTTATAAATTCATCAACAAAATCATCGGTGGTAATATAAAGCACTTTTAAACTTGGGGCGTTTTCTCTGACATAATTTCCAATCGCATGAAGTAGATGCGTTTTCCCAAGACCGGATTGTGCATAAATAAATAATGGATTGTAATTAAAGAGTTTTCCGGGATTCGATGCAATTAAAACTGCAGCTTGGTGCGCTTCCCGATTTGACGTTCCCACGACGAAGTTATCAAACGTATATTTCCGATTCACAAACGAGTTAGCAAAAAATGCTGGTTTCTTTTCTATAGCTTTGGCATTCTTATCGAGATCAACTTTTTGAACAAAATTTAATTTAAAATTGGTTTGGGTAATTTCCGATACGGTCAACCCCAAGACATCCAAATACTTCGTTGATAGAAGGTTGGCTGCTAAACCTGAATTGACAACAACTTTGATTTCATCGCCTTCGATGGTGTGAATATATGTGTCACCAAAAAAGGAGTCAAAAATATGACGGTCGTTGATTCTTGGTTGGAGTTTCTCCAAGACACGATCCCAAAGCTGAGCGATTTCAGATAAGGTGGGGTTAACCATATGGACATTATTATAATCATCGGTTGTGTGGAAAAGCATCCAAATAATTGTTAAAAAAACTTTATCCACAAAACCAACCAAAAAAGACTCGTATTTATTCGACTTTCCACACTTTCCACATCTTTGGATTGTGGATAACTATGTGGAAAGGGTTTTTCCACGATGCAAATGGTGGATAACTAAAATAACAAGGATGGCAACGAATAAAGCAAAAGACTTTCATGATGAGAATCAAATACGGGAAGAAAAACTATCGTTTTCTTTTGACTTTTATAGCACTTAGTGACTATAATTTTATGCGCATACCTACAAGTATGACCTGGAGGTTTTCGGATGAAACGCACATATCAACCAAGTAAAAGACGTCGTCAATCATTACACGGGTTTCGGGAAAGAATGGCTACCCCAGGTGGTCGTAAGGTCCTAAAACTACGTCGCCAACAAGGTAGAGCGAAACTTTCTGCTTAAGGATTTTCTTTTGTGAAACGCAGTCATCGTTTATTGAAAGACGCTGACTTTCAAACCATTCTCGCAAAGAAAACCAACCAAAAGAACGTTGCATTCACGATTTACGGTCTAAAACAATCTTTAGGCCATACCCGAGTTGGGATCTCTGTAAGCAAGAAAATTGGGATTGCGGTGATCCGCAACAAAATTCGCAGGCAAATCAGAATGATGCTAACGACGAAAATGGATCTTACCGAATCGATCGACTACATTGTGATTGTTCGCGCTCCGTATTTAGAAAAAGGATTTATTGAAAATCAGGATGCATTAATCCAAACCATCGCATCCTTGAGGAGGAAGTTAGTTTGATTCAATTAACAAAAGCCCAAAAATTAGTGGTCTTACTCGGAGGGTTGTTTATTTTATCCTCTTGTACGGCAAGTTTTTGTTCACCACAAGATATTACCCGAGTGATGTATGCCTATGAAGGCGGTAGTGTGAGTGGCGATGTGGATGTTTTTGAAGCAAACGACGGCCTTGCAGGGATTATTGAACAAGCAACGGATAGCGGTTTTGACACACCTTCTGATGCGTTTTGGTTAGCACTTGATGCAAAAGTTTTAGAAGCCGCAACGATTGCCGCAACTAGTAACAACGAAACAACTTTAAGTGATGAAGATATTCTCATTAACTATGGCTATGTCAAATTCCTAGGTGCCAATTCCGTGATTTGGAATAATTGGGATCGTTGGGTTAACGAAATTAAAACCGATTTACCACTTAGCGAAACACCGAATCAAGACTTTACAACCTTATATAAATCCACAGTTGATGACTTTGCCTCACGATATCGTTCTTGCATCACCACCACCACTGGTAATTACGGACCCGATGGTGAATATATTTTTGAAGGTAAAACATGGGCTGAAGCTTTTTCTCGTGGTTTGATTGAAGGTTTATTTGTTTATCCAGTCGCCTTTTTAGTTGAATTCTTTAATGGACTCTTTACCTCCAACATTCCAGGCCTTAGCCAAGTCCTCGCCATCTTATTAACCACCATCATCGTTCGTGGTTTTATGATTGCAGTGACATTTAAATCCACCATCGCCTCACAAAAAATGAGTTTATTACAACCAGAAATCGCAAAACTTCAAAACAAATACCCTAACGCAAATACCAACCAATATGAAAAACAACGCATGGCACAAGAGCAATGGGCGATCTACCAAAAACATGGCGTTAATCCGTTCAACCAAATTTTAATTGCCTTCGTTCAATTCCCCGTCTTTATCGCTGTTTGGGGTGCAATGACTGGATCAGCGGTTTTAGCTACCGGAAGTTTCTTAGGTCTTAACTTAGCCTCACCTTTAGGTGGTGTGATTACCTCAACGTGGTTCCAAGGTCCATGGTGGACGGCGGTGGTCATTTTTGTGTTGATGACAGCAGCCCAATTCATTGCCATGAAACTACCAATGTGGTTCCAAAAACAAGCACAAAAGAAAGTTGCACACACCGTTAAAAGTAACGCCGCCCAATCTTCCCAATCCCAAGCCAATATGATTAGTAATGTCATGTTTATCATGATCATTGTCATGGGTTTCTCATTACCAAGCGCGATGGGAATCTATTGGTTTATTGGTGCACTTATTTCATTAGGCCAAACCTTATTAACAAGAAAATTGATTGGAGCTAAAAAATGAAGAAATACACCACCAAAACCTTAGAAGACGCACTTGCTCAAGCAGAAAAAGATTTAAACATTCCTGCCAACGATTTATCTTACAAAATCGTTGAAGAAAAAGCGGGTTTATTTTCTAAAAAATTAGTAATTGAAGTTTATGAAGTATCGGATGCGATTGCTTTTGCAGAAGCGTATTTAGTGAATGCAATTTCCCAATTTGGTATTGAAGTCAAAGCCAAAACCGAAGTCAAAGACGAGATCATTCATATTACCTTAGACACCCCAAGAAACCCAATTTTAATTGGTAAAAACGGTGTCACCCTTCAAGCCTTAAACGAACTCGTTCGTTTGGCAACCTCAAGTAAATTCAAAAAACGCTTCCGAATCCTTTTGGATATTAATGATTACAAAGAAGCCAAGTACGATAAAGTGGTTGCGATTGCAAAGCGCATCGCTAAAGATGTGGTGAGAAATAAACAAGATGTCACCCTTGATCCAATGCCTGCTGATGAACGCCGTATGGTTCACAATGCATTAACCGGCATGCCAAACATTAAAACCGAAAGCGTTGGCGAAGGTCAACACCGCGCCATCTCCATTCGTTATATTCCCTAATCCGCTAAGCCCGAAAGGGCTTTTTTAAACACAATGTATAACTTAAGTGACACGATTGTTGCCCTAGCAACCCCACCAACCAAAAGTGCTTTGGCGATTATTCGCCTTTCCGGTCCACTTGCATTTCAAATGTTTAGTGCGGTGTTTTCAAAAGATCTAACCCACGAAAAAGAACGCGGTGTGCATTTAGGGCTTATCCAACACCAAGGTGAACTAATCGATCAAGCGATTGTGATCCAATATATTCAACCAAAAAGTTTTACCGGTGAAGATCTATTAGAAATCATCATTCATGGTTCTCCTTTGATTGCCCATCAAGTGATTGAAATCCTCATATCAAAAGGGGCAAGAAGCGCTGAACCGGGCGAGTTTTCCTCACGAGCATATCTCAATCAAAAAGTAGATCTTGTTCAAGCAGAAGCGATTCAAGATGTCATTCAAGCGACCACGATCGAAGCCAAACGATTAGCGCTCTTATCGCTGACTGGAAAAACCAGTGAAAAACTTAACCCCATTCGGCAACGCATCGCCGATTTATTGTCACTCATTGAAGTGAATATTGATTACCCAGAATACCAAGATATCGAACAAGTGAGTAAAGAAAAAGTCATCCGCGATTGTGAAGACATCATCCCCCAACTCCAGCAATTTATTCTTGAAGGAGAAAAAGGTAGACTCATCAAAGAAGGAATTAAAGTCGCCATCATCGGTCAACCCAATGTTGGTAAATCTTCCTTATTAAACGCGCTCATCAACGAAGAAAAAGCAATTGTCACCGATATTGCCGGAACCACACGCGATGTCGTGGAAGCAGAATTGAACCTACAAGGTGTGGTGCTTAAGATTTTAGATACCGCAGGCATTCGGGAAACCGACAACGTGATCGAAGCAATTGGGATACGCAAATCAATTGAAACCATTCACCAAGCGGATGTGGTTTTATATCTCATGGATGCCTCAAACCCTCAACGCATTGAAAATAAAGAACTGCAACAAGCACTTAAAACAAAAACAGTTCTAGATATTTACAATAAAAAAGATCTCGTGAAGCAAACGAAAAAGAATCAAATTTATATCTCTGCAAAAACAAAATCCATTCAACCGTTATTAGATCAATTGATTCAAGTCTTAGGTATTCAAGAAAGCAATTATCACACCCCAAGTTTCCATAATACAAGGCAACTGGGTTCGTTAAAAAAAGTCAAAGCGTCATTGGTTCAAGCCGTTGAAGACGCCAAAGCCGGTCTTACCACTGATTTAATTTCTTCATCCTTACAACTCGCATATCAGGAAACCATCGCCCTATTAGGCCTTGAAGGAAAAGTGGATTTAGGTGCTGAAATCTTTTCCCGGTTTTGCGTAGGTAAATGATGCATCTGATTGACACACACTGCCACCTCAATTCCGATCAATTTTCACTACGTTGGCAAGAGGTTGTTCAACAATCCATTCAACAAGGTGTTGGGCGTTTTTTTGTGGTGGGATGGGATGAAGTATCGTCTCGACAAGCGGTCACGATTGCGATTCAAGAACCAAAAGTCAAAGCGATTGTTGGGCTTCACCCAGTTGATGTTTCCTTAGCTTACGATTTAACCTTTATTCATTCGCTTGTTCAACAACATCAAGATAAGATCATCGCGATTGGTGAAATTGGTTTAGATTATCATTGGAAAAAAGATCCAAAAGACCATGAATTACAAGCGCTCGTTTTCGTGGAACAAATTGATCTCGCTAATCAATTGAACCTACCTGTTGTCATTCATTGTCGCGATGCATATGAAGCCATCTTACCTATTTTAGAATCACACCCAGTTAAACAAGGTGGCGTCATGCATTGCTACGCAGGGCCATCACATCTTGTTGAACGGTTTATTGCTTTGGGTTTCTATTTGTCCTATGGTGGACCTATCACGTATAAAAACGCAGACGAAGCAAGACAAAGCGTGAGCAAAACGCCGCTTGACCGCCTATTGATCGAAACTGACAGCCCCTTTTTGAGCCCACACCCACTGCGAGGCAAACAAAATTCACCCATCAACTTACCTATCATCTTCGACAAACTAAAAATGCTTACCCAATTACCCACTGATCAACTCACCAAACAACTTTACGAAAACACCCTTAAAGCATTTCACGTGAAAACATTATGAAGTACCAAATGAATGCTTTGATTGTGGTTGAAGGTGTTACCGATGTTCAACGTTTAACCCCTTTGATTGACGCTGAATTTATCACAACGAATGGTTCAGCACTTTCACAAGAAACCATCGATTATATCAAGCAAGTTCAGAAGGCTGGCCGGGACATCATTGTCTTCACGGATCCTGATTTTCCTGGTGAAAAAATTAGAAAAACCCTCGACGCGAATATTCCTGGGTTGTCTCATGCGTTTATCGACAAGAAACTTGCGATTAAACACGGTAAAGTAGGTATCGCCCAAGCGGATAAAGAGACAATTTTACAAGCGCTACAATCCAAATTCACCACCAAGATCCAAGGAAAAGGTGACATTCTACCCGGGGATTTGTTAACCTTAGGTTTAGTTGGCAACGATACCGCACAAGCACGGCGATTGAAAGTTTGTCAGCATTTCCACTTGGGCCCATGTAATGTGAAGACGATGGTCAAACGTTTAAATGTACTTGGCATTCAACTTTCTGACATTCAAAACATCTTATGAAATATCACCCAAAAACCGAACAACGCTTAACTTCTTTAGGTGTATCCGCCTTAAAGCGATATGGTCAAAATTTTTTAATTGACGAGGACGTTCTTCAAACAATCATCGATCAATCTGGCATTCAAAAAGGTGATCGGGTTTTGGAGATTGGTCCTGGTTTAGGTGCAATTACCGAAAAGCTTCATCACGATGAAATTCACTATACCTCATATGAAATTGATCAAACCTTCCATCGCTACCTTGAAACCCAATTCCCAAAAGGAAAACACCACCGGCAAAACTTCTTAAAAGCAGAACCTGCACCATATGACGTGATTTTGGGCAATTTACCGTATTACATGACCACTGAAATCATCGAAAAAATATATAAAGATTTATCGGTTTTTAAAGTTGCCATGTTAATGGTACAAAAAGAAGTGATGCCAAGACTGATGGCGCATGTAGGTGAAGATGGTTATGGACCGCTTTCGATCTTTTTAGCAACACTGGGAACCATTACCCCTGTGCTTGAAGTGAGTCCGGTTTCTTTTTTCCCTGAACCTCATGTTCAATCCATTATTTTTAAACTACAAACCTTTCCTAAAGGTGTGCTTGTGCCTACTCGACCCTTTTTTTACTTCATTAAGAAGCTCTTTCTTCATCGCCGTAAAACCATCCTTAACAATTTAATGGGATTAACCAACCATCGCGAACAAGCAGAAACTTATTTGAACCAAGTAAAGATTTTACCGAACGCACGTCCAGAAACCATTCATGTTCAGGATTATGTCAGGTTATTCAAACTCGTTTCTAAAGAAAAAATATTATAATAACCATGGGAGAAAACACAATGGATATATTTGGCATTATCATGGCAGCCGGTAAAGGCACGCGGATGAAATCACTCGATGTAACCAAAAGCAAAGTTGCGTTTGATTTATTGGGTACACCGTTGGTTGGACACGTGATTAACGCGCTTAAACCACTCAAACTCAATCGCGTTATTACGATTGTTGGACATGGCGGAGAAACCACTGCTAAAGTCGTGGAAGGTCAATCTGAAATCGTGTGGCAACGCGAACAAAAAGGTACAGGTCACGCGGTCATGCAAGTCGCCCCTTTACTAGAAAAGAAAATCGGAACCACCTTGATTGTTTCTGGGGATACCCCATTAATTACGACCAAGAGTTTAGATCAACTCTTACAAACGCACACCCAAGGGAAATTAGATTTAACCATCCTTACGTCGATTGTTAATCAACCTTTCGGTTATGGGCGCATGATTCGCAATAAGACCGGTCAAGTGACTGCCATTGTTGAAGAAATTAACGCCACAGACGAAGAAAAGAAAATCAAAGAAATCAATACGGGATTCTATGTTTTTGATAACCAACTCTTATTTAAACACCTCAAAGATTTACCACCTAATCCCAAAAACGGTGAACTCAACATCACGTATTTAATCAAGATGTTCATGGACAAAGGGTTTAAAGTTGGCACTTCAACCGTTGATACGTTTGAAGAAACCTTAGGTATTAATGATCGCGCCCAACTTGCAGAAGCAAGAAGCATCATGCAAAAACGCATCAATCATCAACACATGATGAATGGTGTGACGATTGAAAACCCAAGCAACACCTTTATCTCCCCTCAAGTGGTGATTGGTCAAGACACCATTATCCAAAGCGGTGTTTATTTAATTGGCCAGGTCACGATTGGTACGGGTAATCATATCGGTGCAAACACAACGATTCAACAATCCACGATTGGCAACGGCAACGTCATCGAATCTTCTAAACTCATTGATGTCACGATTGGCGACGCCAACCAGATTGGTCCCTTTGCCCATTTAAGGGGTCATACACAATTAGGAAACCAAACTCGCGTTGGAAATTTTGTTGAAATGAAAGAAGCTAAACTAAGTGATGGTGTAAAAGCTGCCCATTTAACGTATTTAGGTGATTGTGAAATCGGAGAAAACACCAACATCGGATGTGGGACCATCATCGCCAATTATGACGGGAACAAAAAGCACAAAACCACGATTGGTAAAAATGTCTTTATCGGATCAGGTTCAACCTTGATTAGCCCGGTAACAATTGAAGATGATAGTTTAATCGCCGCTGGCAGCACCATTGATAAGAACGTTAAAAAAGGTGAGATGGCCATCGCAAGAGAACGGCAAGTGAATAAACCAGGTTATTATCAACGCTGGTTAAAAAAGATTGGCAAGTCAAAATAAAAAAGAAAAACCCACTAGCATCCGCGAGTGGGTTTTTTTAATTGACAGTCTTAGGCTTTCTTGACTGCTTTTTTTGCTTTGATTGCCGCTTGGGCTGCTGCTAAACGCGCAACCGGAACGCGGAATGGTGAGCAAGAGACGTAATCTAAACCAGAGTTGTGGAAGAATTCGATTGAGAGCGGATCGCCACCATGTTCACCACAAATCCCAACTTTAAGATCAGGACGTGTTTTGCGACCATCTTGAACGGCCATCTTAATTAACTTACCAACACCATGTTGATCAACAGTTTGGAATGGATCTTGTTCAAAAATCTTGGTCTTATAGTAGTCTGGTAAAAATTTACCAGCATCATCACGTGAGAAACCATACGTCATTTGGGTTAAGTCATTGGTACCAAAACTGAAGAAGGTTGCTTCGGTTGCGACGCTTTCAGCAAGTAATGCAGCGCGTGGGATTTCAATCATCGTTCCGACTTGGTAGGTTAATTTTTGACCACTTGCAGCAATTTCTTCTTGAGCGGTG
>CAMBSI010000025.1 GCA_945870555.1 Staphylococcus epidermidis | reverse complement strand
GCGTTATTAAATGCGGAAATCGCTAAAAAGAAGGATTGGAAAATTCCCTCTTCCCAACCAAATTGAGGAACAAAAACCCAACTATACATAAAGGCACCAAAAAAGATGAATAAAAACGCAATCAAAATGACATTTTGAACAAACTTAAGCGCACCGCTCATCGTGGTAAGGTTGAGTGCTTGTTTAAGCATATAACGTTCCATAATGCCAATTTTTTTGCCAATAATGATGGTAATGAAGCTAAAAATCGTAATAATGCCTAGACCACCAAGTAGCATCATCACCATAAAGATGACTTGGCCAAAAACGGTGAATTCCATGGCAAGGTCAGGATAAACCGATAGTCCAGTCACCGCTAACGCTGAGGTTGTCATGAATAGATTATCCACAAATGATCCCCATTGACCATCATGATGGGCAAAAGGTAGGGTTAAAATAAAGGTGCCAATGACGATGGCAACGATAAAACTAACAAGAATTGCGTAATAAGGTTTTTTGGTAAAAAAGTTCATGTTTTTCCTAGTACGGCGTTTATTATAGGACTAACCTTTGTAAATGTCTAATGCTCATTCGAATTCCTTAACAAATAGTGGACAAAATTAGTTGCAAAGTATGACAACTCGCTATATAATTCTCAAGCACGGACTTTTTGTTCCCTGCACTGATCCATGCGTGGAAGGACTGATTCATCCGTCGACCACCGCACGATACATACATATCCATAAGGAGGATTGTCACGTGGCTAAACGAATCGCTAAAGTCGTCAAGATGGAATTACCTGGTGGGGAAGCTAAACCAGGACCAAAACTCGCTTCTGCTGGGATTGTCATGCCTAAGTTCTGTACGGATTTTAATGCAAAAACCGCAGATAAAAAAGGCGAAATCATCCCTGTCATCATTACTGCTTACGAAGATAAATCATTTGAATTTGTAATCAAAACTTCTCCGGTTGCTGGTTTAATTAAAAAAGCAGCAGGCGTCGAAAGCGGTTCAAGTAACGCGAAAACCACGAAAGTGGGTAAGATTACGCGCGCTGCATTAAAGAAAATCGCCGAATATAAATTACCAGACTTAAACGCCTATGACCTTGAAGCTGCCATGAAAATCATTGAAGGTTCCGCTCGAAACATGGGCATTACCATCGAAGAAGATAAGAAGTAGTGGAAGAGCATTGCTCGTCATCACCACAGAAAGAAACAATGATATGAAACGCGGAAAGAAATATGAGGCTGCCTTAAAGCTTATTGACATCAATAAACTTTATACAATTGTCGAAGCAACCACCTTAGTGAAGAAAACTTCAACGGTGAAGTTTGATGCCACCATTGATGTGTCCTACCGTTTAAACGTAGATACAACCCAAGCTGATCAACAAATTCGTGGTACCATCGTTTTGCCTCATGGTAATGGTAAAACGAAAAAAGTTCTTGCAGTCACCTCAAATAAAACCGCTGATGCAAAAGCAGCCGGTGCAGATTTTGTTGGTGGAAAAGAACTCTTAGAAAAAATTAATAAAGAAAACTGGTTTGACTTCGATGTCATCGTTGCCACACCAGAAATGATGGGTGAAATCGGTAAATTAGGTAAAGTATTAGGACCAAAAGGTTTAATGCCTAACCCAAAAACTGGAACCGTTGCAGTCGATATCGGAAAAGCCATTAAAGAAATTAAAGCGGGTAAAGTTGAATACCGCTTAGATAAAGAAGCGAATGTTGCTGTTTCGATTGGCCGTGCTAGTTTCACAGAATCACAACTCTCAGAAAATTTACAAGCATTAACCGATGCAATCGTCCGCGCTCGTCCTTCTTCTGTGAAGGGTAACTTCTTTAAATCCGCTGTCATCCATACCACAATGGGTCCAGCTATCAAGTTTACGTTCGACGGTCGCTAGTCGTCTCTTCACTTTGTTTGAGTGTTATAGAACCATAGACAGCAACGGCCCCGGGGCTTAATCATGTTGCCGAGGATCTCAGCATACTGAATCTCTTGGATCTACAACTCAAAATATAAAAACGGTAATCCAAGGAGGTGAACCAATGAACAAAACGATTCTCAAAGAAAAAGAAGCGTTAGTCAAAGAAATTGAAACTTTGGCAAAAAAGAGTGCGTCGATTCTTATCGTCGGTTATCAAAAGATGACTGTCAAAGAATTATCGACATTACGTCGTAATTTACGCAAGAATACGTCGCAGTTTGGGGTGTACAAAAACACCCTCGTTCGTCGCGCGGCAGAAAAATTAGGCGTAAAAGATGTCGGCTTAACCAATGCCCTAAACGGAGCGAATGGATTTATTTTTTCAAGTGATGCCCTTGAAATTAGCAAGCTCGTTGTCAAATTTTCAAAGAACAACGAAAAGCTAGTCCTCAAAGGTGCCATTCAAGATGGTAAATTTATCGATGCAGCTCAAGTGAAAGTGTTAGCGTCTCTACCCGGAAGACAACAACTCTTATCGATGCTTGCATCTGCATTACAAGGCCCGATTCGCAAATTGGCAGTCGCAGTGAAAGCTGTTGCTGACAAGCCAAAAGCTACCGCTTAATACTGCCATAGGAGGAAATAAACATGGCTAAATTAACCAAAGTCGAAATTATTGCCGCTGTTAAGGAAATGACCGTCGTTGAATTAAACGACTTAGTCAAAGCGATTGAAACCGAATTCGGTGTCACCGCTGCTGCCGTTGCCGCCGCCCCTGTTGCTGCTGAAGAAGCAGGAGCAAAGAAGGGTCCTTCTGAAGTGACCTTAACCTTGAAGGCTGCTGGTGCACAAAAAGTTGCCGTCATTAAAGCGGTTCAAGCCATTACTGGTTTAGGCTTAATGGATGCAAAGAAATTGGTCGACGCTGCTCCAAGCAAGATTAAAGAAAAAATTTCCCCAGTTGAAGCAGAAGAACACAAGAAAGCTCTTGTCGCTGCTGGCGCTGAAGTCGAAATCAAGTAAGATCCATTCTTACAAATATGAAACCTGTCTTTTAAGTTAGACAGGTTTTCCCACTTTATAGGAGGGTGAACCATGGGGCATTATTTTGAAAATAATCCTCCAAAATCTATCAAAGAATATACAATCTCGTATAACCTTGGTGGAGAATCGTTCACTCTTCTAGCAAGTAGCGGGATCTTCGCTAAGCAAGGTCTCGATGCCGGTAGTCGTTTGCTCATCAACGTGTTGTTGCAAGATACGTTAACGGGCACATGCTTAGACCTTGGCTGTGGATACGGCCCAGTAGGATTGAGTTTGGCAAAACTGAATCCGCATCTGAAATGTACGCTTGCCGACGTCAATGAACGGGCAGTCATTGATGCCAGACATAACGCCCAACGTCTTGGCTTGACGGATCTCCACATATTGACGAGCGATGGTTTTCAAGAATTGACGCAGAACTTCGATGTGATTGCCTTTAATCCACCGATTCGCGCCGGAAAAAAAACAATCTACCGTCTTTATCAAGAAGCCAAACAGCATCTGAATCCTAATGGCAGTTTCTATCTTGTCATTCGTAAGGATAAAGGCGCTGAATCCCATGAGACCTATTTGCTAACGTTGTTTAGCAAGGTCCTGCGCAGAGACCGAGACAAAGGCTATCTCGTCTTAATCGCAAAACCATAAGGAGAACATATGGCAAAAACCGCAACGAAGAAAAAAGTAAAAGTGGGTCGTGCTACCGTCGCATTAACTGGACCATTAAAAATTGGTACGGGTGGTGCTCGTCATTACCAAAACATGGATAATAACCGTGTTAACTATTCGAAAATTTCAGGCGTACTTGCTTTACCAAACTTGGTGGAAGTGCAAACTGAAAATTATCAATGGCTTTTAGAAAAAGGCCTTGATGAAGCGTTAAGGGATATTTTTCCCATTGAAAATTATGCTGGCACCCTCAAGTTAGAATACTTAGGTTTCCGATTTGATGCGCCAAGCTATACATATTTAGAATGTAAAGACCGCGATATGACGTATTCGGTCCCACTACGAGCAAACTTACGGTTGATTTTTAAAGAAGATGGCAACATCAAAGAATCGGAAGTATTCCTTGGTGATTTCCCATTGATGACCAACTCCGGTACCTTCATTGTCAACGGTGTTGAAAAAGTCATCGTCTCGCAAATCCGTCGTTCTCCAGGTGCTTATTTATCGAAAGCAATGGACAAGACTGGTAAGTTCTTATTTAAGGCTGATTTAATTCCAATGCGCGGCACCTGGTTAGAATTTGAATCTGATGCCAAAGATATTTTGTCGGTGCGTATTGATCGCCAACGGAAGATGTTTGCAACCATCATCATCAAATCGTTATTGGCATTTGACGAATCCACATTAGAAGGCAAAAATAAAGAACTTCGTGCACAAGAATATGCAAAGAAACTTGATGAAACGATTATTAATTTATTTGGTGATAAAGATATCCTCAGAAATACATTAGGAAAAGATAGTGATACCGTCTCGACCCATTATGCCTTGAGCCAAATCTTTTCAAAGATGAAGCCAGGCGAACCACGGACCGATGATGGCATTAATAACTTCATTATTCAAAAATTCTTTGATGCAAAACGTTACAACCTCGGGATGGCAGGCCGCTATAAATATGCAAAGAAATTAGGCATTTATAACCGCTTAGGTGGTCGCGTTTTAGCTGAAGATTTAATTGATGCTGATGGTGAAGTTCACATTGAAAAAGGAAAATTGATCACCAAAGAAATGGTGGAAAAATTACGTCAAGATAAGTTCTTTGAAAAAGGTGCCCATCAAGTCAAAGTTCCAATCAATACCGATTTAAATAACCGCAACATCGTCAACGTGGTTAAAGTTTATCCAAATGCAAAAAAAGAAATGATTTCTCATATTGTTGGCACCGACATCAACCTCAAAGATGAAACCGTGACGATTCCAGATATGTTGGCAACGTTCTCTTATTTCTTGAACCTCATGGATGGTTTCGGTGACACCGATGATATCGATCACTTAGCCAACCGCCGCATTCACTCCGTTGGTGAATTGATTCAAAACCGCTTCCGTTTAGGTTTATCAAAAATGGCGAAATCGATTCGCGAAAAAATGTCGATTTCTGATATTACCAACGTTGCTCCACAAACCTTAGTGAACATTAAACCATTGACTGCGCAAGTGAAAGAATTCTTCTCCACCGATCCATTGTCCCAATTCATGGATCAAACCAACCCATTAGCAGAGTTGGCAAATAAACGTCGTATTTCTGCGTTAGGTAGTGGTGGGATTAAACGTGACCGTGCCTCGTTTGACGTGCGTGACGTTCACTATTCTCACTATGGTCGAATTTGTCCAATTGAAACCCCAGAAGGTCAAAACATTGGTTTAATCACCAATTTAGCGACTTACGCAAAAGTGAATCATTACGGATTTATTGAAACCCCTTATCGCAAAGTTGATAAAAAAGGTGGTCGCGTTTTACAAGAAACCGAATACTTATCCGCGGAACAAGAACGACCATTCGTTATTGCCCAAGCTTCCAATAAGCTTGGAAAAGACGGAAAATTTTTAGAAGATAAAATCATTGCCCGTTATAATGGTGACAATATTTTAGCGGCGATTGAAGATGTCGATTACATGGACGTCTCGCCAAAACAAGTCGTCTCGATTGCGTCTGCATGTATCCCCTTCTTAGAAAACGATGATACGACTCGAGCCTTGATGGGTGCAAACATGCAACGTCAAGCCCTTCCTTTATTGAAACCACAAGCACCATTTGTCGGTACTGGTATTGAACACGCAATTGCGCGTGACTCCGGTTTAGCAGTGGTTGCCCAACAAGATGGTGAAGTCACCTATATCGACTCTCGTAAAATTGTCGTCAAGACAAAAGGGTCAAGCGAAGAAGTCACCTATCCATTACAAAAATTTAATCGTTCAAACCAAGGAACGTGCATTAACCAAGTGTCGATTGTCAAACCAGGACAAAAAGTCTTGGCAGGACAAATTCTTGCCGATGGTCCAGCGATGGATAACGGGGACTTAGCACTTGGGCAAAACGTAACGATCGCCTTTATGACCTGGAACGGTTATAACTTTGAAGACGCGGTCATCATGTCCGAACGTTTAGTGAAAGAAGATGTCTACACCTCGATTCATATTGAAGAACACACACTCGAATGCCGTGCCACCAAATTAGGGGATGAAGAAATCACCCGTGATATCCCATCTACCAATGAAGAAGCAAAAGCTTATTTGGATGAACGTGGCATTATCATTCCAGGCGCAGAAGTCAAAGAAGGCGATATCCTCGTTGGTAAAGTCACACCAAAAGGTGTCACCGAACCAACCAGTGAAGAAAAATTATTACGTGCGATCTTCAGTGAAAAAACCAAAGAAGGCAAAGACTCTTCGCTCCGTGTCTCACATGGTGGCGCAGGGATTGTCTTAGATGTGAAAACCTTCTCACGGGAAAAAGGCGATGAACTTGCTCCTGGTGTGAATGAAGTGGTTCGCGTCTTTATCGTTCAAAAAAGAAAAATTTCTGAAGGTGATAAGATGTCAGGTCGCCACGGTAATAAAGGTGTTATTTCTAGAATTCTTCCAGTTGAAGATATGCCATTCTTACCAGACGGTACACCTGTCGATATCATGCTTAACCCACTTGGGGTTCCAAGCCGGATGAACATCGGACAAATCTTAGAAATTCATTTAGGCATGGCTGCCAAGAAACTCGGCATGAAAATTGCCACCCCAGTCTTTGATGGTATTTCTAACCAAGAAATTATGGATCTCATGAAAAAAGCTGGCCTCGATGAAGATGGTAAATCTGTCCTCTTTGATGGTCGCACCGGTGAAGCGTTTGATGAACGCATCTCGGTTGGTGTCATGTACATGATTAAGCTTGTCCACATGGTCGACGATAAATTACACGCGCGGGCAACCGGTCCTTACTCCTTGGTCACGCAACAACCGCTCGGTGGTAAAGCACAAAACGGTGGTCAACGTTTCGGGGAAATGGAAGTGTGGGCATTGGAAGCATATGGTGCTGCCAATACCTTACAAGAAATCCTTACGATTAAATCCGATGATCGCGTCGGTCGTCGTAAAACCTATGAAGCGATTATTAAAGATCGCGACATTCCACGTCCAGGCATTCCAGAATCTTTCAAGGTTCTCCAAAAAGAATTACAGGCTCTAGCGATTGATGTCCGCTTGTTTGATGAAACCAACCAAGAAATGGATATGGAACAACTTTCTAAAGATGCACTCGCGGAAGAACGTAAGATTAATTCCTCAATTCGCGCGTATACATCTGAGTCCTTTGATGCCGATGAAAATGAAGTCTCCATTAGCGAAAATTTCATCATTGAAGATGAAAAAGGTGAAGTCGTTTCACCCGTCGCTAAAGTAGACGAAGAAGAATAGGAAGGGAGCACACCATGGTTGAAATTAACAAAATTAGTAAAATCCGCGTTGGTTTAGCTTCACCAGAAACCATTCGTAAATGGTCGCATGGAGAAGTGATGAAGCCAGAAACGATTAACTATCGTTCACAAAAACCAGAAATGCAAGGTCTTTTCTGCGAAAAGATTTTTGGTCCTTCTAAAGATTATGAATGTCACTGCGGTAAATATAAAAAGCAACGTTATGTTGGTGTTGTCTGTGAAAAATGTGGCGTCGAAGTGATGACCAAAGATGCCCGGCGTGAACGCATGGGTCATATCGAATTGGCCACGCCTTGTGCGCATATTTGGTATGTTAAAGGCATTCCTTCCCGCATCGCCTTGGTCCTCGACATCAATGCAAAACAATTAGAAGAACTTGTGTACCTCGTTGGATCGACCTTAATTTGCTTAAATCCTGGTCAATCTAAAATCTTAAAATACCGCCAAGTCATTGATGAAAAAACAGGCCGGGTTGACTTTGTCTCCGTCATTAAAGAATTCCAAAATCGTTTAGAAGGATACGAAGCGGCTCGCGCAGAAGAACTCGTCAACCGTTTAGAAAACCGCGCTGAACCCATTAACTTTGAAGTCGTCACTGCGTTTATCCAAAAGCACTTAGGTGCAGAATTTGGTGAAGGTGCAGAAGCCATCAAACGCTTATTAAAAGAAATTGATTTAGAAAAAGAATTCCAAGCCATCAATAAAGAAATGGGTAATGCGCCAACCCAACGCCGTAATAAATTAATCAAACGCTTAGAATTAATTGATAGTTTCCGCTTATCCAACAACCGTCCAGAATGGATGATTTTGGATGTTTTACCTGTCATCCCACCGGATTTACGCCCCATGCTTCAACTTGATGGTGGTCGTTTCGCGACCTCTGATTTGAACGATTTGTATCGCCGTCTCATTGCCCGTAACCGCCGTTTAAAAAACTTAATTAACATGAATGCACCAAGCACGATGTTACGCAACGAAAAGCGGATGTTACAAGAAGCGGTTGACGCACTCATCGACAATGGACGTCGTGGTAAACCGGTCTTATCTTCGGGTGGTTCAGGACGGGAATTGAAATCCTTATCCTCCGCATTAAAAGGCAAACAAGGACGCTTCCGTCAAAACTTACTCGGTAAACGGGTTGACTATTCTGGTCGTTCCGTTATCGCAGTTGGTCCTGATTTAAAAATGTATCAATGTGGCTTACCAAGAGAAATGGCCATTCAATTATTGAAGCCATTTATTGCTTCATTATTAATTGATCGTGGTTATGCCAACTCACATAAGCAAGCAGAAAAGAAAGTCGATGCTTATGATGAAATCGTCTTTGATATCCTTGAAGAAATCATTTCGTTCCACCCCGTCTTACTTAACCGCGCACCAACCCTTCACCGATTAGGGATCCAAGCTTTCCAACCAAAATTAGTCGAAGGTCGCGCGATTCGTTTACACCCACTCGTGACCACAGGATTTAACGCTGACTTTGATGGTGACCAAATGGCGGTCCACGTTCCATTAAGCAAGGCTGCCCAAGAAGAAGCGATCAACTTAATGCTTGCCTCCAATAACATCCTTGGTCCAAAAGACGGTTTACCGATTGCTACACCATCACAAGACATGGTCATTGGCAACTTCTATTTAACGATGGAAAATACCAAAGCTTGGTACGTTGCAAAAGCGACAAAAGCTCGCAAAGCAGGCGATGAAATTAACGCCGAGATGTATGATGCATTTGCTGCAGGTGAAGGTAAAGTCTTTAAGGATTTTGCTGAAGTTGTGATTGCTTATCAAACCAAACAAGTTCATTTACACACGCGCATTGGTATTCCCGGTTCCGCACTGAAGAAAACCAATTTCACGGCGATGATGAATGAAGGTTATTTAATTACCACGGTTGGTAAAGTCATTTTCAACAGCATTTTCCCAAGTGATTTCCCTTACATTAACAACAAGAATGCCCAAAACTTTAAAGCGGATCTTGAAGAATATTTCGTCCCGAAAGGTTCTGATATTCCCACCATCATCGCCAAGAAACCATTATTGACACCTTTAGGTTCAAAAGATTTATCTGCGATCATTAAAGAAGTGTTTGCCCGTTATGGCACCAGCCGAACGAGCGTGATTCTCGACAAGATGAAAGACCAAGGCTTTAAATATGCCACGGTTTCTGGTTTAACGGTTGCCTTAAGTGACATTGTGAAATTAGAAAACAAAAAAGAAATCATTGATGAAGGTGATCGCCGCGTTGAAGATATTACGGAACAATTTAACCAAGGTTTGTTAACCGATGAAGAACGTTATAACCTCGTTGTTCAAATTTGGAAAGAAGATGTTCAAAAGAAAATTGCCTCAAGTGTGCTTGCATTGATGGCGAATAAAAACGACAACCCACTCAACATTATTTTTAACTCCGGTGCACGTGGTAAGGCTTCAAACTTTAATCAATTGATTGGTTATCGTGGTTTGATGTCAAAACCAAATGGTAAGTATATTGAACTTCCAATTCGTTCTTCCTTCCGTGAAGGCTTATCGATTTCTGAATTCTTCATCGCCACCCACGGTGCGCGTAAGGTCGGTGCCGATACGGCCTTAAAGACAGCTGACTCGGGTTACTTAACCCGTAAGTTAGTTGACGTCTCTCAAGATGTGATTATCCGTGAAGCAGATTGTGGTACGGATCATGGTACCAATGTTTACGACATTAAAGATACTTCACGTGACACGATCATCACCCCATTATTAAGCCGCTTAGTTGGCCGCTTTACCATTCGTGATGTCATGAACCCAAAGACCAAAGAAGTCATCGTCAAAGGTGACCAATTGATGGATGAAAAAGACGCAAAGAAAATTGTCGATGCAGGTGTTACTGACGTTGAAATTCGCTCCGTCATTGGTTGCGAATCAAAAGGTGGTATTTGCCAAAAATGTTATGGACGTCACTTGGCGACCGGTAAATTGGTCGACATCGGTGAAGCCGTTGGCATCATGGCCGCCCAATCGATTGGTGAACCAGGTACTCAGTTAACGATGAGAACATTCCACGAAGGTGGTGTTGCTGGTCGTAACATTACCGATGGGTTACCACGTGTCGGTGAAATCTTTGAAGCCCGTCGGCCAAAAGGTGAAGCTGTCATTGCCTCGATTAGTGGTAAGATTACCAACATCGAAGATAACAATGGCCGTTATAAAGTCACGATTACCAATGATTTAGATACCCAACATTTTGATACCCCATTTGGTTCACGTTTACGCGTGAAGGTTGGCGAAAAAGTAACCGCCGGATCAAAAATTTCTGAAGGGGCGATCTATCCAAAAGATTTATTAAAATATGCGGATATGAATGCCGTTCAAAAGTACATCATTAAAGAAGTTCAAAAAGTGTATCAATCAAACGGTGCAAGTATTGCCGATAAGCATATTGAAGTCATCATTCGTCAAATGACGCGTAAAGTCCTCATCATTGATGGCGGGGATACTGACATGTTAACCGGATCAAAAGTGGACATCACAACCTTTACAGAAAAGAATGAAATTGTCTTATTGTCTGGTAAAAACCCTGCCGTTGCGATGCCACGTTTGTTAGGAATTACCAAAGCCTCATTAGAAACCGAATCCTTCTTATCGGCTGCTTCTTTCCAAGAAACCACCAAGGTTTTAACCGATGCAGCAATCAAAGGTAAGACGGATATTCTCCATGGTCTGAAAGAAAACGTCATCACTGGTAAGTTGATTCCAGCTGGTCGTGGTCTGTTTGATGAAGCGCGCAAAACGGAAACTGCCAATGGCTTTACCGTTGAACAATCGATGCGTCAAATCAAAGCCAATTATCGTTCAAACGATGAAAAGTATTTAGAAAAGTTTGAAGATTTCTTAGAAGATTAATTATCTTAACATGCGTAAAGAAAAAAGGGTGTTCCACCACCCTTTTTTTATTTTTGTTATGATAGAACCATGATCAAACGTTGGATTGCTTTACTTTTAATTTCCTTGACGTCGCTTCATGCAAAACCTTTACACATGGTGAAGACTGCTTTACCAGGACCTACCTACCGCGATGTCAAAATCCGTGAGGGTTATGCCACGGCGATGCCGAGTCTTGGATTGGTTAACATGTTGGTGATACCGATTAATTTTAGTGATGCAAGTTGCGAGGTCATTCTTGAAGGTTGTGATCAAACGATTGCAAATATTGATTTGGCTTTCTTTGGAGAACTAGGAAGTTTGCCTTGGTATTCGGTTGCAACGTATTTTGAAACATCAAGTTATGGTCAACTGACCATCGAGGGTATGGTCACGGATTGGTATACCCCAAGTGTGACTGCCAGTGAATTATCAAACAATCGAGGTTTATTGGGAAACCAAGTCATTCAACCTGCCATTCAAGCATTTAAAGACAACCATCCTGACTTGATTCAAGATTTTGATCGAGATGCAGATGGTTATCTTGACGCCGTTTATTTTATTTATTCTTTACCCTTTGATCCAGAAGGCGAACAATATGGCGAGGATAAAGATGTCTTTTGGGCATTTGTTGCTTATCAAGGCGGGGCTGCAAATTTACAAAGTCCAACCTTATTCCATTACGGTTGGAGTAGCTATCAATTTATGTATGAGGATGGCGAATACCAACGCAGTGAAAATGGAAAAGTAGAATGGGATGAAGATAACAATCCCATATTTTTGCCATACGTCGATGAACTTGGACAACGCACGGTGGATGCCCATATTTTTATTCACGAAGTCGGGCATTTGTTAGGGTTGCTTGACTATTATTCATACGAACGAGAACAAGGAGATTGGGGACCGACCGGTGCTTTAGATATGATGGACTATAACGTCGGCGACCACCAAGGATTTTCAAA
>CAMBSI010000024.1 GCA_945870555.1 Staphylococcus epidermidis | reverse complement strand
GCCCAACGAAATCATTATAATCAATTAAACTTGGTTGAAATTGAAGTGGACCTTCGACCGTGACACGTGGAGAAGGAATTTCTTTAATGATGAGGTCAAAGACTGGACCAAAACCTTTTTTTTGAGTGGTTAAGTCTGGATCTAGACTGCATGTACCTAATAAACCAGAGGCATAAACGACTTTAAAGTCTAAGAAGGCTTCCGGGGCGTTGAGTTCAATAAATAAAGCAAGCACTTCATTGACGACGTTGGTTACGTTCACGTTGGGACGATCGACTTTGTTAATGACAACGATGGGTTTGACTTTTGCTTCTAATGCTTTTTTTAACACAAATCGGGTTTGAGGCATTGGCCCTTCAATCGCATCGATTAATAATAAACAACCATCGACCATGTTCATGATCCGTTCGACTTCTCCACCAAAATCCGCGTGTCCAGGGGTGTCTAAAATGTTAATTTTATAATCTTTATATTGAAGTCCAGTTGCTTTCGCAAGGATGGTAATACCACGTTCTTTTTCAATCGCGTTGTTATCCATCATCCGTTCACTGGTCGCTTCGTTTGCACGAAACATGTTGGCAGAACGGAAAAGTTGATCCACCATCGTGGTCTTACCATGGTCAACGTGCGCAATAATAGCAATATTTCTTATTTTCATTATTTTTTCACAACGTTATAAGAATATGCTAAATCGACCAAAATTACCAACTATATTGCATCCACTTGTAAATGAATCCTGTTCACAAGGACGATTCGTCAGATTTTGCTACAATAGTCATGTATTAAGGAGATTTAGGATGAAAACAAATCAATGGGTCATCGGGGTATTAGGGGTTTTGGTAGGTATCGGTGGCACGATTGGCACACAATGGGCAATTGAAAATTTACCAAGTGCAAGTAGCGGTAACTCAACAAACAACTATGACTATCAAGGTTTTGAAGATGAATATGCTTTGGATAGCATCACCTGGGATGAATTTTCTGCCATCCAATATCCGGAAGAAAATCCAACACCGATTGCGGATGGAATTTATGATTTTAATTTCCAACAAATTCATAGATTGGAAGACCAAACTTATTTTCTCGTTTATGCAAAAGTAGAAACGATCTTGGGTAGAGAAATTGTTTACACTTCCTTTGCCCATCTGACGCAAGATTTAAATGTCATTTGGGATTACGACTTTATTCCATCGCATGATTACATCGAAGCGCTAGACAGTCTTGACGATTTTACTTTCGATGTCACCGAGTTAGCAATCATCGGTCATACTGCAATTCTCGGATTAAAATTTGAAAACTTTGATGCTTATTTTGATGAAGCGACCCAAACCGATACGTTCGTTTTTATTGGTGATAACTTCTTGCCAATCGGCGCAGATGAAAATGCCGAAGTTTATGATTTCAGCGTTTCCCTTTCCATCAATTTAGATACGTATGCGTTTGATGTGCTTGCGATTGAAGCTTTATCGCCTGTATTTGACCTCAGCTGGGAACAATTTATTGTGATCGGCGATGACCTTCTTGTTCATGCAAGGGTTCGCTCAAGTGACCCAAGCAACAATGTTGAAATATTTGGTGCCATAACGGATGGAGAAATTCAATATTACCATTTCTTTTTTCGATATGCCTTAGATGAAAACGATGAGATTGAAATTGAAAATTTAGGGTATATTTTAACGAATCTTGATTTTGAAATGGAATGGTATGACATCCAGGATTTTGATGGTTATATGTATGAACAACTGGATAACAAAGTCCATGTTGTGTTCGAGTTTGAATACAATGAATCCTTGGATCAATATGAATACGGTGAACCACTTTTGGTAGACTTCAGCAATACGTTTGATTTAATTTCCGCGGACGGTCGCACGGAGATTGAAAATTATTTCCAAAACTTTGATTTAAGTGACACAACCGCATCCATCATCCTCATTTACCATGCTTTGATTGACATCCATACCTTGGATGTTTTCCACGGTGAAATCGTCAATTGGAGCTATGAAATCACCCAAAATGAAGTCTGGGTTGACCTCTCTTATGTCTATGCATCTGAAGATGATTTTGCCATTCTTATCAACGAAGAGGTTTATAACTATAGCGGTGAAGGCGATTTTGCTTATCGTTTAATCGATGCATCGTCCACACTTTTACAATTTACCGATGGCGCTTTGGAGTTTGAAATGACCTTCTCAGAAGATCAAGTCGTGCTATTTACACATTTGATTAGGACGAACAATCATTATATTTTTGTAGGTCGAACCAATCAACTTTTAGCCGGAGACACAACAACCAATTACGAACCTTCTGTGATCATTTTATTAACGAGCCTTGAATTTATACCACTTGACACCATCATCATTGACACGGAAGCACCAACCTATATTCAAGGGATCCTCTTGGAAGAAACAACGTTAACGGTTGTGTTTTGGTCCGTCACGAACAAAGAAGCATTCACATCCGTCTTAGAAGAAGACCTTGACACTTACATCGCCGACATCACCTTGATTATGGCTTAACTGAATTAATCTGCGTTAACTTGAAGTAGGTTTGAACACACCTACTTTTTCACTTTAACGTGAAAAACGCATGGATGCATGATTCAGTTGCTTAAACGTTTAAGATTCCTTAAGATAAAGATATGAAACAAAACCTCAAAGCTTACTTCGGACTCGGATTCTTCGCCTTACTTTTTCTCTTTCTCATCTGGGGACTCATTAATTTGTTATCGAATTTCTCAATTGAAGCCAATGGCATGATCACGTTCTTAACCGTGATTATTCCTCACGCGATCAGTCTGGCATTTATTGGTTTTAACCTTGTGGTTTATATCTTAAAAGTAAAAGGCCTGTCAATGCCAACAAAAACGAGTGAGCCTCCTGTTGTGAAGTGATGAAGTCATCATCCCAATTAAAATGCCCCTTGATATAGGGGCATTTTAATTGAGATGTAAGGTTGAGATTAATTCCTTATTTTGCCTTATAATACCGAAGAGGAAATTTCATTGATTTTTCTAAAACACTTTCGTCACTATTACATCAAATATGGTTGGTCATTCTTTTTTGGTTTGGTCATTCTGATTAGTGTAGATTGGTTTCAACTCGATATCCCACGCATCATCCGCAACATCATCGATGCAGTGGAAGCAGGTCAAATTCTTAGCATCAACGACGCGTTTGCACCACTTTTACACATCATCATCATCGTCCTTGGCATGACAGTCGGTCGGTTTTTATGGCGGCATTTCTTTTATGGAACCTCACATAAAATTGCTGCAGATGTTCGAGAAGCCATGTTTCATCAATTAACGGATTTAGATCAAACGTTTTATGCGAGCCAAAAAGTAGGTGGTTTAATGGCCTACTTTACCAACGACTTAAACGTCATTCGTGAAGTCTATGGAACTGGGATTCTCATGCTCGTCGATGGTTTGGTATTAGGTAGTTTTGTTTTGTTTAGAATGCTCAATCTGCAATTTTGGATGACCATCATTGCCTTTATTCCCATCGCATTGATGGGTATTTTAGTTTTCTTTATCGAGAAGAAAATTGAAGCAAAAGCAAAATTAAGAACCGAATCATTTGAAGCATTATCGGATTACACCCAAGAATCTTTTTCAGGAACCACTGTCATTAAAGCGTATGTTCGGGAAATCGCCCAATCGTTAGGTTTTCAAAAAAAATCGAATGATGTTTATGAAAAATCGATGGATAACATTAAATACAACACGGTGGTCAACGTCTTAATCGATACGATGATTACCCTTGTCATCCTTGCCATCCTTGCGTATGGTTCACTGTTAATCGCCTTAGGTGATTTAAGCAGTGGAGCGTTAACCGAATACATCGGATACTTCTTTACGTTATTGTGGCCAGTGTTTGCGATTGCAAGTTTTCTAAATATTAATGCGCAAGCCCAAGCGTCTGCAAAAAGGGTAAACGACTTGCTATCGAAAAAACCGTTGGTTCAAACCCCAGCGAAGCCGGTTAAGAAAGTTTTACAAGGTCACATTGAATTACGAAACCTTCGCTTCCAATATCCCGATGGTAAACAACCCGTCTTAGATGGCGTTAGCTTTACGATTCAAAAAGGGGAAATGGTTGGCATCCTTGGTCGCACCGGAAGTGGTAAATCCAGTTTAGTCGAACTCCTCCTTCATTTATATGATGTAGAACCTGGCATGCTTTTATTTGACCAAGTGGATGCGCGGCAATTATCGATGGATAGTTTACGGCAAGCAATTGGTTATGTTCCCCAAGATAACTTCTTATTCTCCGATAGCATCACCAACAATATTGGTTTTGGTTTAGATAACCCTCAACAAGCAGACATTGAACAAGTCGCAAAGTTAGCCGACATTCATGATAATGTCATCGGTTTTAAAGATGGTTATCAAACCATCTTAGGTGAACGTGGCGTCACCGTTTCTGGCGGACAAAAACAACGTTTATCCATCGCCCGTGCGCTTGCCAAACAACCTGCAATTTTAATTTTGGATGACTCCGTCTCGGCAGTGGATACCAAAACCGAAGAATCGATTATCACCAATCTCAAGAGGATTCGTAAAGGCCAAACCACGATCATGGTTGCCCACCGCATTTCGACCGTGAAAAAACTGGATAAGATTGTCCTACTAGATCAAGGTAAGTTGGTTGGGATTGGTACCCATGATGAATTACTAGCAACCAATACCCTCTATCAAGACATGGTTCGTTTACAAACGTTAGAAACCCTGGTGGGAGAAACCAAACATGCGTGATTTTGCAGAACATCACGAAGCGCACCAAGACCGCAAAGTCTTTGCAAGATTTTATACGTATTTAAAACCGCATTTACGTACCTTTATCCTTGCCTTTGTCTTGATGATTTTAGGAACCTTTACCGGGATTATTCTTCCTTTGGCATCCGGTTTAGCGATTGACCAAATGCAAAATCCTTTGCTCTCACTCAATGATAAACTTTGGATTCTAGGCGTTGGAACGGGTGTCCTATTAATCGTTTCCGCTTTTTCAACGTATGTTTCTTATTTACAAAACATCATGTTACAAGTGGTCGGCCAAAAGATCACCCATGACATTCGTTTGCAAGTGTTCAACCACATCAATACGTTATCCATTGGGCAAATCAATAGTCTTCCAGTCGGTAAACTCGTTACCAGAGCGACCAATGATCCAGGTAACATTTCCGATATGTTTACCAATACCTTGGTGAACGTCATTCGTAGTGTCCTCACCTTGGTCGTCATTGCCATCATCTTAATCTCAATCCAACCCTTGATGGCGCTCATCACCTTTGCAGTCATCCCGCTCATCTTGCTTGCAAGTAACATCTATCGAAAAGCGTCGCTAGGTGCGTATCGCGCAGTCCGTAATCAAATTTCCGAAATGAATGCGTATTTATCCGAACACTTATCTGGGATGAAAATCATTCATGTCTTCAATCAACAAAAGAAAGTCAAAGGTAACTTTGATCGCATCAATCGTCAATTGAAAAAAGACTCAATTAAAGAAATGTATACGTTTGCCATTTATCGCCCTATCCTTTATTTCTTATCGATGGTCGCAACCATCCTTGCAATTTACTTTGGGGTGATCAATGTCCTTGATGGGGTCATCACCGTTGGATTGTTTGTCTCCTTTTATGTTTATATCGGCCAATTCTTTGAACCGATCCAACAAATCTCCGAACAATTAAATACGTTACAAAGTAGTTTTGCGAGTGCGGAAAAAATCTTTGACGTCCTTGATACAAAACCATTGATTGAAGACTTACCTAACGCGATGGAATTAAAATCGTTTAAAGGTAAAGTGGAATTTAGAAACGTCTGGTTTAGTTATTTACCCGATGAATGGGTGTTAAAGAATGTGAGTTTTACAATTCAACCCAATGAAACGGTTGCCTTGGTTGGTGCTACTGGAAGTGGTAAGACCACCATCCTCCAATTAATCGTGCGCAACTATGATATTCAAAAGGGTGACATTCTCATTGATGATATTCCAATCCGTAACTTGACCCGAGCCTCTTTGAGAAAACATATCGGGCAAATGTTGCAAGATGTGTTCTTATTCTCTGGAACGATTAAAGATAATATTACCCTACAAAACGAGGCGATTACCGATCCACAAATTCAACAAGCGATTGATTATGTTGGTTTAGATTTCGTCATTAAGAAGCGCCAAGAAGGATTAGCGTACCAAGTTAAAGAACGTGGAAAAAACTTTTCCAGTGGCGAACGCCAATTGATTTCCTTTGCGAGAGCCTTGGTTTATCGCCCGTCATTGATGATGTTGGATGAAGCGACGGCCAATATCGATAGTGAATCGGAAACCATCATCCAACAATCCTTAGAAAAGATGATGTCGATATCGACGATGATCATCGTTGCTCACCGGTTATCCACGATTCAACATAGTGACCGCATCCTCGTCATGCAAAAAGGGGAAATTAAAGAATCCGGTAGTCATCAAGATTTACTAAAAAACAAAGGTCTCTACTACAACTTGTATCTACTTCAATACGATTCCAAGTCATAATCACCCATCCTCTTGTCTATATTATGCGGGATGATCTTGAATGATAAACATTTGGCAAGGATAATTCGTCATCAGTTTAATGTTGAGTAAGCGATGAAGCGCAATAGAGACTTTATTTTGATTTTTTAAGTTGTAAACACGCCTGGATAAAACCTTTGAATAATGGTCTAGCCGCAAGGGGTCTTGAGGCAAATTCGGGGTGAAATTGACTGGCAACAAAAAATGGATGCTTTGTAATCTCAATGGTTTCAACCAAAGTATTCGTTTGATCCATGCCAGAAAATACCATACCACCGTCTTTTGCAAAGGCTGCGTGATACGCTGGATTAACTTCATAGCGATGCCGATGACGTTCAGAAATCACTGTCTTTCCATATAAATTGGCTACTTTTGAATTTGGTTTTAACGTAACCGGAGACAAACCTAAACGCATCGTTCCACCTAAGTCTTCATGCTTTTGGCGGCCTCGTTGTAAATCAATCACGGGATGTAAGGTTTTTGGATCGAGTTCCGTGGAGTGAGCTTGATGTAGACCAAGCACATGGCGAGCATATTCCACCACTGCAAGTTGCATACCAAAACAAATGCCTAAGAACGGTTTTCCATGTTCTCTAGCGTAGCGAATGCTAGCAATTTTACCTTCGGTCGCCCGTAAACCAAATCCGCCAGGAACGAGGATGCCATCCACGCGTTGAAGCGTATCTTCAAACGCACTGGTTTGATAATCTTCGGCATTGATGTATTCAATGTGAACGCGTGTTTGATAAGCATATCCCGCATGTAACAAAGCCTCATGGATGGATAAATACGCATCTTTGAGTTGAACATACTTCCCCACCACACCGATCGTGATGGTTTGCTTTAAATGATCGATCGTGTCAATTAACTGCTTCCAAGGTTCAATCGTTGAACTGGTGACTTGTAATTGAAAATGTTTCAACATCAATTGGGGAAGTTTTTGTTCATTAAACTTTAAAATGATTTGATAAATAATGCTGACATCTTCGGCAAAGAAAATCGCGTCTTTATTTAAATCGCCAAACAAAGAAATTTTGTCTTTGATATCTAATGGCAACGCTTTTTCCGATCGCAAAATGACCGCATCCGCTTGAATCCCTAGCCCTCTTAATTCTTTTAAACTATGTTGGGTGGGTTTGGTTTTAAACTCCCCAGTGGTGGCGATATAAGGAATCAAGGTCGTATGGATATAAAAGGTATTTTCACTACCACGATCACGCCGAAATTGACGAATCGCTTCAATAAACGGTAAAGATTCAATATCCCCAACCGTGCCACCAATTTCAACGATGATGATATCGGGTGATAACGTTTTTTCAAGTTTAATCAACCGTTGTTTAATCGCATCGGTGATGTGTGGGATAACTTGAATCGTCGCCCCTAAATAATGGCCCACCCGTTCTTTTTTGATGACTTCTTCATAAATTTGTCCAGCGGTGACACTGGATAACTTGGTAATCGGTTCGTCAATGAAACGTTCGTAATGACCTAAATCTAGATCGGTTTCTGCCCCATCTTCGGTGACAAACACTTCACCATGTTGATACGGTGACATCGTGCCAGGGTCCACATTTAAATACGGATCAAACTTTAAGGAACTGACTTTATAACCATGTCGTTTGAATAATTGGCCAATCGCAGCAGCAGAAATACCTTTTCCTAAACCGGAAACGACACCCCCTGTGACGAATAGAAATTTTGCCATGCCTATATTTTATGCTGAAATGATGAAAAATAATGTAAATTCTTTTATGCATCAACATAAAAAAGAAATGAAACGCTTGGTTTCATTTCTTTTACGTGTGATGACGAGCTAGTAGACGACTTTGTGTAATGGAAGAAACTATTCTTTGATGTAACCGATATTGCTTGTTTTCTTTGGATCAAAGGATAAGTTAGAGATAGATGCAACTAACATATAAATCCCAAATGTAACTAAGGGTAAAAAGAAATAGGCTAAGGTTCGACTTTTAAAGCCTTCTGGTTTTAAGGTTGAATGATTAATAATGATACTTCCAATCCATCCCAAGAAAAAAGTTAGCAAGAAACGTACTAAGTTGTTGTTGTTGTTGTCCATATTTGAACTCCTTTATTGACACTATACTACAGATACTTTAAATTAAGGTCTTTTTGAGCGTACTTGACTATTGAACGAGATTGATGAAAATGGAATCAAGCATTTACATTCACAATCACGTTAATGATGAATCAATCATCATCTAGATTTAACCTCGATTTTAGGTGATTATAACGTAGAGATACGTGATCCTTTTTTCATGAGATAGGCATTGGTGATGATGGAGTGATCGATTTTGATAATTTAGGTAAACAACCTATACTACCCTTATGAAAAATAAAAAAATATGGATTCCTGTCTTTGCCTCGGATATGGTGGCCACCCGTGGTGAATCATCCTTTGATCTATAAAGTTTTCACGAGAAAAGGGGCATTGGTGCCAGAAAGTCCTTTAACGTAAGCAATCTTTAGCATGCTCATTCAATCCTAGCATCGAAGACTAAAGATTATTGCTTTAATTTACTCCGAAATGCTGGATCCATGAGCATCGTTTGGGCATCGACTTTTTCTTCATCTTTTTTGGCAATAACTTTAACATACGTTCCATCGGCCGTTAGTCGCCGAGCCTTGGTGTTATCTTTCATATAAAGGTCAACATAATTAAATAAAATTCGTTTCAATTCTGCATCTTCAATAGGGACACCAATTTCCATTCTTCTTTCGGTATTCCGTGTCATTAAATCTGCCGAGGCAATATAGATTTTTTGTTGATCACCTTTACCAAAGATATATATACGGCCATGTTCAAGAAAGCGTGACACCACCGAACGAATTTCAACGTTATCGGTGACACCTTTGATGCCGGGAATCAAGCAACAGGTTCCGCGAACATTCAAGCGAATCTTGACGCCTGCTTGGGAGGCCTCTTTTAAAGCATTTGAGAAATCATTATCCGTGAGCGCGTTCATTTTAAACATTAAAAATCCTTCTTGGCCTTTTTGCTGTTCCGCGGCAATCAGGGATAAAAAATGCCGTTTCAAATGAAAGGGAGATACCACCAAATGTTGATAGGATTCAGAAGTCGCATTCATACTGATGGTTTGGAAAAACGTTAACGCTTCCATCCCAATTTTTGGATTGGCGGTAATGAGCGAAAGATCGGTATACTGTTCGACCGTTTTTTCATTGTAATTACCAGTGCCCACTTGGGTAATATACTGGATGCCTTTTTTACCACGATAGGTAATCACACATAACTTCGAATGGATTTTCAAATAATCCAACCCATAAATAATCCGGCAACCCGCTTGTTCCAAACGTTCTGACCAGTCGATGTTATTCTTTTCATCAAACCGTGCGCGTAGTTCAATGACCACCAACACATCCTTACCGTTTTCTGCAGCCAAAGACAAATATTCAATCAGTTTTGCGGTTTTTCCTAAGCGATACACGGTCATCTTGATGGATAGCACTTCTGGGTTGTTGGCAGCTTCCTTAATCAACTGAAGAAAAGGCGTCATTTTTTCATAAGGATACATCGCCAAGATGTCTTGTTGTTCAATTTGGTCAAACATCGGCCGATTCATCACATAGCGTTGGGGTAACCCTTGGCCATATGGAGTAAACAACAATTGAGCTTTGTGCGGTTCTGGGATATCTTTTTCTAATTCAAAGATAAAAGATTGTTTTAAGGTTGCGTTAATTTCAAAATGTTGGTATTTGGCCAACGCCAATTTTTCAAGCAAATAATCACGGAGGGTATTCGAAAGATCTTTGGATGTTTCAAGCCGTAACACATCACGCCGATTCCGCGTTTGTAACATTTTTTTAACTTTGGTTCGAACATCATTAAAGGCGTCAGCTTTTTCATCCCAGTTTAAATCAGCATTGCGAGACACCATCAACATCGCCTTTTCTTCAATGTCATACGCAGAAAAAATGGATTTAACATAATGGTACAAAATGTTCGAAGTTAAAACGATTTTGATTTTGCCCAAGAGATTAAACTTAAGATAGGTTGGTAATCCTTCCGGGAATGGAATCATGCCAAAAAACTCTTTGCCCTTTTTCTTGAGTCTTAGTCCAATATAAAGTTGTTGATTATTGAGATGGGGAAACGGATGATTTTCATCAATGATTTGTGGAGATAATAACGGCAGCATTTGCTCATGGAAATAAGTTTCAATCGTGTTTTTCTCTTCGTCCGTGCAATCCTTAAAGGAGGAAATAACCACCCCTTTGTCTGCCAGTTGTTCAAGCAAACCAATATAGATTTCATCCCGTAGTTTGTTGGTGGTGTCTACTTTTTTATAGACGCTTTTGATGACTTCTTTTAAGGGAAGATTGGTTCGAACATCCATCGCCTCGGCATTATGTTGAAAGACATCCAAGAGACTACCGACCCGAATCATAAAAAACTCATTCAAGTTATTCGTATAAATGCCAACAAATTTTAACCGTTCAAAAAGCGGGACGGTTGCATCGGTCGCTTCTTCAAGAACTCTAGCGTTAAAGTCTAGCCACGATAAGTCGCGATTTTGGATGTAATGGGGGGGTTGTACAACACTAGTTTCGGGAAGGTCTTTTGATTGGTTTTTCATTTTTGTTCACAGGCTTATCCATGGCTTTAACGACCACTGGGGATTTTACAATCCGCATCGGTACGAGTTGTAATTTTTGCATTAAGTAACCTTCGCGAACCCCAAAGTCAGAGACCACGACCAAAGGCCGACCAAATTTTTTGATGATTGTTTCTAAAATCTTCAATCCAGGAAGAATCGTATGAAGGCGTTCAGGAACCACTTGAATGGCTTTCAAATAAGCATCTTTATCTTTTTCTTGGAAAAAAGCAATGAGGTCTTTGACCATTTTTAGAGTCAATTCTTTATGATCCGTGGGTAAGGATAGAATCGAGACTGCCAGTTTTCTTGCCGCTCGAATTGTGCCACCAACCCCATAAAGTGTTTTAGGTTTAAAGGTTGGTAATTCAAGCTTATCCATTGCTTCGATAACCGCTTGTTTGATTTTTTTGAGTTCTTTATTTTTAGGAATGATTTTATTGACGTAATCCACATAAGCTGAAAGGGATCCAATTTTTAAAGCTTTTGCATACACCACTTCTTGATTTTCAAAGGCAACAAGTTCAGTCGAGCCGCCACCAATATCAAGCACCACACCTTTTTCAATTTTCGTATCGATCAAAACCCCTTCTAAATCGGCAAGCGCTTCTTGCTCTTCAGATAAGAGTTCTACTGAGAAAGGAACGGCTTTCTTAATTTTTTCAATCACCGCTAATTTATTGCTGACATTACGGATTGCCGCAGTTGCAATGAGGTAATTATCTTTGATATTCAGGTTTTGAAGAATGGTGACATACTGCTTAATCACCGATAAAGCAGCTTGAATCCCTTCCTCTGATAATTGATGATAAGCATTAACGTATGACGCTAAAGAAACAAATTCTTTTTTTGAGAAAATAAGTTGAATTAGTTTATCATTGACTTGATAAACATTAAGCCTGACTGTGTTTGAACCGAGGTCAATAATTCCGTACATAGTCATACCATACCACACAACCACAAACCAATTCCAATAAAGACCATCTCTTTACAAAATTTACCATTCCTTTTCAATAGTTGTCATTAAATAAACTGACGATATCCGTTAAGTTCGACCTTTTATTACACAATTAAGATTTTAAAACCATTGTCCATGAGCCTCATGATGTGAATTTATATCTTAGAAATAACCACCAAAATAGAATGTAAGCACCGAGTATACACACAAGTTCAAATGAAAATATAGATGTAATCATCGTTGATTGCTTTACAAACACAGATACTCAATCCGTGTGTTTAGATTTAATTAA
>CAMBSI010000023.1 GCA_945870555.1 Staphylococcus epidermidis | reverse complement strand
AAGCATTAGCCCCCCAGCAATGTGAAAGCCTGGTGATGGAAGTGATTCGTTTTATTGAAAGTACATTTATCAACTAACAAAGGGGGAATTGTACATGTGTGGGATTGTCGGCTCGGTCGGTGAAACGCAATTACGTCAATATTTACTTAGCGGATTAAAAAGCCTTGAATATCGTGGGTACGATTCCGCTGGTACTGCTTTTTTGACAAGCGGAAAATTTGATATTTATCGCTTGCCAGGACGGATTGATCAACTTAACCAACTTGTACCTAAAAATTTCCAAGCATCTGCAGGGATCGGCCATACCCGTTGGGCGACGCATGGAGAACCAAACCTTAAGAATGCCCATCCACATACCTCACAACAACAATTGTTCACCCTTGCCCATAATGGGGTGATCGATAATTTCCGCGCCCTCAAACAAAAACTCGAAAACAAAAAGTATGTCTTTCAATCGGATACTGACACCGAAGTCATCGTCAACTTGATGGAATGGCATTATTTAAATGATGCCAATAAACAACCTTTAAAGGCCATTCAATTAACGTTAGAAGAACTTGAAGGTTCATATGCTTTAGCCATTCTTTTTCAAAAAGATGAATCCAAAGTTTATTTTGCAAAACTTCATTCTCCTTTGGTTATTGGTAAAGGGGCTAACACCAATTATGTTGCGTCTGACTACGTTCCGATGCTTGCATATGCACAAACCTTTTATATTCTAGAAGATTATGAATATGGCTATATCACCAAGACCGATGTCGTTGTGGAAAACCTTGATCCCAAGAAAAAAAGACCATTAAAATTTCATAAAACCGATTTGACGGTGACCGATATTGGTCTTAACGGCTATCCTCACTACATGCTCAAAGAAATTGAAGAAGCGCCACAAGTCATTCAACACTTGATGGATAACTACCTTGATGGAAACCACTTTTCATTTGATGAAGCGATGATGGCAAAAATTCAAGCTGCAGATCATATTATCTTTTTAGCATGTGGGACCAGTTACCACGCAGCCCTTGTAGGTAGACGCTATTTTGAAGCGATTGGTAAAACGAGTCGTGTTTATATTGCCAGCGAGTTTGCTTATTACCCTGAAATCAAAGGTAAAAAACCTTTATTTTTTATCATCTCTCAAAGTGGAGAAACCGCAGATTTAATTCGCTGCATCAAAATTATTAAAGACCATCAAATTCCGATTATTACGGTGACGAATACCAAAGCTTCCTCGCTTGCACGGGCTGCTGATTTTACCCTTTTACTTTTTGCTGGCATGGAAATTGCCGTGGCCTCGACCAAAGCCTATATTGCCCAAGTGACCTTATTGGCGATGCTCAAATCGGCATTAATTCAAAGTAATGAAATCATCACTGATCTCGTCGAAGTGGTCGAAGCGATGAAAAGTTTAATTGATTCCAAATCAGAAATCCAAGCCATGGCGAATGCAATCAGTGTGCAACCTGATGTGTTCTTTCTTGGTAGAGGTCTTGATTTTGAGGTTGCCCTCGAAGCCTCGTTAAAACTTAAAGAAATTACTTATATTCACTCTGAAGGATTACCGGGTGGTGAATTAAAGCATGGGCCGATTGCCTTAATCAAAAAGGATGTGCCGGTGGTTGCGTTTATCTCGGATCCAACCACTGCAGCAGCGATTCGGTCAAACCTCCAAGAAGTGATGGCACGTGGTGCTAAAGTTTATCCAATTAGTAACTTGGCACTCGCCAAAGACGAAGATGCATTTGTCACCGGCAACTGCAAAGTCTACTTATCCCCGTTACTAAAAGCGATGGTTGGTCAATACTTATCCTACTATGCAGCCTTAGCCCTGAAGCGCGATATTGATAAACCGCGTAACTTAGCAAAATCCGTAACGGTCGAATAAATTAGCATAAAAAAAGCATCTCGCTCATCGAGATGCTTTTTCTTTTTTAATCAATTATTCAGACTTCTTCTTGGCGGGAACGACCACTTTATCATCGGTCATCACTTCTTTTAATGAGGCAATTAAACCAGTGACGTTTTGAATTTCAGATGGGATGATTAATTTCGTCGCATTACCGTTGGCAACTTTTTCTAATGCTTCAAATCCTCTTAAGGTTAAGAAGGCTGCATCAGGTTTGGATTTATTGATCAATTCAACCCCTTTTGCTTGGGCTTCAAAAATCTTCAGGATGGCTTCAGCTTCCCCTTCGGCTTCGGTAATCTTTTTAATTTTGACAGCTTGTGCGCGTAAAACAGCGGATTCTTTTTCACCTTCTGCGGTTAAAATTGCGGCTTGTTTTTTACCTTCAGCTTCAAGAATCGCTTCACGTTTTTGACGTTCCGCTCTCATTTGTTTTTCCATGGCTTCTTGAATATCACGTGGTGGGATAATGTTTTTTAATTCAACCCGGTTGACTTTGATACCCCATGAATCGGTTGCTTCTTCTAAGGTTTCCCACATTTGATGGTTAATGCGGTCACGTGAGGTTAGGGTTTGATCGAGTTCAAGGTCCCCAATCAAGTTACGTAAGGTGGTTGCAGTTAAGTTTTCCATTGCGGATAAAGGACGTTCAACCCCATACGTAAAGAGTTTTGGATCCGTCACTTGAAAATAGACGACCGTATCAATTTGCATCGTGACGTTATCTTTGGTAATGACAGGTTGTGGTGGGAAGTCGTAGACGCGTTCCTTTAAGGAAATCGTCGCTACTTTAGAGTCAATCACCGGAACAATCAAATGAATACCTGCTGCAAGCGTTTTATGGTATTTACCTAAACGTTGGACGAGCACGGTTGTACCTTGTGAGACGATGACAATTGAACGAATGATGACAATTAAAACAACGAAAAAGATGATGCCTAAAAAGAATAATCCAATCCCTGCCGCAGTTGAAAATAAAATCATGTTTATCTACCTTCTTTCTTTTTTGCAACGGTTAACTTGTTACCGTTGATCGATTTAACAATCGCGTAATCTCCTGCTTTAAAACTCACATCACCTTCAGTGACCAGTTTCCAACGCACATCGCCATGAAGACCCATCCCAGATTGTTTTGGACCAAAGCTTTTTTCAACTAAGATTTCCCTATTGATTAAGGCATCCGCATTGGTTGGAATGGCTGGCCGATTGGTCACATTTTTCACGAACGGTCTAGTCAAGACTAAAAGTAAAGCACTTGTTCCCATGAATAAGAGAATTTGCCAGAGTAAGTTTACTTGAAATAGCGTTGCAAAGAGCAATGCAACCAAAGCCCCACCAGCAAACCATAATGACACCAATTGTGGTTCAAGGGATTCAATAATCACCGCTACAAAAAAGATGACAACCCATACAATGATTCCGACTAACTGAACATCAACATTTGTTAATACCATTGTTGGTCCTCCTTTATCATTACAATATCATTCTTTGGTATCTTTTTATAGGTTTTTCTTGATGATTTTAGAGTAAAATAAAGAAGATGAAACCAAAAGATAACCTGGCGTTTTATGAATTCATTCTTAAGGTTCAATCCATCAGTAAAATTGGATTAACCTACTCCAAAGATGCTTATGCGTTGGAAAACTACCAAGAGTTAAGTGATCTTTCTTCAAAGATGTTGAAAGAATTTACCAAGATTAATTTTAATCGCCCCCAATATTTTCAACGCGATTTGTATCCTACTCCTAACGTATCGGTTCGGATGATTATTTTTAATGAACAGTCTGACGTACTACTTGTCAAAGAAAAAGTAGATGGTGGCTATACAATTCCAGGCGGTTGGGCTGACTTGTTTGAAAGTCCTGTACAAGCGATCACCAAAGAATGTATGCAAGAAGCAGGAGCAGAAGTAAAAGTTGAAAAATTGACTGGTGTTTACCATTATGATTTTAGTCATCGCGGCCAATCTGAAAGTCAGTATGTTTTAGTATTTCAAGGCAGCCTATTGGCACCATTAAAACCATGGGGCCATGAAATCACCGATGTTCAGTTTTTTCCATTAAATAAATTACCCAAAACCATTTCCCCAAAAATTGAAAGAAAAGATCTTATCAAGATGATCAAAGATGCTCAAAAAGGAGTCACTTATTTTGAGTAATCGAAAACGCCATTGGTGGCAAGAAGCGATTGGTTATCAAATCTATCCCCGATCGTTTTACGACAGTAACAATGATGGCATTGGAGATATCAATGGTATTCGGCAAAAACTTCCCCATTTGTATCAATTGGGAATCAACCTTCTTTGGATATGTCCTTTTTTTGCTTCACCGATGGATGATTATGGTTATGACGTCAAAGATTATTTACAAGTCGATCCGAGTTTTGGTAGCTTGGAAGATTTTCAAGCCTTGTTAAAAGAAGCCCATACCTTAGGGATTCGTATCATCATTGATTTAGTCCTTAATCATACGAGTGATGAACATCGGTGGTTTATTGAAGCTAGAAAAAATCGGTATTCAAAATACCACAATTATTATCTATGGAAAAATCCAAGGGTGACAGAAGAAGGAAAACTCTTACCGCCAACCAACTGGCGTGGTTATTTCTCAGATAGCGCTTGGCATTATGATGAAACCGTAAAACAATATTACCTAAAAATCTTTTCCAAAAAAATGCCCGATTTAAATTGGGAAAATCCTTCAATGCGACAAGAACTTTATGCCATTGCCCAATATTGGTTATCGATGGGCGTGGATGGTTTCCGATTGGATGCGCTTGCCCATCTTGCAAAAGATTTAACCTTTTCTGATTCAACTTTACCTCTTGATAAGGACGGTTTGGTTTTGGATTCAACGAAGTTTTCTTCATTGCCGAAGGTTTTTGATTACCTCAAAGAATTTAAAGCCCAAGTCCTAGACGCTTATCCAGAAGCATTAACGATTGGGGAAGTTGGCGGTGGTGTCAGTCCTGAAGATTCTTTAAAATATGTGGATCCAAAAATCGGAAGTTTAAATCTAGTCTTTAATTTTGATACGTGTTGGGAAAATGGCGCGTATGGATCAGATACAAAAGCAGACCATGAGTTAAAAACCAATGTTGTTCAATTAAAAAAGAACTTTCTAAAATGGTACCAAGCGGTTTCACCGCATGCATCGTTACCGATTTATTGGTTAAATCACGATCATCCACGTGTGGTTTCTCAATATGGATCGATTCGATATCGCAAAGAATCTGCGACGATGTTAGCCACGACCTTGTTATTTCTTTATGGCACCCCATTTATATATAATGGTGAAGAAATTGGCATGAGTAATGTTGATTATGAGAAATTAACACAATTCAAAGATGTATCTGCTTTGCAATATGCAAAGCAAGCAAGCGAACGTTTAGACGAAACGACCATCTTGAGATTTTTAAGAAGAACCTCACGCGTCAATGCCCGTACCCCTTTTCAATGGAGTAATGAACCTTATGCCGGGTTTTCTAAAGTCGAACCATTTTTAAACGTCAATGGAAACTATCCTGAAGTCAACTTAGCAACCCAAAAACTTGATCCAGATTCCATTTTCAATTTTTATCGTAAGGCGATCGCACTAAGAAAAAAACCTACCATCCTAAACACCATCCTTGATGGTCGATTATCGTTTGTTGATTTAGAAAATCCGGATGTATTTGCTTATATTCATCAAGGTAGACCATCTTTATTGGTGGTGAGTAATTTTCGTCCTTATGAAGTCACGTTTAAAATTGATCATGTCGTCAATGCGGTTGTGCTACATAATTACCCGATGATTGAAAAGCGAGGTTTGAGCTTATTGCTACGACCATTTGAAACCTACGTTTTTGATGTTGAATGAAAACCTTACATTGTTTTTATGTTGCTTCCGATCAACCTTTTCAAGAAAAAACGTTTCGGCCAATGTTAGCTGAAGTGATCGGTCACCCGATCACGTTACAAGTGATTCAAAAATCACAATGGGCTTTTTTTTCAAGTGAAGATGCAAAAACGCCGATTCAATCTTTTCTTGATCTCTATCAACAAGAACATAATGTGAAAATCCATTTATTAAAATCCTATCGGTTACACGCATTGGGTGAAAAAGCATCCTTACTCGGATTAAAATTAAATCCTGGAAAAATTGATCACTTGGGTGATTTTTTAGTCCAATTGATGATCGAAGGAAATATGAGTTTAATCCCATTTATTCAAGCGGAATTTGCAAATGTCCCGCGCCATTTGATGCAAACTGCGTCGATGTTGCTGTTAAGCGATATGAATGCAACCGTTGCGAGTCAACGACTTTATGTTCACCGAAATACGTTTTCTTACCGACTCAAACAGTTTATTACCTTGACAGGGTTGGACATTCGGATCCATGATCACGCCGTCTTTTTTACCTTGGTGGAAAAGTTAATGATGCGTCAGGAATGATTTGTGCACGATGCACAAATCATGATAAAATGAGTTTGTTAAAATACTCATAAGGAGAATAACCATGGCAGAAGTCGTATTGAAGAATATTAATAAAGTTTATGACAACAAAGTCCAAGCAGTTTTTGATTTCAATTTAGAAGTGAAGGATAAAGAATTTATCGTTCTTGTTGGCCCATCTGGTTGCGGAAAATCAACCACGCTTCGCATGATTGCAGGGTTAGAAGATATCACGAATGGTGAATTGTTTATTGATGGCACCTTAAGAAATGACACCCCACCAAAAGATCGCGATATCGCAATGGTGTTCCAATCTTATGCGCTTTATCCACACATGACCGTGTTTGATAACCTTGCTTTTGGTTTAAAAATTCGCCATATCAACAAAGAAGAAATTCGCGAAAGAGTCTATCGCGCTGCCAAAATTCTAGAAATTGAAAAACTATTGGATCGCAAACCAAAACAATTATCAGGTGGTCAACGTCAACGGGTTGCCCTTGGTCGTGCAATCGTCCGTAATGCCAAAGTGTTCTTAATGGATGAACCTTTATCAAACCTCGACGCTAAATTACGTGTGCAAATGCGTGCAGAAATTATCAAGCTTCATGAAAATATTGGTGCAACCACCATTTATGTTACCCACGACCAAACCGAAGCCATGACGATGGCAAGTCGTATTGTCGTCATGAAGGGTGGCTATATCATGCAAATTGGTTCGCCAATTGAAATTTATAATCATCCTGCAAACTTATTCGTGGCAGCTTTTATTGGCTCACCTGCAATGAATCTGATGGATGTGAAATACAAAGATGGCCAAATTTATTTTGCCGATGGCTTAAAAGTTGAATTACCAGAAAAGTTTAAAAAAGCTTTAAAGGGTTATGACAATAAAGAAATCGTCTTTGGTATTCGCCCAGAAGATTCTCACCGAGAAGATGGAGCCTTAGAAAAACTATTCCCAACCGCCGTTCTAAAGAGCACGATTAAAGTTGCGGAACTTTTAGGGCATGAATATATTGTCCACACCGACTTAGCTGGTAATAATTTAATCAGTAAAATCGACGCGCTTCATACGTACCGCATTGGAGATTCCATCCGCTTTGTGCTGAATTTAGAAAAGGCTCATCTATTCGATAAAGATACTCAAAAGACGATCATTTAGTTAAAATCATTTCTTAAAAAAACCATCCTTACGTGATGGTTTTTTTATTGCTTCAAAAGGTTAAAAAATCGGTATAATTCTAGATGAAAATAAAAGGAGTCAATCCACATGCGCACTTCCGGTATTTTACTCGCAGTTTCTTCGTTACCATCAACTTATGGGATTGGTGACTTCGGTCCCCAAGCATATCGTTTTATTGATTTAATGGTCGAATCCGGAACCAAACTTTGGCAAGTTTTGCCTTTAAATCCATTAGGATATGGCAATTCTCCGTACCAACCATATTCCTCAAAAGCGATGGATGAGCTTTATTTATCACTTGATTTACTTCATGAACAAGGGTTGATCAAAAAACCAAAACCGTTTCAAGCGAATGCCGTTAAAGTTGACTATGAAGCGGTTAGAACATACAAAACAAAATACTTTCAAGAGGCCTTTAAAAATTTCCAAGCGAATGCGGCTTATGCTCGTTTTATCAAAGAAAATCCTTGGGTTGAAATGTACGCGATTTTCGTGACGTTCAAGGAATTACACCAATTACAAATGTGGTCGACTTGGCAAAAAGAATTCAAGACGTATGTGAAAAATCGGGCCTTGGATTTAACGCCTTATCTTCCACGCATTCAATATCATCAAATGATTCAATTTTTATTGTTTCAACAATTTACGTTGGTGAAACAATATGCGAATCAACATGGCGTCCTCTTGGTTGGTGATATCCCAATTTATGTCGGCATTGATTCCATTGATGTGTGGATGAATCAATCACAATTTATGCTCACCCCAGATGGCGAACCTACCTTTATTGCTGGGGTTCCACCGGATTATTTTTCAAAAACTGGTCAACGTTGGGGAAACCCGCTTTATCGCTGGGATGTCATGGAAAAGGATGGTTTTAAATTTTGGATTGATCGCTTACGTTATAACGCGACCTTATTTGATATGATTCGCATCGATCACTTTAGAGCCTTTGACACCTATTGGAAGATTCCTTCTTCATGTCCAACTGCAGTTGAAGGTGCATGGATAGAAGCACCGGGTTATGCGTTGTTTAATGCGATTAAAAAAGCATTACCAGATGTCAAAATCATTGCTGAAGACTTAGGTGATTTACGCCCAGAAGTGTTAAAACTTAGAGACCATTTCCAATTACCCGGCATGAAAATTACCCAATTTGAATTTCCGATTTATCCAAATCATGAAGGAAAATTACCCCCTGCAGTCGCACCAATCATGCCGACGCATGCAATCGCCTACACAGGAACCCATGATAATCAAACCACGATGGGATGGTATGACTTATTGAAACCGATATCCCAAAAGCAATTAAGTGACATTTTAAAAACGTTCAAAGGAACGATTGCGGAAAAAATGGTTCAATTCACATTACATGCGCAACCAGATTTTGCCATTTTACCGATGCAAGATTTATTGTCGCTTACGGATGAAGCAAGAATGAATGTTCCTGGTACGATTGGTTCACCAAATTGGGAATGGAAATTAAAGGACTTTGAAGCTTTTAAATCAAAATTAACGTTCATTCAAGGTTGGTTGAAGGCAAGTAAACGGCTTTAAACTTCTACGGTGCCTCATTTTATTTGTGTTAAGATAATTTTAGAAGATCAATTGAGGAGATGAATCATGGCCACACCCCATATCCAAGCATCGTTAGGTGATTTTGCAAAATCGGTATTGATGCCGGGTGATCCTTTACGCGCCAAATTTATCGCTGATACGTTTTTAACCAATGTTAAACAAGTCAATAATGTTCGTAACATGTATGGCTTTACTGGGCTATATCTTGGTAAACCAATTTCCGTCATGGCTTCTGGCATGGGCATGCCAAGCATGGGCATTTATTCTCATGAACTTTATACATCCTTTGGCGTTGAAACCATCATTCGCGTTGGAACGACCGGGGCTTATGTGAAGAGTGCAAAACTTTATGACATTATCATTGCCCAAGGGGCAAGCACCGATAGCAATTGGGCAAGTCAATTTCAGCTTAGAAACGGAACTTTTTCTGCTTTGGGAACTTTCTCATTGGTTGAACAAGCGGTGGCACAATGCCGAAAAAAAGAGCTACCTTTTCATGTTGGTAATGTTTTAAGTAGTGATGTATTTTATGACGTCGATCCAGACAAATGGAAAAAATGGGAAGCCTTAGGTATTCTTGGTGTGGAAATGGAAGCTTATGCTTTGTATGCAAACGCGGCTCGTTTAGGTAAAAAAGCACTGGCGATGATGTCGGTTTCGGATTCATTTCACTACAAGGAAATCTTAACGCCATCACAACGTGAAATTGGTTTGAAAAAAATGCTTGAAGTTGCATTACAGATTGCCTCATGATGTTTACTTCACTTTCTCAAGTACAAATCACCATTATTTCGTTACTTTCAACGGTTATTTTAGTCTCGTTATTTTTTCTATTTTATCCATGGTTCAAACAGCAATATGCGATTCGTAATCTTAACAAAATATTTAATGACATTATTCATCGATTTGTTGCGGAACATGATTATTATTTGATTCCTTCTGTCAAAGTTAAATTACCTGGCAATCGTGATGTCATTATTGACCATCTGGTTTTTGGCAACAAGTTTATTTATGCAATCAAAGATTTATATTTCCAAGGGGGTTTACTTGGAAAAGGTAGTGATAAAGAATGGTCCTATTATGAATATAAATACCAAGAACCACGTTATCGATATATTCCAAACCCTTTTCTATTGAATCGTCAACGCATTGAAAAACTGATCATGGTGACTGGTTTAGATCCAAACAACTTTATTTCAATCATTTTAGTCAATAACGATGCGATGATTAATCGGATTCCAGTGAGTGAAGATAATCAATTTATCGTCAATATTAGGAGCTTCCATCGTTTAATTGTGGCAATCGAGGGTCGTGAATACCCTGAATTCAAAGCCGCAGTGTTGGATCAAGCAGTCTTGGACATCAATGAAATGAGTATGAAGAACAAGAAGATCAAATAAATCGACTTTCGTTCATCAACTTATACGAGCAAATCAAACGCAAATAATGATCTAATATTGAAATGAAAAAACCTCCCTGAGGAGGTTTTTCTTGGTTGTTTTGGAGCAGGTGACGGGAATCGAACCCGCGTATCAACCTTGGCAAGGTTGTGTTCTACCATTGAACTACACCTGCAATGCTTTTATATTATAGCGATAATGGGGTGAATGTTGCAAGAAAATTTCTTCTTTCTTTGAATTTTGGATTGAAGTATTGTCTTAGAATTCTAGTATAAAAAAGTCATTGAGAATGTTATGATTAATCCATATAAACTTCTCGTTTATGGAGGCTTTGTAATGAAAAAAATGATTAACGTGATTGGATTCCTATTATTGGCATTGATTGCTGGTTTTATCGGATTGATTGCCTATGCTGAAGGTTTCCTGTCAACGCTAGACCCAACCCCAACCTTGAACACACTTGGCGCATATGGCTTTTCAGCATTTGGGCCAATCCTCAACATCGTCAATAACCTACCATCGATTAACCTGGTTTCCGGCTTACAACTTGGTGCGGTAGCATTGTTTGGTGTTGCCATGCTTTTAATTCTATTTAGTTCCCTGATTCAATTTCGAATTTTCCGTTTTCTCAATTCATTGATTACGTTATCGACACTTCTTGTTTTTGGTCTTTTGGCCATATTTGGGCTTTATCCTGACGCCACCTCGCTAGCCACTTATCAAACTGGTGTACCTGAAGACTTTATTGAACGCTTATTACTTCCGATATCTGGGGGTTCGGTTAGCATTTCAACCTATGCTTACTCTGGTTTGGTCATTCTCATTGTTTTTTTCACGATCTTATTTCATGGCCTTATGTTGCTTGATGGTTTAAAAAATCCTTACGTTAAAAAGAAAGGGAAGATGATTCCGCTGGTTAAAGAAGAAACGATTATTGCGGAAGAACTTTCTAAGTTTGTCATTCCTAACCAAATTCCATCGCCGACGGTTACAAAAAATCGATTCGAAAGAGAAGAAACCTTACCTGTTGTCGCCACAAGTCAACCCTTCTTGCAATCAACCCCCGTGGTGGTCTTACCTGCCACTCCGCCTGTTCCAGAAAAAAACGAGATCATGCATGCAAGACAAAAAGTCTTACAACTCAAAGAAAAAATACGTGGTCTTATTCGTAAGCAATTGATGCAACAACAAGCACAAGCTGCTCCCGTGATACCGATTCAACCATCGGTTGTCGTTTCACCCATCGCTAATGAGACCGTCGATTTATCTCCACAAATGATTAAGGAAGAAGAAATCATCGAAGAAGAACCGGTTGATATTCAACAACAAGTTACCAATGCCATTGCGCAAGAAATGACCCAACTTGAACCGAAATCAAAGGAACAAGTCGCAAATTTGATTAATGAGGAATTAATCAAATATGATTCTTTAAATCGCGAAGTGGTGGAAAGTTTAGTTGCAGAAAAAATTGGCAATCAAATCACGAATGCATTTGAACAACTAAAAACAGATGTGCAATCACTCGTGAATCAATCAATCATAGAACTTAAATCTAAAACTGCCGTTTCAAGCACTAATGTTATGCCTCAAACTTTAGAAAGTTTACAACCCCTTGTTAACCAAGCGATTGATCAATCTCCAGTTGTCCAATCGTTCAAGTTGTTTCAGGCTAATCCGATTCAAGTGGTGCCAACCCCAATCCCACTCGTGAACACGTTAACTGAAGAAGAAGTTGTCTCACTCATCCAAAAACATTCACCTTCTCGTGATGAAGTTCAAACGTTAATAGCCACACCAATCGTTTCCACGCAAGAACCGATTGAACCATCCATTGACCAAAACCGTATTGAAAACCTTGAACGGATCATTGAAGAACAACGCATTGCGTTAAATGAACTACAAGTTGCGATTTCCAAAATAAATCAAACATCTCCTGCTTCAGAAAGTCAAACCGTCATTGAGGAAGATTCCTCTAATCGTTCGGCAAGTCAAGCCATGATGCAATCAACGCCAACAGTAGTCTTACCTGCAACTCCACCCGTTTTAGAAAAAGATGGCATGGTGGAAGCAAGAGAAAAAGTCTCAAAACTGAAAGAAAAAATTCGCAATCTTATTCGCATGCAATTGTTACAACAATCACAAAATGCTACCAATGAATCCGTCATGTCGTCAAGTTCATCCCCACAACAAATTAAGGACGAACAAATCATTGAAGAAGAAAAGAACTATATTCAAGGTCTTGTTGACCATGCCATTGATCAA
>CAMBSI010000022.1 GCA_945870555.1 Staphylococcus epidermidis | reverse complement strand
GAAACATTGTATTTTTTAGAGACTGCTGGGAAGGTATTGGCTTCAATCATTTCTGCTTTGATGTTTGGGTTTAACATCGCGAGTCGATGAGCGGTTTGAACCGCACCTGGGCAATGTGGGCAGCTTAACGTCACAAACACCTTAATGTGGACGGGTTTATTAATCTTAGCGATGCGATCAAGGGAAGGTTGTGGCATCTTGAGTGGGAAGCCAGACATTTCAATCAGGGCACTAATAAAGGAATTGATTTCATGGCCAGCAGGAATGCCATTAAACTTAACCCCTTTGTATTCGCCTAAATCATTGAGCATGACAAAACTTGGCAATAACGTAATGCCGTATTGTTCAACTTGTTTGGCATCGTGCACTTTATCTAAAAGCACCAATTTAATTTTTGGGTTCGTTTCCGCAAACTCACTTAAGAGTTGTTTGGTTTCGTTGCAAGTTTGGCATTCTTTTTCATCAAGAAATAACTTGATGGTGATCGCACGTACCATTTGTTGTAGGATATCCGTGATTTGCTTACGAATGTCGTCAGTAAAGAATTTTTCCATGTGCATACCTCCTTTAGGAATGATGGATTAAGTATTGTTGAATTGCTAAGGCGGCTTTTGCACCGTCGCCAACGGCAATGACAATTTGTTTAAATGGGTGATGGGTGACATCCCCGCAAGCAAAGAGGCCAGGCACGGACGTCATCCATTGATCATCAACAATCACATCACCTTTTGGGGTGAGTTTGACTAAGTCTTTGACGAGTTGGCTGTTTGCCAATAAACCAATTTGAATAAACAAACCATCCGCTTTCACATAATGCTTCTTTTGGGTTGCTTTTTCAAGCATCCAAACCCCTTCCATCATCGTTTTGCCTTCAACACTTAAGAGTTGGTGTTCAAGATAAATGGTGAGGTTAGGAATCTTTTTAAGTCTCTCAAGAATAATTGCATCTGCACGCCATTGGCTACGATGGACAACAGTGATGTGATGAGCCCATGCAGATAGATCAATAACTGCCTCTGCTGCGCTATTACCACCACCCGCAACCACGACGTTTTTATTTTTAAAGAATGGTGCATCACAGGTTGTACAATACGATACCCCTTTGTTTGCAAAGGTATGCTCGCCAGGTATGTTTAATTGATTGGGCTTACCACCGGTTGAAAGTAGCACGGTTTTACTCTTGAGCACGGTTCCATTTTCAAGATGAAGTGAAAACCCTTCTTTGGTTTTGGTAATGGTTTGTACCAACGCATCCAGATAAATGGGAACATTTAATTGTTCAAGGTGTTTAAGGAATAATGCCGATAGGTCTTTCCCTTCGGTCATGGGGATACCAAGGTAGTTATCCACGGTTGAGGTGTTATGAAGTTGACCGCCAATTTCTTTACTGATGATGGCGACTTTTAATCCTTTACGTTGCGCATAAAGCGCAGCATTAAGACCGGAAGGTCCTCCACCAACAATCAATACATCCCATAATTGTTGGTATTCAAAGATGGTGGGAATTGAACGTTTTTGGATTTGAAAATCAAACATCTTAACGACTCTTCACAATCAGCGCCATCGCGTCTTTTATAGCTTGGCTGTCTTTGGGTTGATCGAGCATAATTTGTTGTAAATTTTCAGTGGTGACTAAAGATATGGTTTTGTCTAGATTGGCGCGAATCGCTTTAAGTTGAACAACCAAATCTTGGCATGACTTTTGGTTTTCCATCATCGCTAAAATGCCTTTCATTTGACCATGAAGGCGATTCATCCGATGGAGTAAATCTTGATTACATTTCATAAGGTTAATATACCCATATGGGTATCAAATGTCAAGGATGTGACAAGACTTTTTAAATGAAATATAAAGCGAAGTATTCAAAAAATCGATTCAGTAAGTTATTAAGAACCAATGGGTCATTTTCTAGACTATGACCACTGTTTGGAAAGAAAAACGTTTCAACTGGTGCGTCTAATTGGTCTGCTTCTTCAAGGAAACTTTCCATGTTGGAAAGAGGAATGAGTTCATCTATGCCCGCATAACCAATGAGGGTTGGAATTGCGTCGCCTAGGTGAGAAATGGGTGAGGCATCGATCCACGATAGTGGATAACCATCTTCCATGATGACGTCTGGACTTAACACATCCGTCCCCATTAATCCGTTGGCAAGGAACAATTGAATCATTGGATCACCAAAGGTGATATACGATGGATCGGTAAAGTTCACCGGAGGGACAAGTGCCATGACAAAGCGGATTGGTATTACACTTGTATTGCGGTAGCTATATAACAACGCAAGATGCGCTCCTGCACTTTCACCAACCAAGGCAATTTGACTTGGATCAACGGTGAGATCTTCTGCATAGTCGTAAATAAATTGTAAAACCAAACTAATGTCATCAAGCATATCAAGATAAGTTGCCCCACTGGTGATGAAGCGGTAATTCATACTGATATAAACATATCCCGCATCAATGATTTGTTCGCGGTAACGGCGCATCATGCTTTTATCACCACTAATCCAACTGCCGCCATGAATGAATAATACAGCAGGTGAAACCTCTGTTTTCCCACGTTCATAAGCGACTTCAAGGACTTGGCGTTCTTCATTGCCGTAAAGGACATTATTCAGTTCAACGATGGGACTTAAGGTCGAGCTCGTTGATGAAACAGATGATGTTTCAGAAACGCTTGTGTTACTAGAAGCGGAACTAAGAGAGGAATTAGCATCTGGTTGGCAAGCCGCCAGGATGAAACTTAAAAATAGTAAAGATGAAATGGTTGTTTTCATAAGTTTATTATCAAGATTAACCAACAAAAATTCAATCGTTAAGCATGATGATTCGTAATAAAGTTTGCATTCCAGTCTTTGTGAGCATAAAGTTAATTATACCCCCTATAGGAGGGGTAAGGAGAACAAGATGAATATTGGCATCATTGTAGGATCAACAAGAGAAGGCAACGTCGGACAATCGGTGGGAAAATGGTTGCTTACCCAAGGACAAACACGTAAACATAAGTATGAATTAATCGAAGTATCGACGTTTCGTTTACCTTTATTAGGTGAAGGAAGTGCGAAAGATAACATTCAACGTTGGCAAGACAAGATTAAAAGTCTGGATGGATTTATTTTTGTTGCCGCTGAGTACAATCACTCGATTACTGCCTCGTTAAAAAACGCCCTTGATCTCACACTTGAACCATGGGCAAACAAGGCTGCTGGTATCGTCAGTTATGGTTATGCAGGTGGAGCAAGAGCAGCAGAACACTTACGGACCATCCTTGGCGCACTTGCGGTTGCCGATGTGCAACAACATGTCATGTTCAACCTCAACATAGAATTTCTTCCCAAAGAAGGTTTTAAACCAGCACCATATCAAATTGGATTGGTTGGCAAACTCTTTGATCAAGTTGAACGCTGGTCTGAAGGTTTATTAAAAAGTAGAAGTTAACGTTTCTTTGCAGTTCCGTAACCACCTTGAACTGGTCGGACATCAAGGAAGGTCACCACTGCTTTCGGAAAATGAGTTGCCATCGCGGCAACTTCTTTTCTTCTTTTTCTAGGTATGTAAGAAATAATCATCGCATTGCGATGGTTCGCTTTGCCAACAGAATCAAGAATGGTTGCGGCAAATCCATTGGCCCGTAATTCTTCTGCCAATGCGATGGCGTCATCTTTTTCCGCTATAATTTCTGCTTTGATATTACCAAGACCAACACGGCCTTCTAACCAAGAACCAAAATAAAGTCCGCAAGCAAATCCACCCGCGTATGCTAAAACACGTAATGGGTCTTCAGTGATTCTCGTGACCACCAACGACACATTGACTACCCAAATCATTTGTTCAAAGAAGACAATTAAAGCGGCTTGTTTTCTAAATCCTTTTGTCATTAACAGTAACCGAAAAACTCCGATACTAACCTCGGTCATTTTTGCGGAAAAGATGGCGACATAAATTAAAACGTTCATCAATTTATTTTAAGAAGAGTTGCAAAATTTGTACCGCGTTGGTTGCAGCACCTTTTCTTAGATTGTCTCCTACCACAAACAAGTTTAACCCATTTTCAATCGATTCATCACGACGAACCCGTCCAACGTAAACCTCATCTTTACCATCGACGAGTAAAGGCATCGGATATTGCTTGAGATTGGGATCATCATAAAGCACAACACCGGGAGCTTTTTTAAGTATTTGCCTTACTTTTTCGATGTCAAAAGGTTTTTCAAATGCCAAATTGATGACTTCACTGTGGCCATTTTTGACCGGGACCCTGACAGCAGAACTACTAATCGCTAGAAGTGGAATACCCATGATCTTTCTTGTTTCATGAATAATCTTTTCTTCTTCCTTGGTATTTCCATTAGGCATAAAGATATCAATATGGGGAATGACGTTTTCATAAATCTGATAAGGAAATTTTGTGGTTTTACCGCTTGGTAATTTTTCCGCTAAATCATGAAGGCCCTTACTTCCTGCGCCACTCACGGCTTGATAGGTTGCAATGACCATCCGGGTAATCTTAAAGGCATCATGCAAGGGTTTGATGGCAACCACCGCTTGAATCGTTGAACAATTAGGATTTGCAATGATATAGCGATGTTGAAAGGCGTCTTTGGGATTAACTTCTGGTACCACCAAGGGAACGTTTTTATCCATTCTCCACGCAGAGGAATTATCGATGACGAGTGTTTTTTGTTTGGCAAAGATTGGCGCAAAGGCGAGGGACACGTCACTTCCTGCACTGAATAAAGCAAAATCAACCGGATTTGCAAGGATATTTTTTTCATTTAATGTAAGGACGCGATAAGACTTACCGCGGAAAGGGATCATCATCCCTTCACTTTTTTCTGACGCAAATAAGACCAAGGTTTCAATTGGAATTTTTCTTTCTTCTAACACCTCAAGAAATTTTCTTCCCACGACACCGGTTGCACCGACAACAGCGATTTTGATACGATTCATGATTTGCTACCTCCTAATACGAATTCGTTATATAAAGCATTAATGGCGAACTTATAATCAATGTCTTCAACCCCGATGACCAAGTGCATCCCGTTACTACCATAATCAATCATTTTCAGATTCACATTCGCGTTCACCAAGGCAGAGAAAACTTTGAGCACATTCATTTTGTTTTGTAATAAGTTTCTTCCAACTACATAAATTAAAGAAATTCCTTCGGTGATTTCAACCACATCTGGATGGAGGTCTTTCTTAATCTTTTGAATCAAGGCTTCTTTTTTTCCATCCGCTAAATACTTCGCTTCAATCATCATGGAAAAGGTATCGGTACCAGAGGGAAAATGTTCAACAATAATCCCGAGTTTTTCACAAATCCGAAGAATTTTACGATCGAACGCTAATAACTCTGACATCATTTCTTTTTCGATCACAACCAGATTAAAGCCTTTGACGCCAGTAATGCCAGTAATGGCACCATGATATCGGTCGGGAGGTAGTTTGCTATAAATCATCGTCCCTTCACCGCTTGGATGAAAGGTGTTTCTAATTTGGGTAGGAATGCCTTTTTTAATCAAAGGAAACATCGTTTCTGCTTGGATGACACTTGCACCCATAAAAGACAAGACTCGCAATTCACGATAGGTTAATGCATCAATCCGTTGAGGGTTATCCACCACCCTTGGATCACAGGTTAAGAATCCATCCACATCTGTCCAGTTTTCATAAAGTTTGGCGTTCACTGCATCGGCGATGAGGGCACCGGTAATATCAGATCCACCGCGAGGTAAGATTTGAATTTGATCGTGTTCATCGCGACCATAAAAACCACCGACCACGACATAAGGATGTTTCTTTAATAATAGCCCAGCATCATTTCTAGTTTTCGTACGATTTAATTGATCACCTTTAAAACGGATAATATCGCCAGCATCTAAAAATGCAAAATCTAAATAGGATGATAAAATCAACGCCGATAAATACTCGCCTCGAGAGACAATATAAGCTAAGGATTTTGATGTTTTCATTTTTTGTAGGATGTCTTGGAGAATCGATTTGATTGGCAAATCTAACTTTAAATCCTCAGTAATCTCTACAAAACGTTCACGAATGCTTGCAAAAGTAACCGGTTCTTTACCAAGTTCGATTTCTTTGGCAACTTGATAAAGCAAATCGGTGACTTTGGTATCCTTACTATCTCTTTTACCTGGAGCAGAAACGACAATAAACTTACGCAAAGGATCACTGGTGATAATCTTTGCAACTTGTTTAATCGTAGCGGCAGACGCCATGGAAGTTCCGCCGAACTTCGCGACAATTGCTTTCATAATTATGATAATTTTTCTTTAAAGTGCTGATAGGTAAAGGATTTAACCAAGACATCTTTTCCGTCAAGTTTTCTTGCATAAATACTTGGTAATGGAATGCCATTAAACGTATTGTTTTTCACAATCGTGTATAACGCCATATCTTCAAAGATGACGAATTCTCCAACCTTGAGTGGTTCAAGAAAACGATAAATCCCAATATCGTCGCCTGTAAGGCACGTTGCTCCAGATAAACGCATGATGTGTTTACCGTTTGGATTGGCCGTGGTGACCGGCGGAATAAACTTTGCTTCTAAGACATCGGGCATATGGCAGGTTGCTGAGGCATCTAGGATTGCAATGTCCACATCATTGCGCGTGACATCCAAGACACGGCTCACCAAATAACCTGCATTTAAAACCACGGCTTCACCGGGTTCTAAATACACATCAAAATGATATCTTTCTTTGTAATAGCGAATGATCTTGACCAACTTTTGAATATCATAGTTGCTACGGGTTAAATGATGACCGCCACCAAAATTAATCCACGTTAACTTTGAAAAGTACTGAGAAAATTTCTTTTCAACTTCTTTGAGCGTGGCTTCAAGCGCGTCGGCATTTTGTTGGCATAACGTGTGAAAATGGAAACCGGAAACACCATCAAGCAAAGCCGGATCAATGTCTTGAATCTTGATGCCCATTCGTGAGGTTGGTGAGCAAGGATCATACATCGTGTTACCCGTTTGAGTGGAGACTTCTGGATTGATCCGAATCCCGATTTGTTTTTTTGCTTTGAGGGCTTTGTCTTTAAATTTCTTTAACTGACTATTTGAGTTAAAAACAATGTGATCACTATATTTGAGGATATCTTCAAATTCTTCGTCTTTAAAACCCGGGGTAAAAACGTGTACTTCTTTGCCAAACTGTTCATAGGCTAAGCGTGCTTCAAAAAGACCACTCGAAGCAGTGCCATCAAGGTATTGTTTCAACAACGGATAAAAGTAAAAACTGGAAAAAGCTTTTTGGGCGAGAAGGACTTTGCATCCACTCAAATCTTTAATTTTTTTGATGATTAATAGATTATTTAAGATTTTTTGTTCATCAATTAAATAGTAAGGCGTCGGTAATCCTGGGGTGAGTTTCATACACGACCTCCTTATTTAACTAAAACAGGTTTAAAGTTTTCTTTCCAAGGCAATCCCCATTCGTTTAGCATGGCCATGTATGGATCTGGGTTAAATTGTTCAACGTTAAAAACGCCTTCACCTTTCCATTGCTTGGTGAGGATCAAGGCGGCACCAATCATCGCTGGAACACCGGTTGTATAACTAATCGCTTGTGAGCCGACTTCTGCATAAGCTTTTTCATGATCACAAATGTTAAAGACACGATAGGCAACCGGCTTGCCGTTTTTATGTCCTTGTAAGGTGACACCAATGTTGGTTTTTCCTTTTGTTCGCGGTCCTAACGAAGAAGGATCTGGTAGGATTGCTTTTAAAAATTGTAATGGGACAATCGGTCTACCTTCATACATGATTGGTTTCACTGAGGTCATGCCAATATTCACGAGCACCCTTAAGTGGGTTAAATATTTTTCTGAAAAGCTCATATAAAATCTTGCACGTTTAACTTCCGGAATAAATTTAACGATGGATTCTAATTCTTCGTGATACATCAAGTACATATCCTTAGGACCAATTTCATCCAACAGATACGATTCTTTCACCGTGAGGGCTGGGATTTCAACCCATTTGCCTTGATCGTAATAACGGCCAGGCATCGTGATTTCGCGAATGTTGATTTCAGGATTAAAGTTGGTTGCAAAGGGATAACCATGGTCACCACCATTTGCGTCTAAAATATCAATATAGTCAACCGTGTCAAAGTAATGTTTTTTACCATACATGCAAAAAACACTGGTGACACCAGGATCAAATCCCGTTCCAAGTAATGCCATGACGCCTGCTTTTTTAAAACGTTCATGATAGACCCATTGGGTGCTATATTCAAAACCAGCTTTTTCTCGAATTTCTGCAGCAGCCGTATCAAGGTAATGCGTCTTCGTTTCAATGCATGCTTCCATGATGGGAATGTTTTGATAAGGCAACGCTAAATTCATCACCAGTACTGGTTTGTATTTTTTGATTAATGCGACGACGTTATCTTTGATTTCAGCATCCACTTGCTCCGCAATTGCTTTGACCGGATATTTTTTCATCCGTTCAACAATTGCTTCACACTTGGATTTGGTTCGACTTGCAATAATAATGGTTTTAAAAACTTGGTGGTTTTGTGCACATTTTTGCGCACCCACCGAAGCAACGCCACCACTACCGATAATGAGAACAGTTGACATAAAACTTCCTCCCATGTGACTCATGAAAATTCATTTTATGGTTTGTAATCAGTTTAAATGTGACAAACCATTGCTCTGGCTGTCATAGGAAATTTCCTTTAGACCCTAATAGTTCCAACGACCTTACATTTCTGCAAGTGTGTTCTATCAAATTTTACGAAATATAAACCATATGTCAATGAATTCACGTTATAAAAATGTAATAGGAAAATTTTAAATAGTTATATATAATTATATTCGCAACGAAAAGTTGAAAAAGGATAGGTAAAATATGTTGGTATTAGCGCAAGTTTTCGGCGAGAAACATTTATTTGGTACTGGTTTCTTAATGTTGTTGGTGGTTTTATTTTTAGTTTTTCTAAAACCAAATTCACAAGGCTTAAAGAAACAACAAATTTTTTATTTACGATTATTTACATTTTTATTTTTAGGAATTGAAGGACTCCGTTTAATTTTTTTAATTGATCGTGATGGTGGATTAGCGATTTATCAATTACCTTTAAATTTATGTTCCGTCCCGCTTTATTTATACCCAGCGCTTGCTTTAGATAATAAAAATGGTTTAATCAAACGCTGGTTAATGCCCGCTTCTTTTGCCACCGTCATGTTGGCCGGATTAGTTGCACTTTTAATTCCGACAAACATTCTTGGTCCGGAATTATCATGGTTTCCATTAGAAAGAAACGTGGTTGAAATGACGAGCTTTACTTATCACGCGGTCATGATTGCTGCACCATTAGCGTTAATTAAACTTGGTTACTATCAACCAAAAATCAAAGACATTCCATATGCACTTGCCTTTACTGCAGCATTTGCCGCGGTCGCGATGATTGTCAACGCCTTTACCAACCAAGATTTCTTATTATTAAATTATGGCAATGGCAGTCCATTTCAATTCTTGATTGCCACCTCACAATTCGTTTATCAATTAGCGATGTTTGGCCTAGGTATTTTTCTCATTAGCATGTTCTTTATTATCGGTTCGTTATTTCAAAAAAAGTCCCATTCTAACGCGAGTTAGTTTTTCAAAATGTTTTCACAGAACACATTTTGATACATTTTTAATAAAAAAGCGTATAAATAATATTGATAGGAGGAATTCATCATGGCAACTCCAACAAAACCAGCTGCGAAACCAGTGGCAAAACCAGCACCTGCTCCAGCAAAACCAGTCAAGAAGTAACATTGTTATAAAAAGTCACGCGTCGAGCGTGATTTTTTTATTGCTTCATAAAAGGAAATCAATTAATGAAACATCAATTAATGAAATGGATGCGAGAGCCTTGGGTTGTTTTAACCACGTGGTTCATCTTTGTATTTTTTATGGTGGTGATTCTACCTGCAGTCGTCATGCAAACCGATGCAGTTGGTATCACCGAATCCATTGATACAAATTTTAGTTTTGACGCGAATGACATCTATCGTATCCTTACAAGTTATGGTGAAGATGGTCGAGCTTATTATGTTTTACAACGGTGGACATTTGATTTGGTTTGGCCACTCGCATATGGGCTACCATTGTTTACCACCCTTCAATTATTCTTACCCAAACTGCTTGGAAAAAAATGGCAAGTCATCAAGTTCTTGCCGTTGATTGCAGTCGGTTTGGATTACTTAGAAAACATCTTGTTTACGATCATCGTGGTTGCCTATCCAACTGAAATCTCTTGGTTAGCTTTCACTGGTGTCTCCGTTAGTTTCCTCAAGTGGATCACCTTATCGACTGCGATGATCCTCACGTTGGTGGTCAGTGTGTGGATGTTCGGCAAGTATATGCTTAGTCTTTTTACAAAACCCAAGTTGTCAAAATAGTTTTGCCCAAACCCTATCCTTTTTAAAAAGGTTGTTTATACTGAAGTTAGAGGATGGGAATATCTAAAGACCATCGTCCTAAACCGATTCCTTCATGTACGCGTTTATGCATGCCTGGTTGTTGTGATTCGTCAACAGAAGCCTTGATTGGTGCTCTGGTGCGGATTCCCATCCTCCAAGGCCAATCCATTAAAAAAGGTCCCATTGGGACCTTTTTGTTATGTCGTAATCGTGTAACCAATTCCCCATTTGGTTTGAATGATTAATGGGTTATCTGGGTCGACTTCGATTTTTTTCCTTAAGCGCCGAATATGAACATTTAAGACATTACCATTGTCATAGTAATGATCTTGCCAAATCAATTCATAAAGGTCTTTCTTTTTAAATACCTTGTTCGCATTGGTTGCAAGTGTTAATAAGATTTGAAATTCGAGTTTGGTGATGGGAAGAACGCTTGTTCCGCGTCTCACTTGATAATTATCCGTATCCAAGACCAAATCATGAACCGGGACAATCTTGGCAACCGGTTGAACCTTCACCAATCGCCGTTTTAGGATTGCCTCCACGCGAATTGCAAACTCATGAAGTGAGTACGGATGATAAATGACTTCGTCCACCCCATGTTGAAACGCGTGTTCTAGCAGTTGTTCATTTCTAGGAATGACCATACAAACTGGTTTATGTTTATCAGTTTTAATGCGCAGAATCGTTTTGGTATCTAACGGAAGTGGTGTCGTGGTTGAGTGAAAATAAATAAACAGGTCCGGATTAAGTTTTGGATAAGATTCCTCAAATTGATGCACGGATAAGAACTGGTAACTCGCATGAACTTTGCTTTTTAGACCATCGATATTGTGTTTAAAACTCGTCTCGTTGTATAAAATAATAATTTCCATCCAAGATCCCCCATTAGATGAATTGGCAGCAATACTTACTTTTTTATTATGTAATATTTATTTCATTTGTTTCTTAACTTTTTCTTAACTTCTCTTATCTCCCGCCTTACTTTTTGTAAAATAGTACGGGGGATAATGGATAGTTAGCCCTTTTTTTATTTGAGACATTCTCCAATCAATTCAAAAGATAATTGAAGCACCTTTTTACTATAAAGTGAAGCATGTGCGTGTTTGGCTGGTAAGGTTTCGTGGGTTAAATAGAAGTATTTTCCTGTCGTTTTTTGGATTGATGGTTCTGCTGCTAGGTAGTAAAGAGCCTCGGCTGAATCATCCACTTTTTTTAATAAACGATTGATGATCCAGGTTTTAAACATACGATATAACCACCCATTGTTTAATCCAATTTTGGATTCAACTGCTCCTGGATGCATGGCGTTTATTGTGATATCCATTTCTTTTAGTTTGTCTGCCAATTCCCACACGGTGTGCAATTGGGCGGTTTTTGAAGCCCCATAACTTCTTAACCCCGTATAGAATCTTTTTTTAAAATGGGGGTCCTTGACTGGGAAACCACTAAAGCGGTGCCCTTCAGAATTGACTTGGATCACGCGCCCCTTGGATTGATTTAGTAATGGAATCAGTTGTTCCGTAATCAACAAACTTGCGAGGTGATTAACGGTTAATGCAAGTTCATAACCGTGAGGTGAAAGCGTGCGTTTTGTTAAATAAATACCTGCGTTATTAATGAGCACATCTAATTGTTTTTCTTTTGCTATCACTTGTAAGACTGCTTTTTTGACTGCATTTAAATCCGAAAAGTCAGCAAGATAAAAGGAACATGGTGTTCCATAAATGTGCTTGATTTCGTTGCACAAGGTGATTGCTTTTTCTTTGTTTCTTACGATGAAAATTAAACGAGCGCCACCTTTTGCAAAGCGGTGTGAAGCTGCAAGGCCAATCCCGGAAGTTGCGCCAGTGATGAGCACCACTTTGTCCTTCATGGACGTTTGGGTTTGCAGTGGCGGTTTGTTGCCAAGTTTTAAAAACTCATAACGTGAAGATATTTTCATGATTTAACCAAAAAACGTCTTCATGAACCAACGATAAAAACGACGCCAGATTGGCACGTTATTATAAATATCTCCCCAAAGGTCATAAAAATCGCGTTGATGGAGAATACGACCATCCGGATGCAACGTCAATTGAGTTGCTCCATAAAGTGGTGTGCTAGGTGCCCGTTTATAAACAATGGTCATTGTCCACGTAAAGAGGAGTTTATTTTCAGTTGCAGTAACGGTGCCAATATCCATCACTAATTTTTGACTACGTTTCGTTAACCGTTGGCACATTTTTAAGAATGGTTCTCTACCTTTAATGATTTGAATCGAATCGTGGAAAACCATGTCTGGATGATAAAAAGGAAAAATATGGGACCAATCTGGCTTTCCTTTTTCATTATAGGTTTTGGACCAA
>CAMBSI010000021.1 GCA_945870555.1 Staphylococcus epidermidis | reverse complement strand
GATGCGAAAGGCTGCTTCAAGTAATTTTCCAGTTTTATGGTTACTAATCAAGGTTAAGTGATTGACATCCACTTGCTTTCCTTCTGCTTCCAAATCTAAATGTTGCCCGTAAACCATACCTTGTAATCCCGCACGTGTCGCGAGTATTTCCACTACTTTTACTTTTTGTTGATCGGTCAAAACGTTTGACGTGGTGACCCGTTCAAAGGCATTGGTGAGCAATCCATCACCCAATAAGATTGCAGTTCCTTCATCAAATTGTTTATGAATGGTTGGCATACCATGTCGAAGGGTGTCATCGTCCATGGCAGGAAGGTCATCGTGAATCAATGAATATAAATGAATCATTTCTAGCGAAGTCGCCACATCTACATAAGGTAATGGATCGACACCATAACTTTCAATGAGCGTTAAAATGACGAGCGGTCTAAATCTTTTGCCACCAGCTTTTACTGAGTAAACTGCCGCTTCCTTTAGTTTTGAAACGGGTACGCATTCAAGATAAGTTAATAACGATTTTTCAATGTTGTCTTTCATAAACTTTCTTTTAAGGACGGATCGATCGTGTAGGCAGCCGTGGTAAGCAATGAAATATTTTTCTTACCAAGGACCAACATGATCAGTTTTAGTTCTTCAATGAAAGCATCCATCAAGACCAGTGCTTCTTCATGCGTATGGTTTTTCACAAGATGTAAGAAGTATCCAGACAAGCCAACCATCTTTGCACCAAGTGCTAAACTTTTGATGACATCTAATGGATTGCGAATACCACCACTTGCAATGATTGTTAATTGTGGGAATTTTTTTGCAGTAAGTAAGGATTGAACCGTGGAGATTCCCCATTGATCAAAACTTTGAATCTGATGCGTTCGGCGATGGTTTTCGATGATCGAAAAATTCGTTCCACCTTGGCCGGCAACATCAACATACTGGATACCAATCGATTGTAATTGTTGAAACGATTGATGACTCATCCCAAAACCAACTTCTTTGACAATCACGGGAATGGATAAACCTTGGCGAATGGTTTGAACCAAGGATAACCAACCTTTGAAATGTTTATCTCCTTCAGGCATGACCGCTTCTTGAACAGGGTTAATATGGATTTGTAATGCATTTGCTTTCAATAGATCAACTGCTTTCTTGGCATTGACTAACGATTGACCACCGCCAACATTTGCAAAAACAAATCCTTCTGGATAAATCTCTCTTAAGACCGTAAATGAAGATGCCAATGCTGGGTTTTTGATTGCAGCACTCACCGAGCCCGTGGCAATTGGAATTTGATAATGTTTGGCTAAGCGAGCAAACCGTTCATTAAGCGTTTTGGCTTGATCACTTCCACCCGTCATCGCGTTAACAAAGAAAGGTAAGGGAAATCGGCGATTAAACATTTGAATCGATACATCGATTTCATCAAGGTTTGTTTCTGGAAATGCATGATGAACAAAACGTAACTTATCAAAATCATTAAGTTGAGGTTGTTGCATGGAAGCAAATTGAATGTGATCGTCTTTTCTATTCATGATTAGATTATATCGGAAAGTATTAAAAAATTATGTCTTTTCATTGCAACGTGAAAGGGTTTGATTTGATCGTCTGGTAAGAAAGCGAGGACGCAGTCACCACCACCCGCTCCAGAAAACTTGGCGACACCTCCAAGTAAATCCGCTTGATGAATAATCGACACCATTGCTTCGGTCACTAATGTCACCTTGCTCCGTTTAGCCAATTCACTCAAGTGAAGATGGAGTTGATGAATCCCTTGATGAGACCAAGAAACCATGAGGTCTTTAATGAATGCATTACTTTTTGTAACCCAATTCGCGTTGATAAATGGCTTGACCGCCTTGACGAGTTGATGAGAGTCAGCAGATTGTCCTGAATAAATGACCACCGGTTTTAAACCGATGTTTTCAATCGGTTTTAACCACAATCCTTCCCAATCCATCTTCATTAAGGTTTGAACATGAAGTGTTTTCATGTCATGCATAAGGTTTAAAGAAAATTTGCGATAGTGAATCGGTTGACCAACACTACTACAAGCAACATCGCCAAAGGATGTTTCTTGATAATTTTGAATTGTGGCAATGACAGCAAGTTTATACAAATCCAGCGGTGTAAAGGTGATGTCGTAAAACTTAAGTAAGGCACCAATGACGGCAACCGTTAATGCGCCGCTGCTTCCCAAACCGTATTTTCCGTGTTCGGCAACAAGGGTCGAATCAATCGTCATGTCAAACGACTTCCAAGCAATTTTTTTGGATTCCATCCATTGACGAACGACCTCGATGGATAATCTTAAATAGGTGTTGGTGATGTCACTAATCCAAACAAACTTCATGGATTCATTTGGATATTGCAGGTTGGTAATGGATGAGTTTTTCTTTTGGACAACGGTGACCTTAATTCCTTTTTTTACAGGTAAGATAATCGCTTCTCCATTTGGAAACGTGACCGCATATTCACCTGCTAGAAATAATTTTCCAGGAGCAAAAAAACTAGCTTGTTTTGGCATGAGCTTTTCCACCGATTCGAGAAACCAAATAACGGGCTTTGATGTTTGCCTTTAATTGCTTTTCCCATAATGGTAAATCTTGACCTTGAATAAGAATTTTAACATTCGGTCCTGCGTCCATCGTGGTAAATCCTACCAATCCTTTTGATCGGGCTTCTGTAACCATTTGAAGAACCTTTAAGGATTCAGGTTGTTGATAAACAATCGGAGGATTTGCTTGATTCATAATCTGGTGAAGTCGTTGACTATTTTTTTCCATGACGAAACCCATCGACATCCAATCTTTTTTTTCAATCGCAGCAGTGATCTCTAAAAAATCTTGATCACTTGCTTTTACCCAAGCACCATAATCTTTTGCAGTATCCATCGTCACTTGCATGGCATCGCGACTCGACATCGCTTTCTTTGCTTCCGAAATCAAAACCACAATCATCCGAAGATCTTGAAATGGGTTTTTTAAGGTTCGTAAGGATCCATTCTTTTCCCAAATGGCAAAATCATCGACAAGACTTCGACACGAACTACCGGAACCAATTCTAGTTAACGTTGCTAATTCTTGAAGCGTGTAATGGGATTGGAAATGAGCATTTAATCCAACGGTTAATGCAGCAAATCCAGAAGCAGATGACGCTAAGCCTGAGGCAGTTGGAAAATTATTGATAGAGCGAATCATCACTTGATCATCTCGGAAATGCTTTAAAACAGCTTTCACCCGTTCCGTTTCTTTTTCATCTGCGGTTTTTTGATTCAATTCAAATGAAAAGGGTCCTTCTTCAATTTTGGTTTCAGTGAATAAATCCGTAAGGGTTAAGGAAATCGAGGTGGTCGTGGGTAACACCAAGGTTCGATTTGCTTTTCCCCAATATTTAATCAAGGCAATATTGACGGGAGAGGTTGCAATGACCGATTTCATAAATGACCTTCCATGAGCCAAACTTCTTTGGTCAGTGTTTTTTTAAACTCATCCATGATCTGATTCGCGATTGCTTTGGTTTCCACGAGTGCAATCATGGATCCACCTAAACCACCACCGGTTAGTTTCGCTCCAATCGCACCAAGCTTCATTGCTTGTTCAACCATTTGATCAAGTCGTGGATGGGATACATCAAGTTCTTGAAGATGATAATGGGCTTGATTCATTAATCTCGCCATATCATCCAATTCTTTTTTTTCAATCGCTTCTTTCATCAATAAACTCATTAACCCAATTGACTCAAGATGACCTTGGGCTAGGTTTTGTGTATATTTCTTTGCAACAATCCCTACCGCTTCTTTTGTACTACCTTTAATACCGGTATTGGCAACGATAAAATAACCAGGTATGGAGAGTTGAATTGGTTCTGGTTCTTTACCTTTGATAAAGTACCAAGCATGTTGGTTTGCAGTCGTCCATGCATCAATCCCACTTGCTGAACCGTGAACGAGTTTTTCTGCAAGTTGCGTTTTTTCAAATCGTAATGCTGGCGTGATGGGTGCGGAAGCAAAATCAAAAATTGCTTCAACGATCGCGCCACTAATGGCAGCACTACTTCCCATTCCTGCTGAACTTGGAATATGATTTTCAATCGACATCTCTATTGGACCAAATTTAAATTGTTGTCTTAAGTGATCGACCAGAAAGCTAATAAAAAGTAACGAGGATGGAAGTTGACTCATTTCCCCTTGGTATAAGGTTGATATTAAAAAATCTTCGGATGATGGCACAACCGTGACATGGACCTTTAAAGGAAGAAAAGGCATGGAGATGCCTGGGTGACCATAAACCACCGCGTGTTCACCAATGAGGATTACTTTTGCATGGGCGGTACCATGACCTTTTAATTTCATGTATTCTATTTTACATTTATTTCTTGCACCTATCTATGAAGTTGATTGCGGATTCGTGTTATGATGAATTTGAGGAAAAACATATGAACACAAAACACATACCTTTATATATTTTTGGTGTCATTGCACTTACTGCCTGTGGTGCTAGTAATGTTGGCAGTTCTGATGATGCATCCGTTGATTTATCACCTTCCTTACTAGACTCAATCACCAATCAACCAAGTCGTTTGATGTTGGGCTCCATTGCCAATATGATGGCATCCCCATCTCCAGCGATGCGAACCACCATTGACGCTCGGGCAACGATGGTTTCAAGTCAACGCACACCTGATTTTCAACAAGCGTCATTGTTTTCTTTTGACGGCAATCTCTTGATTGAATCGAATATGCCAAATCCAGGACCAATCGAAGCATCCATCTTATTGAATCTTGAAAATTTTGAAGTAACAAACGCGATGCAAAGTGAGGAATATGGTTTAAACTTCACCAACACCACATCCTTCGATGATCAAACGGTTGGTGTTTATATTGAGGACAATATGGCTTACGTGGATTTAGAAGCGGCAAGCGATATATCTACGCTTGTACTTGGAGAACAAAGTTTTTATATTCCTTCCAAATTTAAAACACCCATCGCCTTTGAATCTGAAATGAATCAACTATTACCAATCATCCAGGTTGACGATATCGATGCTTGGATTGAAGCAACCTTACCGATGGTGGATGCCCTTTCGTTAGTCAATCAATCTCTCTCGGGTTCCAACCTAACCATTTCATATGAAATCACCCAAAGCGATCTTCCTGAGATTTTTTCAAACATCTTTTTAAGCAATGTGGATGTTTCCATGTTGACCCAATCCGACATCGATGCAATCGACGACCTAGTGAATGAAGTACTAAATGGCATCACCCTTCATCGCTTCTTGATCTCGATGACGATGAATGTATTATCCAATCAGTTGACACAAGTATTGGTCGACATTGATGTGGATACGAGTTCATCTTTTAACCTCAATGACCCTATTTATGATCCAGAAAATCTCCAAGCCGATGAATGGGGATTTGTAGAAGGGGAAGACTATTTGATTGAAACTTCTACCGATTATGAAGTTTATATGCTCGCAACGATGGAAGTGTTCACATCTCCATTGACGATCATTGGCCCAATCAACAAAGATTCATACGAATTAATTGAGCTTTAAACCGATTACGATTTTGTTTTTTTTATCACGATAGAAACAATTTAATTTAAATCATATACAATGCTATTTGGTAGCGAATCATGGTACCAAATTTAACAAGAATTCAATCTACTGTTTTCATGAAATTATCACTTCCACTCATCTTGGAAGTAACTTTTGTCATCATCGTATCGAACTTAGTGGTTTGGATGCTATCCGCCTATGATGATAATGTTGCTGCTGCAGTATCCATCGCCGGTCAAATTAACAACACCTTCTTTTTATTTTTTTCAATTGTTTCCATGGGTGCAGGTATTTTGATGGCGCAATCGGTTGGTGCCAAGTCAACGAACCGACGCCAAGAAATTTTTTCAACCTCATTGTTTTATGCATTATTGTTTGCCTTAATTGGAACGATCGTGTTCTTCTTATTTTATCGCCCGATGTTTTCTTTTTATCAACTTGAAAGTTCAGTCCAAGCGTTTGCAGAACAATATGCGTTGATACTTGCACCTTTATTTGTTTTAAATGCAGTGTTTCTTGTTTTCAACCAAACCTTATATGCACATGGTAAAACGATGGAAGCATTTCTTGCACTCGTGTTTTGTGATTCGACCATTCTGGTTTTATCCTATGCACTCATTTTTGGGGTTCCCGCTTTAGGCATCCCAAGTTTAGGAATCGTTGGTGCTGCCATCGCGATTGCAGTTGGTCGTGTAATCTACTTTACCGGGCTCGCCATCTTTATTCATCGAAAGTTAAAGTTGAAATTTGTCTTACCAAACGTGAATCCATTTCGCTCCAAAACAAGCAAACTCATTTTTAAAGTTGGATCACCTGCAGTTTTTGAAAATATCAGTTATACCTTCTTTATGATTTTGATTACCAGAATCATCGCAAGTTATGGAACCGACGCATTGGTTGCCAAAGCATATTTTGATTCCTTGGCAATGTTTACATATTTCATCATGGCCGCGCTTGCAAACGCGAGTGCGATAAAAGTTGGGCAATTGGTTGGTGGCTCGGCATTTGCAGAAGCAGAAAGCACGATTAAATATGCTATGAAATTATCTTATGTTGCCACCATCATTCCTTCTTTAACCTTAGCATTACTGATTGAACCGATTGGTGGATTATTCACTGACAATCCGGATGTACTCAATCTTTTAATGGCGATTGCCTTCATCGATATCTTTTTAGAAATTGGTCGGGTTTTAAACGTGGTGGTAAACCGTGCAATTAAAGCAAGTGGTGATGCTCGCTATCCTTTGATTTCGATCATCATTGTGGAATGGGTCATCATTCTACCCTTTGCCTTATTCTTAGGGGATTATCTCAACCTTGGTTTAATCGGTGTATGGATTGCGTTGGCCGTGGATGAATTAATTCGCGGGCTAAATTTATATTTACGGTGGCAATCCAAACGTTGGCAAGCTAAATCCAAGCAACTCAATCAGCACATTGATGCGCCTGACGCCTAACATAAACTTGGAATTTTTGTTATGATAAACCCATGAAAGAAAAATTAAAATCATTACGAGCAGAAGCGATTAGTTTATTAGAAAAACGCGGCGTTTCACTTGATGAAATTGTCGACTGTGTTTATTTTTTACAACAAGGCTACCACCCCAATCTAGATAAAAAAGTATTAATGGAGTCTGTCTTATCTGTATTAGATAAACGTGAAGTCCAATTTGCATTGATGACTGGTATTGAACTCGATATGCTTGCAGAAAGAAAGAAATTTGAAAATAAAGCATTGCAAAACATCATTAATCAAGATGAAGGTTTATTCGGAACCGATGAAGTATTGGCTTATAGCGTTTGCAATTTATATGGTTCGATTGCCTTGACGAATTTTGGATTTATTGATAAACAAAAATATGGGGTGGTCGCAAGACTTAATGATGAAGGTAAAACTGGAAAGCATTGCCATACATTCTTAGATGATTTAGTTGGAGCGATTGCAGCTGCGGCGGCAAGTCGTTTTGCTCATTCTTAACCATGAAACGTACTGAACTGCTAATGCTTACCCTGACCACATTATTGGTGGGATGCACGGCGACGCCGTCAGATAGTGCCATCAGTGGGGTTAATCCACTTAACCCTGGTTCACTTTTATTAGGGCATGACGTGGGAAACTTTTGGACCATTCCTGCAAAAGGTAATCCAAATGTCCTAGTTGTTCCCATTGAATTTTCTGATTTAGTTTATGATAATCCTACGGAAGTGGTTGACCATATTAATCAAGCGTTTAATGGTGAAGCCACCTCTAGTTTTCAATCCCAAAAAAGTTATTATCTGACTTCATCCTTTGATCAATTATCACTCACGGGCGTGGTGACCGAACCCTTTCAAACTCAATTTTCTTCTTCTTATTATGAAAACTTAACGGGTGAAGATCCAAACACGGTCATCATTGATGAACTGATGGAAGCACTCGATGCAACCTATGACTTTTCATCCTTTGATTTGAATGAAGATGGCGAGCTAGACGGACTCTACATGGTCTATAACCATCCTGCCGGTGAATGGAATAGTTTCTGGTGGGCTTACCTTTATTCTTATTTTGGAAACCAAACCTACGATAGTGTCATCCCTACTTCTTATGTGTGGATGCCTTATGAATTTGTTTCTTATAATAATCAACTTGATGCCTCGACGTTTATTCATGAAACCGGACATAAGCTTGGTTTGGAAGATTATTATGACTACGCAAGTGATGATGGTTCCGATAATGAATGGGGTTTAGGTGGAGCGGATATGATGGATGGGACGGTGGGTGACCATAATCCATTCTCAAAATTAACCTTAGGTTGGATTGAACCAAAAGTTGCCAATCAAAGCATGGATGTCGTCTTAAGACCTTATAGCACGTCAGGTGATGCCTTGATCATTACCGATCAATGGAATGGCACCTTATTTGATGAATATCTGATTGCGATTTATTACACCCCAACAGGATTGTTTGAAGGTTACAATGATTTCTATTTTGATGGTCGTTCCGGCATGGTGCTTTATCATGTGGATGCGAGGTTAGGTCCTAACTTGAGTGACGTTTATCCAACTCATTTTTTGAATAATAATTCAGACAGTGATTTTAAATTGATTCGTTTTATTGAAGCAGATGGTAACAATTCTCTTTATAATCGAACCCCAAATGGTTGGATGTGGGAAGAAGATGTTTATCGTCCGGGTCATGCCTTTGGTATCAATCGAAATTTAAATTATGGGTGGAATCAAAGTGAACGCGGTGAGGTTCCCTTTACCATTCGGGTGAATCAAGAGGCGAACTATATGGCGAATTTATCCTTAAGCATTCGATTCTAATGGAACACTTACGCATTCTCAGTGTCTTTAACATTTTATTTTATTTAGCAAATCTTTTATGGTTGCTCGAGTTTATGATTTTTCGTAATCGAAAACGGACAGGAAAGTTTCAAGAAAAGAAATCGTTTTGGTTTCTAACAATTTCGATTCTCGTGGTAATTGTGACCACGATTTACTTTTCGGATCAGCAGCTTGGCAAACTAAGCGGAACCTCGATTTATCCAATCCTCCAAGTGGTTGGCTTGGCGTTACAGTTTTTAGGTTTATGGTTACGGTACCAAGGTTCAATTGCCTTAGGACAAAACTTCACCAGACACGTCGCTGTCTCTTCAACGATGACCCTTGTTTCCAAAGGTCCTTATCGGTATTTTAGACACCCACTTTATTTGGGTTTGTTTTTCATTACGATTGCATTCCCCATTTTTGTTGGCAACTTGGTTGCGATCATCATCGCCTTACCTTTGTTATGGATTGGTTTTTCTTGGCGAATGAAGGTTGAAGAAAAGGCGTTGAGCTTACTTCATCCATCCTATCAAGATTGGTTAAAGTCTCGTTACCGATTTATCCCAGGCGTTTATTAAGATTGATCAAAAGATCGTCAATAGAAGATCCTTTAGATTTTGATATAGACCTTATCTCCATTTTTGGACTCAATATCAATCAAGACCAACGGCTTAAGAATCTTTCGTAGTAATTGGATTTGTTTCACAAGTAATTTTCGTTGTGTAGCATCCATCTTTTTACCATCATACGTGAAGTGTTTTAAAAACGTTCTGAGAACAATTGGTCCCGAAGGTAACCATAAGGATAATTTTGTTTTGTTTTGTTCTTTAATCAAGATGCGCATGGTTATTCCACAACAATCTCAACAAAGTCACCATCTTTGGATTCAATTTCAACAATCTTTCCAATCACACCTTGTTCCACTAACGCCATCACTTTGTTAATATCAATATCCTTTAAGACATCTTTACCATCGACTTTAGGCGTGATACCCATATCCAGTGCAACCTTTACCAAAGGCCAAGGTAAATTCACATTCACTTTATCTCCATCATTGGAACGAACTTTAATCTTAAACACCAAGCGGTTCAGATCTTTCTTTTGCGCGGTGGTTGAAACTCCCACAACAGGCCCATTGGCCTGATGCCCTAATAAATAATCAATCGAGGTGTCAAATGTACTCGCAATTGTTGAAAGCAAACCAACATCAGGAAGGGAAACATCTTTTTCCCACTTGCTGACCGCTTGTGCGGAAACATTTAATTTTTTTGCAAGTTCTTCTTGTGTCCATGCTTTCTTTTTTCTTAGTTCAGTGAGTCGTTTACCAAAAGATTCTTTCATTAATATTTCCTCTTTTCTACTAACATTATGGAATATAAAGGATCATAAGACTATCGATAGATGGTTGATTTTTGAGCAAAAATTCAATTCTTGGTTGGTTTGGAAACAACCACAGGTTGTATTCATGATTATCTTAACCTTTTTCTATTATTGCTTTTGTAAGTTTTAGCATATAATTTTAAGCGTTGATGCTTGCAGAATCGTGGCGAGTCATCATCTAAGGAGGATAGGCATGAAATCAACCCCCATTCATCCAGACTTTGAAAGTATTTTATTATCAGAAAAAGAAATCCAAGAGATTTGTGAGAAACTTGGAAAGCAACTGAACAAAGATTATCAAAACAAAGTTCCTACCATTCTTGCCGTGTTAAAAGGCGTCACTCCATTTCTGACGGATTTATCTAAACATTTTTCTTTCTATTGTGATTATGAATACGTTGCCTCGAGTAGTTATCACGGTGGCGTGGTGACCTCCAATTGGGTAGAGATTTATTTATGGCCAAGATTAACCTTGAGAAATAAAGATGTGTTGATCATCGAAGATATTGTTGATTCTGGTCTCACCATTCAAAAAATCAAACAAAAAGCATTAAGTGAAGGGGCAAAATCGGTTAAAGTCGTCACGTTACTAGATAAGCCAGAAGGACGAAAAACAAAATTTGTTCCCGACTATATTGGAAAAGCGATTCCGAAATTGTTTGTGGTTGGTTATGGATTAGACTTTGATGAAAAATATCGAAACGTTCCTTATGTTGGTGTCTTAAAACCTGCCATGATCAAAATGAATCCCAAGGATTATCCTTGGCGAAAGGGAGAATAAACCATGGATTTAAAGAAATATATTGCCGCTGTTCAAGACTGGCCAATCAAAGGTGTATCCTTCAAAGATGTCACCCCGTTGTTAAATGATGGTCAAGCCTTTCATCAATCTATTCAGGATTTAGCGACGTTAGTTGCCAAACACAAACCCGATGTGATTGTTTCCCCAGAAGCTAGAGGTTTTATTTTTGGTGGTGCCGTTGCCAGTCATTTAAAAATCCCTTTTGTCTTGGTAAGAAAAGCAGGGAAATTACCACGAAAAGCAATTGAAGAAAAATTCACACTTGAATACGGTCAAACCAGTTTATTTATGCATGCTGACGCCATCAAAAAAGGCCAAAAAGTTTTGGTACTTGATGATGTGCTTGCTACCGGTGGAACCTCACTTGCCATTGCAAAACTTGTAGAACGTTTAGGCGGAAAAGTGATTCATTATACGTTTTTATTAAACTTAAGTTATTTACCTGGGGAAGCAAAACTTAAAGCGAATGGCTACTCCGTGGACTACGTGTTAACGTATTAAATTAACCTTCTTCACCAAATAAACGATCACCCGCATCACCTAAACCAGGAACGATGTAACCTTTGATATTCAATTGTTTATCAATCGATGCTAGATAGATTTTTGTGGTTGGATGTTTTGCTAATACAAAATCAATGCCTTGTTGAACGCCAACTAAACCAAGATAGGTAATCAGTTTCCCACCCTTCTTCTTGATTAAATCAATGGCTTGAACGAGGGTGCCGCCGGTTGCAAGCATCGGATCAAGAATAAAGACTTCTGTGTCCGCAGTCATTTTTGGTAATTTAACGAGATATGATGAGGCCTTTAAGGTTTTTTCATCTCGAACAAAACCCAAGTGACCGACCTTGGCAGTAGGAATCATTTCGGTAAAACCATCCAGCATCCCTAATCCTGCACGCATGATCGGCACAACCAACACATCGTTTGCAAGTTGGTGGCCAATCATATCCGTGACCGGAGTAATGATGCCTTTCTTTTCGAGTTGAAGTTGATTGGTTGCAGGAAACACCACCATTTGGGTAATTTCTTTAACCAAGGTTCGAAAGTAATTGTTATGGGTGGATTTGTCTCTAAGGATGGTCATTTTGTGTTCAATCAAAGGATGTTTAACCAGATAGACGTTTTGGTTCATGATGATTACCTCATTTCTATTTTAATCGTTTTCATGTTTTTATTTTGTTAATTTCATTTTTTTGAAGCGCAAGCATTCGTTATGCGTTTGGTTTTTTGTTAAGATAGGAGGTATGAAAAAAGACTATATGATCAGTGCCTTTGCTTATGGTGGAAAATTAAGAGTGGTCGCAACTCAAACCACTGCATTAACCCAAGAAGGTTGTCGTCGGCATCAAACGTTACCAACCGCTTCTGCCGCACTGGGAAGAACCTTAACGGGTGGGATTTTATTTGCAAGTAATTTAAAGGGTGAAGAGAAATATACAATTCGGATTGCCGGCGACGGACCGGTTGGCGAAATTGTGGTGGATGCAAATGCTTTTGGCAACGTTCGTGGTTATGTTCATAATGGCCAAGTTCATTTCCCTGCCAACGCCAAAGGAAAACTAGACGTTGCCCGTGCGGTCGGCACACAAGGTATGATCGCCGTCGTAAAAAGTTATGGGCCAGAATTTAAATTTACCGGTCAAACCCCAATCGTCAGTGGAGAAATCGCTGAAGACTTGGCAAATTACTTGGTCAACTCAGAACAAATTCCTTCTGCCTTAGCGCTCGGTGTACTTGTGAACACAAACGGTTCGATTGCAGCCAGTGGTGGTTACCTCATTCAAGCGATGCCTGGATGTGATGATGCCACACTCATCAAAGTTGAAGACGCTGTAAAAAAAGCAAGACCGATTTCGTCCATGCTTCAAGAAGGATTAACACCTGAAACCATTCTTAAGGAATTAATGCCAGATGGAAAACTTCAATTCTTTGAACAAAAGGCAATTCAATTTCAATGCACATGTTCGAGGCAACGAACGATTGAGACGTTGAAGTTATTAGGGAAAGCAGAATTGCTTGATATGATTGCAACGCAAAAAGGTGCAGATGTTCATTGTAATTTCTGTAACGAACACTATGCCTTCAAAGACGTTGAATTAAAGAAAATCATCACCGAACTCGATCGTCAGCAGCATTGATGCTGTTGGTTTTAATACGCCTCCGTTAAACCGATAAATGCTGATAATAACGCGTGGCGTTATGCCGTAAATCAATGAGTGCAAAAGAAACCGCAATCGTTTCTAACGTAAGAATGATTGCCATTTGGATCGTCGAGTCGAATGCAAAGAGTGGATCCAATACAAGCCATAAGATTACACCCATCCAAGCAAAGCCGCCAAACACTGCCAGTAATGCTGCTAGGCTTTGTTTTACGACTTCCACTTCGTGATGATAATCAAATCGGGGAAACCACAAATTTAAATATAAGAAAAACACGGAAAGCAATCCTGCAAAGACCAAGATTATCGCCAATCCCAACAC
>CAMBSI010000020.1 GCA_945870555.1 Staphylococcus epidermidis | reverse complement strand
AGGTAATCTTTGATTTTATTGGCACTGCTTGAAAGTTTTTCTTTGGTTAAACCGCTTGCAAGCACTTTACTTAAGAAAGCGCCCATTAATGCGTCACCCGCGCCGGTGGTATCGACGGCTTTGACTTTGATCCCTTTGATGACAATCGGTTTTTGTTTTGCTTGATAAGCGACCAAACCTTGATCACCTTTAGAAAGGATGAGCCATTGGACTCTGGTTTGGAAGACTTTTTCAATCGCAGCTTCTAAACTCATATCGGGGAAGATAAAGTTTAATTCTTCTTCGGTGACCTTAAAGAAATCAACCCCGAGCATGAATTCTTTGACTGCTTCTCGTAGGGCAATAGGACTTGGCCATAAGTTAAAACGTAAGTTAGGATCAAACGATAAAATCATGCCTTGTGTTTTTGCTAAATCAATCGCGAATTCATGAGCTTTTCTTGATAAAGACGGAACAAGATTGACACTGCCATAATGGAGAATATCACCTGCTTCAAATAAAGTTGAATCGATATCTTCTTTGGTGAAAAACAAATCGGCGGCATTGCGACGATCAAAGGTAAACGTGCGTTGGCCTTTTTTATCGACTTGAACTTTTGCAATCGTCGTATCGTGGGCGTCGGTTACTTTGATAAATCGCGTATCCACTTTTTTATTGGTGAGGGTTTCAATGATAAACTTACCTTCTTCATCGTCGCCTACTTTGGTAAGTAAAACACTGGATTGACCAAGATTTGCCACCATTGCGGCAACATTCGTCGGTGCGCCACCGACAAACTTACCTAAAACTTTGACACCTTTTTTGACTTGATCGATTAACGCTTCGCCGATACTAATGAGTTTTGCCATGTTGGGTTACAACCTCCTGATAAAAATCTTCCCATTGTTTTAAAATTGCATCTTTTTGATAGTGCGCTTTTAACCATGTTGCGTGGGCGAGTGAGGCTTCATAAAACGATTTATCTTCTGAAAGTTTTTTGATGATTTTGACAAATCCATTGACGTCTTTTGCCGAGAGATATTGATTAAAGAAAACCGGTTCATATAAGGTTAAATCACGTAAGAGAATTGGGTTTTTACAAACCGCTGCTTCTAACACACTCATTGGCATTAATTCATCAAAGGATGGTAAGAAGAACAAGTCTGCAGCTTTGTAAAGTTCTTTCATGTTTTCTCGAGGAATGATCCCTAGGAACCGCACATTTGCAGGAGGATGTTCCATCAGTTCTTTTAACTCTTCGTAACCTGACGTAAGGGTTTTAAAAGAAAAACCACCTGCCCAAACAAAATCGATATGAGGAAGTTTTTTTGCGACTTCGACAAAATCAAGGATACCTTTACGAAGTTGAACTTGACCAACACCAAGGACGGTAAAGCGTTTAAATTTGTATTGTTTCTTTAAAGAGGCAACGGTCGATTTCGTGGTGAAATTCTTTTCATCCACATAGTTTGGAATAAATTTAATTTTTTCTTTTGCAATGCCCATTTTCACTAAAGGATCAATAAAGGTTGGATTCACCACCACCAAATAACTCGCAGTTCGATAAAATTGCTTTAAGTACCACTTTAAGATTCCAAAAAAGATTCTCGGTAATTTAATTGAGGTTGATAAAGTGCTTGGAATAAAGTGAACATAGACAACCTTCGGTTTTGAAATCGACAGCATCGCCAACCAATAACGAAAATTAATCGTATGGACGTGATAGAGGTCTGGTGAGTTTTGGCCTTTTTTAAGGACTTGAATCTTTTTAGATTGTTGAATCAAACCCACTTGTTCTAAGTAAGCAGCACCCACCCCTTGACCTGGAACGGAGGTTGCTTTCGAGAGAACCCGAAGTTTTAGTGGGCCAATTTTCATATTTCTCTATTATAAAGGATTAGGCGGATAATGTAAAAAAAATACGAATTAATTGTACCTTTATAGATATTTGAACAAAATTTTGTATAATAAAGTCGTTAAAAGGAGTAAGACCATGAAAAACTTACTATATTTTCAATCCGGTGGCCCAACGTCCGTGATCAATACCTCGCTTTATGGGGTGATCAAGGAAGCCAAAAAACATGCTGAAATTGGTGGCATTTATGCATCCTTATATGGCATCGAAGGTGTCCTCAATGATAATTTGATTGATTTAAGAGCAGAAGCCGAAGACACGGTTGAATTATTACAACAAACCCCAGGAGCAATTTTGGGAACCGCCCGATATAAGTTAAGCAGTGATGTGAATCATCCGGATTATCAAAAGATTCTCGGAACGTTAAAGAAATATAACATTGGTTATTTGTTAGTCAATGGCGGCAATGATTCCATGGATACTTGCCATAAGCTTTCTAAGTTAATGAAGGAAGTTGGTTTTGATTGCAACGTCATCGGTGTTCCCAAAACGATTGATAACGATTTAGCAAATACCGACCACTGTTTAGGTTTTCCTTCCGCGGCAAAATTTGTCCTGCAAACCCTCCAAGACGTTTCCATTGATAACATGGTTTACAACAAAGGTAAAGTTGCGATTGTGGAAGTCATGGGACGTAACGCGGGTTGGTTAACCGCAGTTGCTGCCCTTTTAGAAGGTGATGTCAAAGCCGATCGCATTTACTTACCAGAAGATACATTCAATTTAGAAACATTCTTACAAGAAGTCAAAGACGTCTATGACCGTAAGAAAAAAGGTTTGTTTGTTATTTCAGAAGGAATCCTATCGCAACTTCCAACCCAAGGCAAAGAAGTGGATGGCTTTGGCCACGTGCAAATGGGTGGGGTCGCTTACCAACTTGCACAACTCGTCAAAGAACGTCATGGTTATAGCACGCGTCCAATTGAATTTTCATTAATGCAACGGGCCGCTGCGCAATATATTTCTTTGGTCGATTCGAAAGAAGCAATTAAAGTTTCCTCGATTGCCGTCAAGAAAGCAGTCAAAGGAAAAACCGATTCCATGGTGGTCATCGTCAGAAAGAGTGATGAACCATACAAAGTAAGTTTTAAACTACAAAAACTAAATAAAATTGCAAACGTGGAAAAGAAATTATCCCCAGAATTGGTCATGGATGTTCATGGTTCGGGAACGTTGATGAAACGTTATGTTCGCCCATTGTTAAAGGGTAGTCCAAAATTTATTTATGAACATGGTGTGATTAAGCGTGCGATTTTGAAGAAAGTAAAAGTCCGCTAAGGATTGAATCAAAACCGAGTACACCACTCGGTTTTTTTCTTTGTATAATGAAGACATGATGACCACCGTAATCTCACCCTTACAAATTAAGAAATTTAAGCAAGCAAGATTTCGTGCAAAAATCGATGCGTTCTTGCAACGGTTTTTTAAAAAGAAAACCAACAAGACCGATGCGCTTGAAGGTCTCAAACAAGGAAACCTTGCGCTCAAGGAAGCCATACTTTCCAATGCTCCATTTGCCGCAGTTCGCTTGAGTGAAATTGAAACCCTCGCGCTCCAACACTATGAAGAAATTCAATTTGGTCTACAAAAAATTTTTCCAACCTCGTTTTATCAAGGATTTCAATTTCATGGTGGCTTTTATCCGGTCAACGACAAGCAATTACAATTTTATGCAAAACACGTGGTGAAGGAAGCAAAGAAATCTGATCTGTTTGGTTATCAAGGTCATGCGATGGAATCCTATTTTGCGAATACGTATTATGCACATGCAAAAAAGATTCCTTATGCATCGTTTAATCCATTACAAGGTGATTGGCTCAAACTTCTTGAAGGAAAACGTGTCTTGGTGGTTTCCCCGTTTGCAGCGGATATCGCTGCGCAATATCGCCGAAGGAAAACGTTATTTCCTGATGGGGTGCTACCAAACTTTACATTGATCACCGTCAACGCTTTACAAACCCAAGGTGAAGCAAAAGATCATCGATATGCAACATGGTTCGATGGTTTGGATGCAATGAAAGTGGATGTCATGCAACACGACTTTGATATTGCCTTAGTTGGCGCCGGAGCCTATGGATCACACTTATGTTGGTTTATTAAAACGATGGGTCGCCAAGCCATTCAAACCGGGGGAGCCACCCAACTTTTATTTGGATTGATGGGTCAACGTTGGCAACATGATCCGTTGGTCAAGCAATATCAAAATCCAAACTGGATTCGTCCGAGTGAAAAACCGCGGGGTGCAGAAAACATTAAACCAGGTGGTTATTGGTAACGTTTGTTCGCTACATCTGATTCATCGTTTTCGTCGTGGATACGTAACCAAGTTCCCATTAACCGATCGGCCTTAGGGTCGGTGAAGACAACGTCGCCATGATAAGGCAAAAAGGTCAATGCGAGCAAATATATTTTTCCTTCTAAATTAAACAAGTCAACACGCACATAAGGAAAGGGTGAGGCAAGTTTTTCCGCCAATTGAATCATGCCTTGAAAGTTAGGGGGTTCGACAATGGGATAATCCGAGGTTTGAAAACCTTCCATTTGTCCAGCAGGAAATGGTGTCCAATTTGGTAAGAAATAGGAATAACGCTTTTGTTGACCTTGGCCACTTTGAACCGATACATATTTAACTTGTCCATGAAAGACATGAAGTTGATATTCAAGCGGTGGGCTTGAATCAACCCCTAAATATTTTTCAATCATGAATTGTTTCGTGAGGGGTGAAAATTGTTTTTCAAGATGCTTTCGACCATAGTTGGTGGATAACCACTTTTGAATGGTTCCCTGGATGGATGGCAAATCGATGTGGTGTTTATCTAGGATAATGGTTTGCATGCCTGGACCATGGCTCGCCTTGATGACGATTTGTTTTGGTAACTTTTTCCAGGGAATGTCACTCACCTTTGTAAACGGACCAAAACTAGGAATCAGGTACGTCGACAAGTTTTTGTCCTTCAACATCTCACGCATGTTGACCCGATCACTTGCGCGGATGACCAACGGGTCTCTTGGAAACACATGAAGTTTCAAAAACTGGAGCTTTTCTGTAAAGTAGGTGGGTTTTTTAAGATTCAACGCCCGGCGATGGAACAGCCAATACATGAGCGAAATATACCAAATTGGGGCAAATCGACCCAAAAATGGTTGAAAAGGTTTCAAAAAGGCAATGCGTTTAGCTGGAGTCTTCGGTTTGTTCGCCATGACCTACATTATACCTAATAGGATATAATGTCGTTAGAATGAGAATATTAGTCATCACCCAATACTTTCACCCTGAAAGTGCATCGATTTCTACCATATGCGAAGCATGGGTACGCCTTGGGCATCATGTTCAGGTGTTAACAAGCAAGCCTGAAGATGGTTTTGGTCAAATTCCTAAAGATTACATCAAAATCAAAGATGAAGTCGTCAGTGGGGTCAATATCCATCGGGTTCAAACCTTTGCCAAACAAAAATCGTTATGGAGTCGATTACGAAATTTCTTTACCTTTTACCAAGCGTCCATCAAAGCGGTTGAACAATTACCTGGTCGTTATGATGTGGTGATATCGGTCGGATATCCCCCTTTAACCAGCGTTTCAGCCGGCATCAAATATGCCAAAAAGCATCATTTACCGCATGTTCTCTATGTGGTTGATCCTTGGCCAGAATCGATGGTTGCAGAAGGCTGGATCCAAGCACAAGGTTTACTTTTCAAATGGTTTAACCGCTGGCGAATGGCGATTTATCGTTCTCAACAGCATGTGGTGGTTTCCTCAGAAAGTTTAAAACATGAAGTGAGCCGTTATGTCGAAGCAACGTCAATCCACCCCGACGTCATTAACTTACCTGCACAAGTTGAACAATTAACCCAGGATGGCATGGACTATGGTGAAGGTTTCCATCTCGTTTATGTTGGACGATTTGAAAAGACAAAGCGTTTAGATATGCTCATCAAAGCATGGGAAAAAGTTCCAAAACTCACGCATCTCCATCTCGTGGGTGAAGGTAGTCAGTTACCCAATCTCAAAGCAATCGTGAAACAAAAGAATCTTGGTGCGGTGATTCATTTCTACGCCCATCAAACCCCTGAAAACGTTGGTAAATTTTTACAAGCGTCCGATGCGATTTTTGTTGGCCAAATGTCACCAACGATTGTTGGCAAAGTGATGCCGAGTTCATTAGCCCAAGCGCTTGCTTTTGGTAAACCCATCATCAGTGCATTCCAAGGAGACGGGTTAAAAGTATTAAAGGCATTACCGAGGACTTTTCAAGTTGATGCCACGATGAAAAGCCTTCCTTTGGTTCTCCAACGTATCAAGAAATTAACGACCATTCAATTAGAAGCTTTGACAACTCGCCATCTTGCGTTTTATCGAGAAAACTTAAGTGCGTATGAAGCTGCAAAAGCCTTTGAAAGTTATTTTAAATCGCTCATCCAAGTGAAGAGATCTTGACCAACTCGATTGGCATTCAATAGTTCAACGGCAACCTGTTTTGCTTTGATTGCTTTAGATTGAGCAATAGCGTAATCCATGTTTAAAAATCGATCAAGCGCCACACGCATCCCATCAATGCTTGCGGTTTCAATCCAGAAGATTTGCTCGTTGACATGTTTTTCTAACCAAGGTTGACGGGTGGATAAGGTTGGGGCTCCTGAACTTAAATAATCCATGATTTTGCTCGGAATCGTTTCTGACATTCCGGAGCGCGCAGGTGGTTCTGGATTGATATTTGCATATGCCCCTGCTTGATATTTTTGGGCGACCATTGGATGGAGAACGCCAAGGTATTTAACATGCCGATGTTGTTTACACATTTGTTCAATCAACCCTACTTCAGGTCCAGTTCCTGCGATTAATAAGTCCATATTGGCGAGATGAAGATCTAAAAAACCACGGATCAGTAAATCGATTCCGTGATGGGTGTCTAAGGTTCCCGAATAAAAAAAGTAGGCCTTAGGATGTTTTTTTGCACCTTTTGGAATATCGACAATGCCTGGCAAATAGAATCGTTTCTTTAAGGATGGATCGAGACGTTGCAGCAAGTTTTCGTCATCGCCAATCCATCCAGCAAAAGCGTTCACTTGTTTGATCCAACGTGTTCCAACCTTTTTCGTTGGGATTGCAGCACTTTGAAAGACCCCAATCGTTTTGACCCGTGGATGATGATGGAATGACTTGATGATACGTCGAGAAAGTGGGTGGTCAAGGTCAACGAGAATCGTCAATTTTTCTGCTGATTTTTTGAGTAATTTTTTGAGATACCGCCGCATTTGAATCCGGTAAAAGAGCGTCCTCAAAAAAGGTAGGTTAGGATGAGAAAACGTTACAAAAACAACATTATCTTGGCGGTCGATGTTTTCTCCAATCCATCGATCCTTTTTCGTTGTTCGTTGAGGTGGTATGGATAGCACTTGTAAAGGTTGGTGAAGACCAATCGCTTCAATCAGTCGGGAAAAATAAATTTGATGGCCAAGTTGAACACTTTCTCCAGCATTCAAGTATTGTTGAAAAGTAATCGGAGAAAGTATCGGGCCAATGACAAGCACTTTATTCATATTTTTAATATCCATATCATAGCATTTTTTCGATGAATCCTAAGGTTGGATTTTCAAATAAAGTCGATAGATAGACCAATCCAAGGGTAAATTTAGTAAAATCATTTTATGATAAAACGAACCTGGTCAGATTTCTTTGTTCAAGAAAACCAACAACCTTATGCAAAAGCGTTAAACGCATTGCTCGACCAAGCATATGCAACCAACACCATTTATCCACCAAGATTACGCATGTACCAAGCCTTTCACTTATGTCCGATCGATACTGTGAAAATTGTCATGATTGGTCAAGATCCTTACCACCAACCCGGGCAAGCCAATGGTTTAGCATTTTCGGTTTATACCGGTATCCCACTACCACCAAGTTTAAAAAATATATATAAAGAAATTGAAACCGATTTAAATATAGGGATGAATCATCAGGATGGAGATTTAACTTACCTTGCAACGCAAGGGGTTTTATTGTTGAACAGTTTATTAACGGTAGAAGAAGGAAAACCCTTATCTCATGAGCATCTTGGCTATCACATCTTCTTTGAGCATGTCTTAACGTACCTCAATCAAACCACGCAACCGATTGTCTTCTTGCTTTGGGGAAATCAAGCGAAAACGTATCGCAAATGGTTAACCAATCCCCATCATCTTGTCCTCGACGCACATCATCCATCCCCATTATCGGCGAATCGTGGCGGTTGGTTTGGTTGCAAACATTTTTCTTTGGCGAATAAATGGTTGGTAAATCAAGGCATCAAACCGATTCATTGGTCTAACCTTCTTTAAACAAATTTGATATATTAACGTTAACGGGAGCTGAGGGAACTCGGCTGAGAGGGTATGTAGACATACCGACCGGACCTGATCTAGGTAATGCTAGCGTAGGAAAGTAACACCTGTTGTTATCCTTGCTAGCCAAGGATTTTTTATTTAAGGAGGTTATCAAATGAAAAATCTACGGCTAAATGTTCGTCAAATGGCGTTGATGGGGATGCTTGTTTCCCTTAGTATCGTTTTAGATGCTGTTTTTAAATTCTATCAACTTGCCAATGGTGGTTCTATCAATTTGGCGATGGTTGGTTTGGTGTTGATTGCCTTATCGTTTTCATGGTGGCAAAGTTGGTTAGCCATCACGATCATATTTGGTTTAATCACCGCATTTTTAGATGGTTATATTGCCTATTATTTTTTTGATTATTTCTTTGCCTTGAGCGGTTTTGTTGTCATATCATGGATGCGACGAAAGATTTTATTAAGTCATGAACTCACTGGTTTCATCTCACTGTCATGGACGTTCTTCATTGCTTTCACTTGGCGATTGCTGATGCATGTGATTTCCGGGGTTTTATATTTCGAGGTGGATTGGGCAGGTTCTTTGATTTATAACCTCACGTATTTATTGCCTTCCTTCTTTTTAAGTTACGCTGTGATTTTAACGTTATATTTTTCAAGTTTGCCACAAATTATTCGCCAATTCACCTTGAAAAGGATGCTATAATTAGTCGAGAAAAAGAGGTTCTTGTGTCGTTAAAAAGTTCGTGGTTAAAAGTCCAAAGTTATAAACATGATGGATCGTTACATCGCTGTTGGGAACGTAATTATGTTCTCTTAGATGACGATGACTTTTTCGTTACTGCCAATCACAAAACAAAAGTGACCGAAGCAAACGGCCGACGCTGGTATTCAAAAGAACCAGCGATATCCTTCTTTAGTAAACACGATTGGTTTAATGTGATCGGGATGATTAAAGACCGCGGTGTGATTTTCTATATTAACGTGGCCTCACCCACGCTCATGGATAATGGCATTTTAAAATATATTGATTACGATCTCGATTACAAATTATTTCCAGATGGCTATATCATGAGTTTAGATGAACGTGAATTCGAAAAACATAGTAAGTTATATCAATATCCGGACGATTTAAAAAAAGTCTTAATCCAATCTGCAGGAAAGTTATTTAAGAAACTTCAAGACCGAGAATATCCATTTCAAATGCATCGTATCCAAGAGTTATATCAACAATTTATTAAAGAAAAGAAATTTTTATTCTGATGAAACAATCGTTCACGGTGACATCGTTAGCGAGTCTACAATCCTTAGCAAAACAACTCGCAGGGCATCTTCGCTTAGGGATGGTGGTGACATTATCCGGACCCCTTGGGGTTGGTAAAACCACGTTGATTCAAGCCTTAGGTGTTTCCTTGGGCGTCAAGCAACGCATCATTTCTCCGACCTTTACGATTATGAAAACCTATCCTCTTCCCAAGGGAAGATTACTTCACGTGGATGCCTATCGTTTAGAAGGGGCAGGAAGTTTTGGTTTAGAAGATGAAGTCGGTGCCGACACACTTACCCTCATTGAATGGCCAGAAAAATTATCCACGATCCCTTATGGAAAACGGATGCATTTGACCTTATCCTTTTTGGATGAAACCAAACGCTTGCTCATCCTTGATAGCGAGGAAAAGGTTTCCATCACCCTATGACCTATCGATTAACCCTTGTTATCGATTCAAGTACCCCGACCTTATTTTTAGGTTTGTTAAAAGATGGTCAATACCTTGACGCGCATGTGGAAAAATTAGACCGATTACAATCTGAATGGATGATGCCTCGTCTTTTGCAATTGTTAAAGCGGCATCAATTTAGTCTTCAGGATATTGACGCAGTCATCGTTGGTGATGGTCCAGGATCATTTACCGGTGTTCGGTTGGCGTTAACCTTTGTCAAAACCCTCGCGTTGTTAAAACCCACCAACGTCTACCCAATCCAATCGTTGCAATTGATGTCGATTCATCCAACGTCCGCAGTTTGGTTAGACGCCCGTGGAGGAAGAATGTATGTTGGTGTTTATCAAGGTTCCATCATGCTTCTTGACGCAAGCATTCACGCTCAAGCAGACAAATCGGTTTTGGAAAAACGGTTTCCCAACGCAATCTGGATTGAGGGCGCGCAAGCATTTCAATCACCGCGATTGATTGTATCGCAAGCCCAAGCTTGTTTAGAAGCCAACCAACCACTAGAAGATGTTCACAAACTAAACCCAAGGTATTTAAAAACATTATGATGATTCGCCCAGGAACCATCCACGATATGAAATCCATCTTGCAAATTGAGCAAGCCGTTTTTCCCTCACCATGGACCGACAAGCATTTTCTATATGAGTTAAAAGAAAATCCTTATGCCTTTTTGATGGTCGCAGAAATCAACAACATCGTCATCGGCTATGTCGATTTTTGGATTACCTTCCAACAAGCACAAATCAATAACCTCGCGGTTCATCCCCAACTTCAACGTAAAAAGATTGGTTCAACGTTATTGCAAGATGCCTTACAACGCATCAAAACTGCTGGTTGCCAAACGGTTACCTTAGAAGTACGGGTCAGTAACCGTGCTGCCCAAAGGTTATATCTCCGTGATGGTTTTAAGATCATCCTAACGAAAAAAGGGTATTACGATAATGGTGAGGACGCGTTCTTAATGGAGAAGGTTTTATGAAGTTACCTTACATCCTTGGGATTGAAACGAGTTGTGATGAAACCTCGGTTGCCATTCTTCAAGGAACCAAAGTTCTGAGTCATGTGACGGCATCCCAAATTCAACAACATCAATCGTTTGGCGGTGTTTTCCCTGAGCTTGCCTCTCGGTTACATACCGAAAATATTGGTTATGTGTTAACCACGGCAATCAAAGAATCAAAATTAAATCCTAAAGATATTCAGGCCGTTGCGGTCACGCGTGGTCCGGGTTTAATTGGTGCATTACACATTGGATTACAAACCGCAAAAGTGTTTGCAGCCTTACACAATATTCCTTTACTCGGTGTTCATCACCATGCCGCGCACCTCGAAGCGGCAAGGTTTACTCAACCAGTGATTTATCCTTGCCTTGGACTGATCGTTAGCGGTGGTCATACTGAACTCGTGTTGATGAAAGGACCTTATCAATATCAATTAATTGGGCAAACCCAAGATGATGCGGTTGGTGAATCTTATGACAAAGTCGCACGCATGATGGGATTAGGATATCCTGGTGGACCCTTACTTGATCAGTTAGCTCAACAAGGTAAACCTCAATATGTCTTACCGATTCCAAAAACGTTGGGCAAATATGATTTTTCATTTTCAGGTTTAAAAACTGCGGTAGCAACCTTGATCCAAAAAGAACAACGCGAAGGTCGAACGTTAAATCAAGCGAACTTAGCTTATGCTTTTCAAACGATTGTGATGGACACGATTGTCGATAAATTCACATTAGCGTCACTTGACTATGCGGTGAAATCAATGGTCGTTGGTGGCGGCGTCTCGCTCAACACCCGCTTACGAGAACTTGGCAAACGTTTAAGTTCTAGCATGGGTATACCGATCATTTTCCCTCCCGCATGGGCGTGCACCGATAATGCGGCGATGATTGCATTACTCGGGGGCGAGATGTTTCGAATAGGTCAATCCTCACCATTATCGATTGGTGTCGATCCTTCTTGGGAAATTGACGCCATCAATCCATCATAAATACGCTATAATTAAAGTACATTTAATAGGAATCAAGATATGAAACAAACACACAAAATTCGCCAACTTTATCAAGCATTTCAAGGGCAAACCCCAACCAGTCTTAAAACCAATATGGACGTGGTTTTATCAGGATGGATTCGCACGAATCGCTTAAGTGGTGCGATTGGATTTATTGAATTAAACGATGGCAGCTTCTTTAAGAATGCCCAATTGGTCTATCACCAAACCTTAGGAACCATCTTTGAAACCTTAGGTAAATTAGGAACGGGTGCTGCCATTACGGTGAAGGGTCAATTACAAATTACACCACAAAATAAACAACCATTTGAGATTGTCATTAAAGATATGGTCTTGGTAGGCCCAGCTCCTGAAGATTATCCGTTACAAAAGAAACGTCATGGTTTTGATTTCTTAAGAGAAATCGCCCATTTACGACCACGTACCAACACCTTCACCGCGCTTTTTCGTTTGCGTTCAGTGATGTCAATGGCGATTCATTCCTTCTTTCAAGAAAGAGACTTTGTCTATGTTCACGCACCGATCATTACGGGTAATGATGCAGAAGGCGCAGGCCAAGTATTTCAAGCAATCGTCGACCAAAAGAAACCAAATGAATTCTTTAATAAGGCTGCGTCATTGACCGTTTCCGGTCAGTTACATGTGGAAGCTTTTGCCTTGGCCTTCAAAGATGTTTATACCTTTGGCCCAACCTTCCGGGCTGAGCCAAGCAATACCTCTCGCCATGCTTCTGAGTTTTGGATGATTGAACCAGAAATTAGTTTTGCAGACTTAAATGATGATATGAACTTAATCGAAGATTGTGTGAAATATTGCTTAGATTATGCTTTCAAACATGCGCCTGAAGAAATGGCATTCTTCAATCAATTTATCGACACAACATTGGTCCAACGTTTGCAAGCGGTTCGCCAAGTCCCGTTTAAACGGATGAGCTATACAGAATCGATTGTTGCGTTACAAAAAGCGGTTAAATCTGGGGTTACCTTTGCCTTCACCGACATTCAATGGGGGATGGATTTACAAACTGAACACGAACGCTATTTGTCAGAAGTGATTGCAAAAGGCCCGGTATTCATTACAAATTATCCAAAAGAAATCAAAGCCTTTTATATGCGTTTAAATGATGATGGTAAGACCGTTGCTGCCTGTGATCTCTTGGTGCCACAGGTTGGAGAATTGGTGGGTGGATCTCAACGTGAGGAACGCTATGACATGCTTGAAAAGAAGATGATTGAGCATGGTAATAAACAAGGGTTAGAATGGTATTTAGATTTAAGAAAATATGGTGGGGTTCCCCATGCAGGATTTGGGATTGGTTTTGATCGGTTGTTAATGTACATCACTGGCATGAGCAATATTCGTGATGTCCAGCCGTATCCTCGAACCCCAGGCTCCTTGTTATACTAAATTGAATATATATGTTTGAAGAACCATTAGAAGAAAACATTCAACAAGATTTAGAAGTTGAAGCGTATGAACGAAAGAAAACCTCGTTAAAGCGCTTAACCCTTTTTGTATGGATTGTTGATATCGCCTTGGCGATTTATGTCGTCATTCAGTTAATTGCCTACATCAACGGCTTATTAATCGTTTAAAGTTTTTTTGCAACTTCGTCTAAATTCTTCATGAAGATTTGATTCTTTTTGGTTTGGATGCGAATGGTTCGACCGATTAATGCCAAGGTGGAACGGATTAACAATAAACCACCAAGGATCGAAAGCAAAAATAAAATGTATGAAATCGTTGCTTCAGGAACAAATCGAGGCGTATTCAAAAGCGTTGGCCAATCGGAAATAATTTGCATCCCAAAGAATTCATTGGTCGGTAAATTTTCCCAATCAAAAATTGGAAAAATGGTATTAAAACCACGCGTTTGATAGTTGAATAAGTCTTGAAGCAAGGTCGCATCATTCATAGCCGCCATATAACCAAAGAGTAAACCAACCATCATACCAATCGTAAATAACGCCCAGAAATAATCCTTAAACGCTTGACGATGGCTCTTTTTAAAGGCGATACGGGCAAATTCTTTGGGTGTATTGACCGTTCGCGTTTCATAGATTTTCCACGTTTCGGAGTCTACTTGATCGCCATAACGCTTAATTAAATTTTCAAACAACCAACCAATTCCGCCGACCAATGCAAAGAATAAAAAGAATAATGCGAGCAACAAATAAAATAGTTCCAGACGTTGGTTGATGGTAGGAGATGGGGTGGTGAATAAATACATTATTTCACTCCATTAACGTTCGTTGTCGCTGCCGGAACGGGGGTTTCTGCCTTGTGTGTATTTGGGGTTTGTTTCATCATAAATTGATAACGTTTGTGGGCAACCATGTCTTCAGGAAATGGCGTAAACACGCCGCGTCCGGAGAAAAACAAGTACACCGACTTTAGGGAGACCGCGACAAAAGTCAACATACCATAGATTAAAAATACGATGAATCCAAAAGCAATCACAGGCGAGGTTATCAGATAAACCACACCCAAGAGTGTTCGTTTTAAAAGTTTAATCAGCATATCCATGCTTTTATATTAAAGCATTTTTATTCTTTTTGTTGAATGACTTATCAATCATCAAGACAAGTGGGATAAAAGATAAAAATAACGTGGATAAAATGCGATATGGTCCAGGGAACGAATCATAAAAGATGGCATTGAGAAATGGATAGATGATGAATCCGAGGATCATGATTAACGGTGTATAACGCACTGGACGTAAGAATAAGAAGAGATAACTATAAATACTCATGAGCGTTAACGGTCCAAATAAGAAGAAACTCCACGCCGGATAAACCAAGGCAAGCATCACTTGAATGAAAAACAAACCAATAAAAGTATAAATTTCAATTCGTGTCAGATTCAATTGATAGTTGATCCGTAGGGAAAAACGCTCCATTAACGGCAACATTAAAATGACGCTTAATGACACTTGTAATAAGGCAACCATGTACACCAAAATCGGCAGTAGGATATCGAGCTGGTAAGATGGTTCCATCTTAAAGATAAACAAAATAAATGCTAATAAATCAACCTCATAAAACGTCATCGAGATGGAACGCACCATAAATAAGATGACCATTTGTAGCATCGACAACATCAAGACGAGTGAAAAAAGGGTAAATTTCTGCTTGAGAGCATAGGTATAACCCGCGCCCAAAATCGTGGATGGTAACCAATGAAAAAGGATGGATTCCATTGGATTCATGATAAAAATCAAGATGAGCAAGATTGAGCTTACCCCATAAATCAACCATCCGCGAACGCTTGTTTGTAAAAGAATAAAAATTGTAAAAAATGGTAAGAAATAAGTTAGCCAATATCCAATGATTGGATACATTTGTTGTAGGTATAAAAATAGGATTTGAAAGACGGTTAAAAATGCGATCCATGAAAGTTGTTGAATGAGACCTAAAGATGGTTTGCTATTCATAAAGGGTGATCAAGACGAGATTCAGGTTTTGCCATGTCACGAACCATCGCAAGATAATAG
>CAMBSI010000019.1 GCA_945870555.1 Staphylococcus epidermidis | reverse complement strand
AGTAATTCGTGCGCTTTGTTTGTATCTGAACCTTTTTCAATTAAGAAACGTGACGCATCAAACGTTCTTGGCCCAACCGTTTTAAGTTTGTAATAGTTCGTGTCTAAGTAAATACCTGCCAACATGATGGTTGCAATTAAAGAAGGAAGTTTAAATTCATAGGATTTAAAGTACTTGTTGTGGAGAATGATATCCACCACCAATTCAGTGGCACTGGATGCGGATGTATCAATGACAGGTTCCATCGTCACCTTGGCAATAAATTCATCGGTGCGTTTATGGTGATCAATGACAATCGTGGGAACATTCTTTTCTAAAATCAAGTTTCCCATCACCAATGACGGTCTACTAACGTCGACAACCACAATGAGATCTTGTTCGGTGACTTGCGCAATCGCGTCCTTGGATTGAATAAAGATCTGTTTGTTTTCTTGAGAAGAAAATTCACTTGCAACCGTTTGTCTTGCTCGTTTTTCCGCAAAGGCATAGTCGAAGATGATTCGACTTGGTTTGTTTAAATGTTCACAAATGGCCCGGACGCCTAACGCAGAACCAAGTGCATCCAAATCTGCATCTAAATGACCGACAATATAAACTTGCTTTGCTTCAATGATGTTACGCAAAATCTTGTCATTTCGTTCCCGTATTCTTTGTGCAGTCTTCATTTCGTTATCTTGGCTTAATCGATAACCACCAAAGAATTGTTTGTTGCCGTCTTCTTCAACGACACCTTGGTTTCCACCTCTAGCAACAGCAAGTTCAAGTGCTTCAATCGCGCGTCCATTTAACTTTGTATAGTCGTCACTTGTACCAAAAGCAACCCCAACCGATAAGGTGATTTGTTTTTGTTGTTGTTTGTCGATGGCAAAGACTTTTTCGATAATCCGATACTTATCTTCCTTCAATTTTAAATAAGACGTGACGGGTCCAAAAATAAAGTAGGAATCGCTGCGAATACGTTGGATCACAAATCCAAAAGATGAAAAATAACTTATCACCGTGGCCCGTATATTTGAAATATAGTCACTTTTTTCATCAAATGCCGGTGCGTTTTCTTCATAGTTATCAAGGACGACATATCCAAGGACAGGGCTTTGATTACGGTTGATTTGTAATAGATTTTCGTAAGCAGTCACGTCTTTTAAAATAAACATTCTTGAGGTATTCAGGAATTTCACTTCAAAGGCTCGACCGGAAAGGATTAATTGGGTAGTGGTTTTGGTACCTTGTAACAATGGAACGAGTTCTTCTTTCCAATCGTGGATGTTGGTTTCAATCAAGTTGGGTTGTAAGTCTTGTATGACTTCATTAACCCAAATGACTTGTTCATCTTGATCAAGCAAAATAATACCTAGACCGGTATATCGATAGGCTTCAGGGATATCTGAACCGAGTAAGTCGGCGGTTTTAAGATCTTTCTTTTGGCGGTTTAACAAGATCGTAGCAAGGAAAGACAACATAAAAATGGCATTAAACACAAAAAAGACGGCAATTAATGAGAAAAGGATCGGGAAGGTGAGCCATGATTGAACCGATAAAATATCGTAGTAATAGACACCAATCAATGAAGAAATAAGGACAAGTTCAAAAAATAGAATGAGAAGAATGCTAGAACGTAATCGCGATAATATTTTTATCATATTCCATTCAAAATTATACTTGAAAAAACAACGCATCGAGCAAGAAAGTTAAAACAACTTTTAATGGGGTATGGGCCTTCATAACTTCACCTCCATTTGCTTATAAACGTAACGTCGATTTGTTGATGGATGAGCGTCAAAAAATTAGAGTTCGATGTGGTGTTTAATGCAGCGAAAGAAAACACCTCGATATGCTCGAGGTGTTTTGTGTTGTATGAAGGTAAACGAATACGCAACAATTTAGGCTAATACGATGCCTAAGAAGACTAACCAAGCCAAGGTTGATTTACCAATTAAACTTAACCAAACATAGGACTTTTCGCCAAAGACATAGTCTTTCCATTTGCCGATTTTTGCATATTGAAGAATTTGGTTGAAAGCAAATAAATTAAAGACGATGAAGTAGAAGGACAATCCAGGTAAGACAAACCAAGGTAACAAGGATAAGTCAGTGATGTTCAGCATGTAGATCACGATAATGACCCAAGGAATTAAACCAGCAATCCAACCGATCCAATGAGCTGTCCAGTCGGTTTTTGTACGGGTTGGTGGGTTCATCTTTTCCATGAGTAAGCCGAGTAAATTCATCACCGCGTTAATACCAAAGACGCTGAGCAAGCCTTCAATCGTGGTAATACCAAACATAATCGACAATAAAACGATCATGATCGAAGAAGATAGAGCATATTCAAACCAACGTAAGGGGTTGATACCTTTGTCAACGTTGCTTAAATATTGTTTCTTAAATGGAACCGAGATTAAGAAGTGGAACAAAGCACTCAATAAAATGAATGACGCGGCAAGGATAGCAACCGGAAGTTCAAACATGACAATCGCAGTTGGTGCATAAAGACCCTCACCGATTGGACGAAAGAACCGTCCAACGATTTCTGGCGTAAAATCACGGAATAATGGAACGGTTAACGCAAGCACAAACAACGCAACGCCTTGAATCAGATGCACAATACCCATTCTAAAATTAAACTTAACTAAATTCATAATTTTCTCCTCGTTGATTAATATACCACTACTTAGGAAAATTGAGGATAGTTTTACTTCCATAATCGATAAAATTGGTTTTGCTAAAAATAGCTGGTTTTGAATCTCGGGACGAAAATAAAAGAAGACCTTGGTTTCAAGGTATTTTAAATTGCTGTATGAATGATCAATTAATCCATTAAGAATGGAATAAGTGCCATGAAGCGTTTGAGTAATTCCACATCCTTGTAATCAATGAATTTGATGTTGGTGGCGGTATTTTTGTCTATAAATAATGTAAAAAAACTTATTCTAAAATTATATCAAGTGCCCCACTAAGGTCATTATTCGCTTGTGCTTGTTTTTAGCGGCTTGGGTCTTCTTACCAAAACGAAAAACAATCCAAAAATACCTAAGATTATCAACGAGACAACAAGGATATTCTGAACAATTAAAGAAATAACGATGGTGGTGACTGTTAAAACAAGACTAACGACAAAGAGCACGATGTTGAAAAGACCACTACCTACCGATCCAAAAATTGGAATGAAATTGAAAAGCGTTGAGATTGGCTTAAACGAAAGCAGTAAGCCGACGAATAGCATCAAGAAACCAACAACTCGGAATGTCCAAATCGTGAACTGATATTCTGTTTGAAGTTGAGAAACAACATTTTCAATCGTACTTTCTCCGTTAAAAAAACGATATAAAATATTGCCACTATCAGTGGTAAATGCACTAAATTGATTATTATCTATGTTTCCTAGAAGCAAACCTTGATCATCAAATTCAATCCCTGTGAAGGAAATACGAACATCACCAATCACTGGTCTTGATAAATCAAAACTTCCTTGGTTTGAAAAATACAAGTCACTCAGTACAACGGTATAAATATTATCTGCAATCATGTCTTGTGTTACGGATAAGTCATTAAACGCGGAAAGGTCTAAGTTAGTCCCGTCCACAGGAATGTTGTTGATGGATAAACCAGTTGACGTGGCTGTTCGTGCTTGAGGTAAATTCACAACCCATGTGTTGTAGTTGATTGGAAGATCGCTAGGAAAATTACTGATTCTACCTCGCCATGTCGTGGTTTGTCCGGGGTTGACGAGCCAAGCTTTTGAATACGTGTAGCGAATTTCACTATTCACGATGGATTGAGTATTTCCGCTATTCACGATGGATTGAGTATTTCCGCTATTCGTGGTGGCGGTGGATTGAGTTTCTATGTATCCATACATTTCAACTTTTCTTGTGACTGCAACAAATTCTGTTGTTAATAAAGGATCGTTGGCTTTATTCGTTGCCGAGAAAGCGCCAACTGTGTATCCAAGATAACTTGATTCTAAGGCTTCGTTGTATTCTACTGCTTGCTCTGCAACTTTTGATAAGTTCTCTTGTGCTTCATTAAAATATAAAACCGGAAAAGCGCAAAGAAAAAGTAAGGCTCCACCAAGGATTCCTGTCAATGGATTGCGCTTGGTTTGTGAAATTGGTTTTTGTGATAAAGCATTACTCATGATTTGATCTCCTATTGGAGAAATTATATATGATTAAAAAATTAAAGGTAAAAATATCGATACTTCTTTTATTTTTGCACAATCGCTTTAGATGGGTAATGAATCGGTGATTTGAAACCAATAAATTCACGATGCAATTAACGTAATGAGTAAAGCCCGCGGGATGGGTGTGAAAACCAACCATAGTAATTATGTCGAAGAATGGATGCGACATCATAAACTTTCGTTAAGGCCTTTAATTCTTGAATGGTATAAGTTTTTCCAATCATCATTGCGTCTTTGATTTTCATCACTCGGAGACGATAGGCTGTCAATCTTGGACCTTTGACCCCGCCGATTTGAGGGTGATCAAGTCGTTGTAAGAACTCTTTCATCAATCCTTGTTGTTTTCTCTTGTTTTGTTGATGGCTTTTCACTGAATCAAATTGCTTTGCTTCAATGACCACGATGGCACGATCATCTTGGACGGTGATGAGCCCAACTTCTAATTTTCTTAATAATGCCAACAATAGTCTTTGCTGTCTTTTTAATGCCTTCAACGCCTTTTGGGGAACGGCAAGATAAACAAGATCAACAAGTTTCAAACGGTCCACCACTTGATAAATCAGTTTTAGATTGATGGCCAATTTCATTTCGACGGCGATGGTTAACTTTTCTTTAACGGCAAATACATCAAGGTTTTTGATTTCCCCTTGGACTACATATCCTTGTGCCTTTAATAAGGTTGCAACTGGCTTGAATAAGTCAGATTCTTTCATGGTTAAATCTTAACATCTCTTGGGTGTATTGTTGAAATTTGGTGATTCATCAACCATATAATCTACTGTTAGAACCAACCTTCATCCTGTTTGGAAAAAAAGAAAAGAAGAACATGATGAGGTCTTCTATAAAGTCTAATGAAACATCGCTAATTTTTCTATTCTCTAGAAGAATCAGATGTGTCGTTTCAATGTGTCTGTTGACTGGAAGTAATAAAAAAGACCTTGGTTTCAAGGTCTTTCAAATTGCTGTATGAATGATCAATTAATCCATTAAGAATGGAATAAGTGCCATGAAGCGAGCGTTCTTAATCGCAACCGCTAATTCACGTTGGTAACGGGCGTTTGTGCCAGTGACACGGCGTGGAGCGATCTTACCGTTTGGGGTAATGAAGCGTTTGAGTAATTCCACATCCTTGTAATCAATGAATTTGATGTTATTGGTTGTGAAGTAGCAAACTTTCTTCTTTGGGCGCATTTTCTTAAATGCCATGAGAGAAGTTCCTTTCTTTAGAAGGGGAGATCGTCATCGACGATATCAATACTTTCTAAGTTTTTATTATCTTGTTTTTCAACTTCTGGCGATGGGGTTGGATCGGTATTCGTTCCTTGGGCACCACCTTTTGAATCAAGAAATTGAATCATATCGGTAAGGATGTCGAGTGAACTACCTTTACGGCCATCTTTGGTTTCGTAGTTACGTTGTTGTAATCTGCCTTCCACACCAATCAAACTTCCCTTACGGGTATATTTCGCTAAATTATCAGCAGTGTTACCAAAGGCAACACAGTTAAGAAATGAAGCGGTTTTTTGTTCACCTGGTTTGGTTCGGTTATCAACAGCCACCGTGAAGGAAGCAAAGCTATTGCCGGATGCAGATTTTCTTAATTCAGGATTCTTTGTTAAACGACCAACGATAACAACACGATTAATCATAGGTTAAACCTTCCTTATTTTTGTTCAGGATCAACGATGATTAAATGACGTAACACTGCGTTGTTAATCTTTGCGAGACGGTCAAATTCTTTAACCGCTTCTGCAGACGCTGTCACTTTGACAACGACGTAATAGCCTTTACGTTGCTCTTTAATTTCATAAGCAAGGTCACGAGTTCCCCATTCGTTCACATTGATGATTGTGGCACCATTGGACGTCAAAACTGCGTGGACTTTAGCCACTTCAGCTTTACGGGTTTCTTCGTCTAAGCCATCACGTACAACATACATGATTTCGTACTTTTTCATAAAGCACCTCCCTCTGGACATTCTGGCTCCCATTTACTGGAAGCAGAGAGTATTTGAATAGCCTTCACGCTATACGTAAAGAGTATAAAGGACACCCTCATTGATGTAAAGACATAGTGCTCCACCATCGTCTCCTTGGTTATGAATAGGAGAAAAACGGCGAGTTTGGTTGATTATTCTTTTGTTTTTAAGGTTGGGAATAAAATGACTTCACGAATTGAACTTTGATTGGTGAGTAACATGACCAGACGATCGATGCCAATGCCAATACCACCTGCGGGAGGCATACCGAATTGAAGTGCTTCTAAGAAATCAACATCGTTTTCTGAGGCTTCTTTATCCCCACGAGCTTTGGCAGCTAATTGTGCTTGGAATCGTTCTTCTTGGTCGATCGGGTTATTTAATTCAGTAAAAGCATTCGCATATTCTGAACCATCAATAAAGAGTTCAAAGCGTTCGGTAAACCGTGCATCTTTACTCTTTTTTGCTAACGGACTAATTTCTAAAGGATGTCCAGTAACAAAGGTTGGTTGAATGAGTTTCTTCTCACAAAAGGTTTCAAAGAATTTATTGATGACATAACCAACCGCGTTTTCATGCTTCTCTAAATGGATGTCATGTTTATCTGCCAACACTTTTGCTTGGTCAAATGTCATCGGTTTAAAAAAGTCGATCCCGGTATGTTCTTTGACTAAGTCCACCATGTGAACACGTCGGAATGGTGGTTTTAATGAAATGGTTTTTTCACCCCAAGGGACGTCATAACTACCTGTCAATGCGTGTGCGAGTTTAGATAACAAACTTTCCGCTAAGTGTTCCATGTCGTGGATATCACCATATGCTTGGTAAGCTTCAATGGTTGTGAATTCTGGATTATGACGCGTATCGATACCTTCATTTCGGAAGAGACGACCGATCTCATAAACGCGTTCCAAACCACCAACCAATAATCGTTTTAAAGGAAGTTCAGTTGCAATGCGAAGATAATAGTCGCGATCAAGGGCGTTATGATGTGTGGTAAAAGGACGTGCAGATGCGCCACCTAAGGTTGCTTGTAGCATGCTGGTTTCAAACTCAACAAAACCTTGTGCATCCATGTGTTGTTGGATCATCCGAATGATACGTGGACGCATGAGTGCAACTTTTCTGGCGTTGTCATTGACGATTAAATCGACATAGCGACGGCGATAACGTTCTTCCACATCACTTAAGCCGTGGTATTTTTCTGGTAATGGACGTAATGCCTTAACTAGGTGTGTATACGTTTTGACTTTGACGGTAATTTCACCAGTCTTGGTGAGCATTAATGTACCTTCAACGCCAACAATATCGCCTAAATCTCCAAGTTCAAAAATCTCATAAGCGGCGTCGCCAATCGTGTCTTTTCTAATGTAAGCCTGAATGGTACCAAACTTATCTTGAAGGGTTATAAAACTTGCCTTGCCCATGTTACGAAGCAAAACGATACGGCCTGCAATCGCGGTGGGGATTGCTGCTTGTTCTAATTCATCATGGGTTTTTGAACCCGCTAATTTCTTTGCATCCACCGAGTGATGGGTGGTGTTGAATTTTTGACCGAAAGGATCAATACCTTTATCAATCAGTTTTTGAAGTTTTTCTCGTCGGACGATTTCTTGATCAGTGAGCACCATGATTAAGCATCCTTATCTTCTTTCTTTTTTTTAGGTTTCTTTATTTCTTCCGTGACTGGACGCGATGCTAATACTGCGTTAATTTCTTCGGCAGTAATCGTTTCTTTTTCCAAGAGGGTTTTGGCAATCGTGATGACATCTTGTTTCTTTTCGGTGAGGATTCTTCGCGCTTCTTCGTGTGCGCCGTCGATGATTTTTCTTACTTCTTTATCAATTTCAAATGCGACTTGGGTTGAAAAATTCTTTTGGGTGGAATTATAGTCACGACCTAAAAATACAGAACCAGAATTCGATTCATATTGAATTGGACCCAAGGTACTCATCCCGTATTCAGTGACCATTAAGCGAGCAATGCGTGTGGCAACTTCAATATCATTTTGTGCACCAGTCGAGACATCACCAAAGAAGATTTCTTCAGATGTACGACCACCGAGATAACCAATAATACGTGCTTCAAGTTGGTTTTTTGTCATGAGGAAACGATCTTCTTCTGGGGTCATCATCACGTGTCCACCGGTACGACCACGAGGAACAATTGTAATTTTTTGAACTTTATCCGAGTGCTTTAAATTTAAACCAATGACCGCGTGACCAGCTTCGTGGTAGGCAATTACTTCGCGTTCATGTTCTGACATACCTTTGGAACTCTTCGCTGGACCAGCGATACGGCGATCAATGGCTTCATCGATATCTTTTAATGTAATCAGTTCGCGATTACCACGAACCGCAAGGATTGCGGCTTCGTTCATGATGTTGGCAATATCTGCACCTGAAAAACCAACCGTACGTCTCGATAAGTTATCGAACTCAACGGATGGATCAAGTTTTTTATTGCGTGAATGAACTGCAAAGATGGCGGCCCGGCCTTTACGGTCTGGAAGATTGACTGTGATTTGACGATCGAAACGGCCTGCTCGTAACAACGCTGGATCTAAGACATCATCACGGTTGGTTGCAGCGATGACAATAATCCCTGAGTTATCCGAGAATCCATCTAATTCAACCAGTAATTGGTTGAGGGTTTGTTCACGTTCATCGTTACCGCCACCCATCCCAGCACCACGTTGACGACCAACTGCATCAATTTCATCAATAAAGATTAAGCAAGGTGCGTTGCGTTTGGCTTGGCGGAACATATCGCGAACGCGACCTGCACCAACCCCAACAAACATTTCAACGAAATCTGAACCAGAGATTGAAAAGAATGGCACACCCGCTTCACCGGCAACCGCTTTAGCTAACAAGGTTTTGCCCGTTCCTGGAGGACCCACTAAGAGAACACCACGAGGTAATTTTGCACCGAGTTTTGTATATTTTGCAGGCGTCTTTAAATATTCAACCAACTCAACCAATTCAGCTTTTTCTTCTTCTGCACCGGCAACATCAGAGAATTTAATTTTTGAATTGTCTTCTCTTCTTGCACGGGAGCGATTAAATTCAAGTGCTTTATTATTGGTGTTGTTCACACTTGAGTTCATTCTAGAAAAAATAAAGAGGAAGACAAGGGCAGAACCACCAACCACAAAGATGGTGGGACCCCATGAATCAAACCATGTGGTTTCAAATGCGTTGTTTGTATTCCAAATTTGGGCATAGAAAAAACCTTGGGTTGGATCGTTTTCATCAACCAAACGACCACTTAGGGCTTCATCCACTGCGTCTTTAATAAAGGTGTTGCTCGTTTCAAAGGTGGCGGTGAAATAAATCGTGCTACCTTCATCACTGACATAATTACCAGAAATAACGGTGACAGTTTCTCGTTCGGTGGTGGTGATTTCCTTGACGTCAGCGGTTTGTAAGAAATTACCAAGATTGGTTGCAGGAATTTCAACCGTGCCAACTGGATTAGAAAAAAACACCAACCAAACAAAGGCAAGCACAGCCGCTGCCATCATCAGGTATGGAAATAAATAGTTAATCAGCGAGTTCGGTTTGCGATTATTGGGATTCATGTTAACTCCTTAACAAAGATATATAGTGAAAATTATACACGATATTATCTCTCAACATTATTATATTCTATTCTAATATCTCAAACCATTTTTTCGCTTGGTTATCAAGGTTTTTTTGAAAGCGTGGAATATAGAAAACCTCCCCCTTGGTCGTGGTCAAGACTGGCCACACCTTTCTTAAAAATAGTGGGAGTTTCCAATCAATCGCCAAACGGCGAAAAGATGAACGGTAATCCTTGATGGTGATTTGATCTGTTGGTTTGGCTGATCGGACGATAAACGTTTGATGTTCAATGGTTAGTTCGTGAAGATGAAACTGAATGAGCGGTGTCGCTTTATCTTTTTGATTGGATCTAAACCGATAAGGTTTCACCCACGATTGATTGATGATCCACAGTTGCTCATACGCTTTTTCTAAAAACCAACCTTTGCTAAGTTGAATCGTTTGATTGGGCTTGTTTGATTGTGTACTTTGTTTCACCTTATATAAAAAGGTTTGGGTAATTGGAAAAAAGAATCCTTCATGTTTTGCTTTTTCAAACCAAAATAGAAATTGTTCTTGAGGTTCCCAGTTCAAATACGTATGCATATTTAACATTCTTTTTGTGATGAACGGCAAGATGTTTTGTTGGTGTTTTGCAATCAAATCGTTTTTCAATTGAATGGTGTTTCGTGTTGCTTGAATGGTTTGCAAATCCCATGTTGCAATGGTTTTTCTGAAGCGATTTCGGGTGTAAATGGGTTTGAGATTACTTGCATCCACTGCATAAGGAATGTCGTGAGCGTGGCAGTAGTCAAGCAATTGAGACTTCGTGAAATTTAAAAGTGGGCGAATGACTGATGTGGTGCGCCAGTGACCTCTTGTGTTGATCCCATAATAGTCGTGATAACCACCGCGTTCGATTTGCATCATGGCGGTTTCCAAGTCGTCGTCTTGATGGTGTGCCGTTAAAATAGCAGCGGCACCAATCTCTTTTGCAACCTCATCAAAAAAGTTATAGCGCATCACTCGAGCTTCATGTTGAAAATTACCAACTGGTGTATGTTGAACATCTAACACGAATAAGGGAATGTCGTGTCTTAAACAAAATTGTTCGAGTTGAGATTGCTCAAGATTACTTTCGTCACGCCGATGATAATTCACGTGAGCGACTTGGACCTGATAGTGTTCCTCAATCAGTAAGGACAATAAGGCCATCGAATCTGGTCCAAAGGAAACGGCAACCACATAGGTCTTGGATTTATCGAGAAGGTTTTTTGGTAGGTTGAGGGATGGTTTCATAATTTTCAATTGGGTTAAGTGTCCGAATACGGATGGTGGTGTCTTTCAAATACACATCGATGATGTCTTGGGGTTTAACTTGGTAACTCGGTTTGACGATCACATCATTGACTCTTATGCGGTTTTTGTCGATGGTTTCTTTCGCCAATGATCGACGTTTGATCAAACCAATTTTTTTAATATATAAATCTAAGCGCATGAAAATAGTTTAGACCTTTTTTGCAAGTGTGTCATAAATTTCAACCAGAGCGTGAATTAAATCCATCAACATATCAAACCATTCACCCGTCTTTTGTAGACGAATTCTTAAAATGCGATTTGTGTAATTCACTTTAATCGCATGGAGGTGTGGTTGAATTTTTTCAAACAACAACGTTCCTGAACGATTGAGGTTTGTGAATGCTTCGCTACAAAAAACATCAAGGTAAGCTTTGGTTTCTTGCCACGAACCAACCGAGGGATGTTCGGTCAATAAATCAAAATTACGCTTCTTTAATAGGTTTTGCACTTCACCTGGTAATCGACCATAAAGATCGCGGATGTATGATTCAAGGGTTTGTAATGCGTCAAAGGTTTTTGCGGTTTCGATGGCTTGGTATAACTCAACCTTGTCTTCGTTCTTCGCATAAGTTTCTGGGATGTATGCATCGATCATTAAGGAAGGGGGCGCCGTCACGGGTGGTGTAGGAATCCCTGTTTTCTTTTCTTCAATTGCTTCATTCAATAATTGTAAATACATATCAAGACCAACCGTATCTATAAAACCTGCTTGTTCAGGGCCAAGAATATCTCCTGCGCCACGAATCATCAAATCGCGTTGGGCGATTTTATAGCCACTTCCTAATTCTGTGAATTCTTGGATTGCTTTTAGTCGCTTTGAGGCTTGCTCGTTTAACCGTTCTGCTTCGTCATAAAGTAAATAAGCATAGGCGATGCGACCACCTCGACCGACCCGGCCTTTGATTTGATAAAGTTGGGCGAGACCAAAATTCGCAGCCTGTTCGATGATGATTAAATTGGCATTCGCCACATCAATTCCGTTTTCAATAATCGATGTGCAAACTAATAAATTGACAGTGCCATTATAAAAATCCACCATCACATCTTCAATTTCATCTTTGTCCATTTGACCATGGACGACCCCAACCCGACTACCTTTAATTTTGGTCTTTAATTGGGTGGCAATTAAATAAATGTCTTCAACGCGATTATGGAGGTAATACACTTGACCTTCACGCGCTAATTCGCGTTCAATTAATTCTTTCACCACTAACGGATCGTGCCGCATGACATACGTTTGAATCGGGACACGATTTAATGGAGAGGTGTTAATTTGTGATAATTGACGAATGCCTAATAAAGAAATTTGTAACGTCCTTGGAATCGGGGTTGCACTTAACGTTAACACGTCAACATTTGCTTTGATTTCTTTAATCCGTTCTTTTTGTTCAACACCAAAACGTTGTTCTTCGTCGACAATGAGTAAACCCAAATCTTGATAGAGGATGTCTTTGCTTAATAACCGATGGGTGCCAATGATGAGTTGAATTTTTCCCGCTTTGACTTGTTGGATATATTCTTTTTGTTTGGCTTCTGGAATCAACCGGGAAAAGATGGCGATCTGAATACCAAACGTTGCAAATCGATCAACGGCACGTTCGTAATGTTGTCTTGCAAGCAATGTGGTAGGACACAAAATGGCAACTTGTTTATGGGCATTTAAGGCTTTAAACGCTGCGCGAAAGGCAACTTCTGTTTTGCCAAAACCAACATCACCACACAAAAGGCGATCCATTGGAAATGGTTTTTCCATATCGGTTTTAATTTCTTTAACAGAGCGTTCTTGATCGGGGGTGAGTTGGTAAGGGAATTGATGTTCAAATTGAACTTGGATCTCATCATCCTGAGGAAACGCATATCCAGGAGTAACTGCTCGGTTTTTATATAAGGTGACAAGACGCTCTGCGAGGTCGTCCACCCGTTCTTTGATTTTCTTTTTGGTGTTTTCCCATTCTTTGGATTGAAGCCGATGAAGTCTTGGGACTGCCCCTTCTTTTCCAGAGAATTTTCGCACCAATTTGAATTGCGATAAAGGTACATAAAGCACATCGGTTCCAGCATACTGTAAGTGAAGATAGTCTTTATGAAGTCCATCAATTTCAATCGTTTTGATGCCGATATATTGACCGATGCCAGAATGTTCATGAACAACATAATCACCAATGGTGAGATCTTCATGAGAGGTTAAAATCGTCGCTTCTTTATATCGGGAAAAATATTTAGAGGTTTTCTGACGATAACCAAATAATTCTTTACTGGTGATACAAGCAAATTTAAAATCCGGAATTTCAAATCCTTCTTCTAGGTTGGTGAGGGTGATGGCGACACCTTTGGTTGGGACAACCAATCCATCCACGCGTTGAAAGGGTTGATTTAAACTTTCAAGATGGGCGACGACTTGATCGAGTTGAATCTTTGTGCTGATGGAAAAAAGAATCGAAGGATACATCTCAATCGCTTGACTGATGGTTTTTGCAACCTGACTTTGTTGACCATTTCCTAGGACAATCGGACGAATGGAAAGATGAAAACCTTCGCCTGTGACAAATTCTTGGTTATAAAGGATATGTTGAACGGACCCAAGGACTCTTTCGATTGGACGATACATTTGTAAATGGGAGAGTTGTTTTCCTTGGGAAGAAAGTTCAGAGAAGAAGTTCCAACCTTCTTCAAGTAATAATTTGGCGGTACTTTGTACTTGGTCTTGATTGGCAATCAAGGTTATCGCGGTCGGTTGATAATCGAGGATGGAGTGGTGTTGGGTTTGGGCAAAACTTAAATACCGATAATGATGATTGTTCGTTTGGTGTTCTTGAATGGCTTGAAAATCCGCCATCGTGGTTGTTTCAAGATTTGCAAATAAGCTCGGTCCAACGATTTTTAAATCTGCACTCAGTTGGGTGAGTATTTTTCTTTCTAAGTCTCCGCGTTCTTCGGGTGTAAATAAAATATCACTTGCAGGAAGGATATCCACTTGATGAATGGTTTCAAAGGAAGTTTGAGAAGCAAGATCAAAATAGCGAATACTTTCAATTTCTTCACCAAAGAATTCAATCCGAACCGGGTGGGGAAGGTTGACACTGCTTACGTCAAGAATATCGCCACGGATGGCAAATTGAAGCGATGCTTCCACTTTATTCATCCGTTGATATCCTGCTGCTACTAAGAGTTTTTTGACATGAGAGAGGGACGTGGTTTGCCCAAGTTTGAATGTAAGTTTAAGGCTTTCCATGTACGTTGGGTTTGGAAGATATTTCAAAATACCCGCGGTGTGGGTGATGAGAATAAATGGTTTCTTGGTTAACAATTGACTCATCACAAACAACCGTTGCGCGAGCATCTCCTTGTTGTTGGCGATGGTGTTCGCCCGTAACAATTCATCAACTGGATAAAACAAACAATGAGTTTCACCGACAAGGGTTGATAGCAAATCGTAAACTTTCTGCGCGTTATATAAATTGGAGGTGACGATGTGAATACTTTGCGGTTGTTTTTGAAATGCGGAGGCAACCACCAACGCAATCCCTAACGTATCATCCAAATGAAAAACGCCCTTCTGTGAAAAGAGGGGGGATATAATCTTGGTTTCTTCAATTGCTTTTAATAATGGTTTCAGTCGGTGCTTCCTCGATTAAATTGATTCATCGCGTGAGAGAAATCGTGTTGGAGATAGTCCTCAATCGATAAGACCGCTTCGCTGATTGCCTTATTGATTTTAAGTTGATCGTCTTTAGAAGGAATGCCCAAGACATAGTCTTTTCCTTTGTCTTGTATTGGCACTGCACCAATACCAATCCGAATGCGTTTGATTTCCTGGGTGCCAAGTTGATCGATGATGTTTTGCATGCCGTTGTGAGCACCACTTGAACCCGTAAATCTTAATCGGATTTTACCTGGTTCTAAGGCCAAGTCATCATACATGACGACAACATCTTGTAGGGAGATTTTATAAAACTGAACAATCGACAAAACTGCTTCACCACTTAAATTCATAAATGTATTGGGTTTAAATAAAATGGCATCCGGATTTTTGTGGAGGATGAAGTCACCTTTAAAGTTAGATTGAAATTTGGTGTTTTGCCATTTTTTGGCCAATGCATCCACGACCATAAAACCCATATTATGACGGGTTTTAGCATATTCTTTTCCGGGGTTACCTAAACCGACAATTAGTTTCACTGAACTTCATTCCTTGCGAAACTATTTTACCATGAGTGATATACTTGAAACTGAACAAATGAAGCAAAACAAAAACTTTATCTCGTTATTTTTAAAAGGCTTAGCGATTGGTACAGCTGCCATTATTCCTGGGATATCTGGTGGGACGATCGCCTTTATGTTAGGTATTTATGACGCATTGATTGGTGCCATTGTTGATTTAAGAAAACATACAAGAGCCTCGCTATCCATCTTAATACCGGTGGGTTCGGGTATTGTCCTGGCGATTGGTGCCTTGACCTATCCAATGGGATTAGCCCTGACCTATGCACCATTACCGACCATTTCACTTTTTGCGGGCTTCATCGTTGGTAGTTTCCCTCAATTAAGAAAAGATTTACCAAAGAAACTTGTTGCCATGGATTGGGTTTATATCCTTGTTCCAGCACTCGTAGCAGCATCCTTGGGCGTGTTATCAGTCGTTGGGGAACTTGATGCGACAGGTATTGTTGAAGGATCCGCACTCCTGCCAAAACTGTCACTCATCATTGTTGGGTTTTTAGGTGTATCCGCATTTGTGGTTCC
>CAMBSI010000018.1 GCA_945870555.1 Staphylococcus epidermidis | reverse complement strand
CAATTCCTGTTGCTGCGAAAGAAGCAGTTAAACCTGTAGCTCCTGTTGCCGCGAAGGAAGCAGTTAAACCTGTAGCTCCTGTTGCTGCTAAAGAAGTAGTTAAACCTGCAACCACGGTTGCAAAGGAAGCAGTCAAACCTGTAGCTCCTGTTGCCGCAAAGGAAGCAGTCAAACCTGCAACCACGGTTGCAAAGGAAACCTCGCCTAAAGCAAAAGAAGTTACAACAGTCGCAGCGAAGGTGGCCAAATCACAACCTGCGGTTAAACTGACCTCACGTTTACAAGTTAAGTACTTCAAGGATATCCGTCCTGCATTATTTCAATCCTTAAAACTTCGCTCGATCATGGAAGTTCCAAAAGTTGAAAAGATTGTGGTCAACGTTGGTGTTGGCGATGCAACCGGTAATGCAAAGTTATTGGAAGAATCTGTCAAGGAACTCACGGATATTGCTGGGCAAAAACCAGTGATTACCAAATCCAAAAAATCAATTGCTACCTTTAAATTACGTGAAGGTCAATCGATTGGAACGAAGGTTACCTTGCGCGGTGTTAAGATGTATCAATTCCTCGATAAACTCGTTACCATTGCGTTACCACGCGTTCGTGATTTCCGTGGTGTTTCACGCAATAGTTTCGATGGTCGTGGCAATTATACACTCGGCATTAAAGAGCAACTGATTTTCCCAGAAATTAACTTTGATCGCGTCAACAAAATCCGCGGGATGGACATTGTCATTGTCACAACCGCTCAAAACGATGAGCACGCTTATGCGCTATTACAAGCGCTTGGCATGCCATTTAACCGGTAAGGAGCATTATGGCAAAAACATCGACAGTACAACGCCAATTAAAGAAACCAAAATTTGCAGTGAGAGCGTATACTCGCTGCCAACGTTGTGGACGTCCTCGCGCGGTTTATGCAAAGTTTAAAGTCTGCCGAATTTGTCTCCGGGAGCTCGCCCATCGTGGTGAAATTCCAGGGATGAAAAAGGCAAGTTGGTAAGGAGGAAAAAGTTATGTCATTTACCGATCCAATTGCCGATATGCTCACAAGAATTCGCAACGCCAATCTTCTCAAACAAGAAGCGGTGACGATTCCAAGTAGCGTTCTAAAAGTACGCCTTGCAGAAATTCTAAAAGATGAAGGTTTCATCAATAGTTTTTCTGTGATTGGGGATAGCAAAAAACAAATCGTGGTTTCATTAAAGTATGCAAACAACGGTACGATTCGCGTTATCAATGGTATCCGTCGTATTTCTAAACCAGGTTTAAGAGTCACCGCAACCGTGGATAAATTACCACGTGTTATTCGTGGCCTTGGCGTGGCAATTATTTCCACATCCAAAGGGATGATGACCGATGCGAAAGCTAGAGAAAAAGGACTAGGCGGCGAAGTGCTAGCCTATGTTTGGTAGGGAGAACGTTTATGTCACGTGTAGGCAATAAACTCATTTCACTTCCAGAAAAAGTAAAAGTAACCGTTAAGGATTTAATGGTTCAATTTGAAGGACCAAAAGGAAAATTAGCGTTAACCTTACCTAAAGGTTTCACGTTAAAACAAACCGGATCAACCCTTAAATTGGTCAGACCGAATGATGATGAAGAAACGAAAAAAATGCATGGTACAAACCGTTCATTAATTTTTAATGCGGTCACCGGTGTGAATGTTGGATTCAAAGAAGAATTAGATTTAGTTGGGATTGGTTTTCGGGCCGCGATGAAAGGTGCAAACCTTGAAATGTCGATTGGTTTTTCTCATCCAGTCGTGGTCACCCCATTAGCTGGTGTGAAAGTCACGATTAACGAAAATACCAAATTAGTGATTGAAGGCGTTGACAAACAAGCAGTCGGTGAAACCGCTGCGACGATTCGCATGCAACGTCCACCTGAACCTTATCAAGGTAAAGGGATTCGTTATCGTGGCGAAAGAATTATCCGCAAAGAAGGTAAGCGTGCTGCTGCGGCTGCTGCTCCTGCTGGCGGCGCGAAGAAATAGGAGGATGGCGATATGATTAATAAACCATCTAAAAATTCTCAACGACAATTGCGGCATACCCGGCTTCGTAAAATCTTATCGGGAACCACACTTCGTCCACGTCTGTCGATTTTTCGTTCAAACACTGGCATTTATGCCCAAGTGATTGATGATTCGAAAGGTGTCACCCTGGTTGCCTCTTCAACCAAAGATCTAAAAATTGGAAAAAACATTGCGGCTGCCAAACAAGTTGGCACCGATGTTGCAAAAAAAGCAATGGAAAAAGGGATTAAGGCTGTCGTCTTTGATCGTTCAGGATACACCTATCATGGCCGCATCAAAGCATTAGCGGATGCCGCTCGTGAAGCCGGATTACAATTCTAAGGAGCAACCAAATGGAAAAAACAGAAATCAAAACTGACGTCAAACCAACTGCTTCAACGAATCCTAGTTCACGTCCAGGTGGTTATAACAACACTGCTGGTGGTGATCGTGGCGGTCGTAGAAATGACCGTAATGGTCGTCGTCCACGCCGTGATAATGAACCAAAAGAATACGAAGAACGTACGGTTGCGATTAAACGCGTCACCAAGGTCGTAAAGGGTGGTAAAAACATGCGTTTTACCGCACTGGTTGTCATTGGTAACGGAAAAGGTAAGTATGGCTTTGCTCATGGTAAAGCTGCTGAAGTCCCAGATGCGATTAAGAAAGCTTTAGAATCTGCAAGAAAAAATACGAGCTTGATTCAATTTGTTCGCGCTGGAACCATTACTCATGAAGTCACCGGTCAATGGGGTGCAACCAACGTCTTCTTAAAACCAGCACCAGATGGTACTGGCATTATTGCTGGTGGACCTGTCCGCGCCATGCTTGAATTAGCAGGATGCAAAAACGTTTACTCAAAAGTTTATGGTTCCCGTGCCGCGATTAACATTGTGCGGGCGACCCATGAAGCCTTAGGCCAATTAAAATCGAAGAAGGAATATCTTGCTCTAAGAGGCAAGCTCTAGGAGGATTACGCACATGGCTTTAAATCAACTCAAAGCAAATCAAGGTGCTCGTAAATTAAGAACCCGTGTCGGTCGCGGTATTGGTTCTGGTTTAGGAAAAACCTCAGGTCGTGGGATTCTTGGTCAAGGTTCACGTTCAGGTGGTTCCGTCCGTCCTGGATTTGAAGGTGGTCAAAACCCACTTTATCGTCGGATCCCAAAACGCGGTTTTAAAAACTATACAACCGTTCGCTATGGTGTCATTAACGTTGGCGATTTAAGCCAATTTAAAGATGGAACAGAAGTGAATCCAACGATGTTAATTGAATTGGGTTTAGTTAAATCCAAAGCAAGAGGCGTCAAAGTCCTTGGTACTGGAACATTAAATAAGAAACTTAAAGTGCTCGCCCATCACTTCTCTCAATCTGCTATCAAAGCCATTACGGAAGCAGGCGGCACGACCGAGGTTATTAAATAATGAAAAAGTTTGCTGCCATTTTTACAAACAAAGAAATCGTTAACCGCATTTTCTTCGTGGTGATGATTCTTTTTGTTTTCCGAATTGGGGCTGCAATTACTGTTCCTGGCGTCACGGTTCAAGATGTTGATTTCCAAACGAACAATGCCTTATCCTTACTCAACCTATTGGGTGGTGGCGCATTGCAAAGCTTTTCGGTGTTTGCTTTAGGGGTTTCTCCTTACATCACCAGTAGCATCATTGTTCAACTCTTAGGCATGGACGTTTTACCTGCATTAACTGAATTAAGTAAACAAGGTCAATCTGGTCGTAAGAAAATGGAAATGACCACACGTTACCTCACCCTTTTATTAGGAGCGGTTCAAGCGTATGGCATCGTTCGCACGATGGAAACTTCGAGTTTTATTACCTTAAATGATACATCGTTTTGGAGCTATGCTTATATCGTCACCGTCTTGATGGCGGGTGGCATGTTGGTGATGTGGCTTGGTGATCAAATCACGACCAAAGGTATTGGTAACGGCATCTCGGTGATTATTTTTGCAGGGATTGTTCGTAGTCTTCCATTACAAATCGAAGGTGCTTATAACAACTGGGTTTTATTGACCCTTGGATTAGATGTGACGATTTTACTTCGTGGTATTTTCCAATTCTCCATTTATGTCCTCGCTTTCATTTTAATCATTGCATTTGTGACCTTTATTGAATCAAGCAAACGGAAAATACCAGTGCAAAACGCTGGTAAATCTGGATCTGCACAATACGCAAAGGCAAGTTTCTTACCAATGAAAATTAACTCTGCTGGTGTGATTCCGGTTATTTTTGCCTCATCGATTATGTTAGCTCCAAGTGTCATTGTTAGTTTCATCACCGGTGCCAATCCGAATGCAGAATGGTTAAAGATTTTTGATTCTTCTGCCACGGTCACGATGCCTTGGTTCAATGATCAAACCTTCCAATTCCCATGGGGGCTCTTGATATATTTAACCCTCACGGTTGTCTTCACTTTCTTTTATTCAAATTTACAAATTAATCCCCAACGCTTATCGGAAAACTTTCAACAAAATGGTTCCTATATTCCTGGGATTCGTCCTGGTGTTGAAACCGAACGCTATGTCACTAAAGTTTTAAACCGAATCACGGTTTTAGGGGCAGCATCCTTAGCCTTCATCGCTGCTTTACCCATCGTGTTGGTGTTACTAAATATAGTTCCTGATCAATCCTTAGCCTTAGGTGGTACCGGATTAATCATCGTCGTCGGTGTTGCCCTTGAAGTCAATAACCAAATCGATGGTTTACTTGCTGGTAAATCCTATGAAGAAGTCCTCGCCTCCGGAGGTCGTAATCAACATGATTAATGCGATTTTGTTAGGTCCACCTGGATCCGGTAAAGGGTCTGTGGCTAAACTCATCGCTGACCACTACCACATTCCTCATATTTCCACGGGTGAGATGTTTCGCAAAGCGATTGCAAAAGGATCGTCACTTGGTAAACTTGCCGCAAGTTTTATCGATGGCGGCAATCTCGTACCCGATGATGTCACCATCGCGCTCATTAAAGAAAGAATTCAAGCGCCTGATTGCAAAAAAGGATTCATGTTCGATGGCTTTCCCCGAACGATTCCGCAAGCAGAAGCATTACAAACCTTCCTCAAGTCAATCAAGCGTCCTATCAGTACGGTGATGGAATTTGATTGCAATCGAAAAGAATTGGTTCGTCGCATCAAGGGTCGGCTTGTCTGCAGCATATGTGGGACATCCTACCATGTCGATACGATGAAACCAAAGTTGAGTGGCAAATGTGATCACGATGGTGGTCAACTCATTCAACGCAAAGACGACACCCTCGAGGCCTTTAATGTCAGACTGAAGGCATACGAGGAACTTACCTTACCATTAATCGGCTTTTACAAAGCCTTGGGTTTATTAAACCCATATGATGGCGCGAAGAAACCAATCGATCTCTTCCATGACGTCAAGAAGCATCTTGATGTTCTGGCATGATCATTGTAAAATCTCCGCGTGAAGTCACCATGATGCGTGAAGCTGGTCGCATGGTGGCGAAGACGTTAGCCTATCTTGGAAGCCTCGTCAAAGTTGGGGTGACAACTCAACAGTTGAATGATGCGGCAGAAAAGATGATTACCAGTTTTGGTGCCAAAGCCTCTTTCAAAGGATATGGCGGCTACCCTGCGAGCATTTGTGCCTCTGTCAACGATACGCTTATCCATGGCATACCTTCCATCAAGGAAGTACTCAAGGATGGCGATATCATCAAAATTGACATTGGCATTCTGTACAACGGGTACCATGCGGATGCAGCAAGAACGTTTCTGGTTGGCAATGTAGACAAACAGATACAAAAGCTTGTTGAAGTCACCACCGCGAGTTTCTTTGAAGCGTTTAAGGTGATTCGTCCTGGGATTCAAGTTGGTGATATCTCACATACCATCCAAGCGTATGTGGAAAAACACGGCTTCAGTTTACCAGAGGATTACACTGGACATGGAGTCGGACAAAACCTCCATGAGGACCCGCAGATACCTAACTTCGGGCGGTCAGGTCAAGGACCGATTCTTAAAGCAGGGATGACGTTGGCCATTGAACCGATGGTGAATCTTGGAAAAAAAGAAACCAAGGTACTCGCGGATGAATGGACCGTCAAGACCAAGGATGGCAAGTGGTGCGCCCATTATGAGAACACCATTGTCGTCACCCCGACGGGTGCAGAAATTCTCACCCTCGAAGAAACAGGAGGATAGACAGCATGAGTAAAGAAGATGTCATCTCCCTCGAGGCCACCGTCCTCGAAACCTTACCGAACACCTCGTTCAAGGTTAAATTAGAAAACGGTTCAGTGATTCTGGCTCACGTTTCTGGTAAAATCCGTATGCACTACATTCGCATTTTACCAGGCGATAAAGTCACGGTTGAAATGTCCCCGTATGACCTAACACGCGGCCGCATCACCTATCGTCACAAGTAGTGACAAGGAGAAATTATGAAACTAAGACCATCCGTTAAGCCGATCTGTGATAAATGTAAGGTCATCAAGCGTCATGGACGCGTGATGGTGCTTTGCGAAAACCCAAAGCATAAACAACGCCAAGGATAAGGAGCACATATGGCACGTATTGTAGGTGTAGATATTCCAAATGAAAAGCGAATCGTGATTTCGTTGATGTACATTTTTGGCATCGGCAAACCACTCTCGCAAAAAATTCTCAAGGAAGCAAAAGTTGACGAATCGGTTCGGACCAAAGATCTAACCGAAGATCAATTGGTTGCTATCCGTACACAAGTCGCGAAGTACAAAGTGGAAGGTGATTTACGTCGAGAAATTTCTCTCAACATTAAACGCCTCCAAGAAATTGGTACGTATCGTGGTTCCCGTCACCGTAAAGGCATGCCTGTTCGTGGTCAACGTACCCGAACCAATGCTCGTACGCGCAAAGGACCAAGAAAGACCATTGCAAACAAGAAAGAAGCCGTACAAGGTTAAAGGAGAACACACATGGCCAACGAAAATAAAAAGCCAGGCGCTCCTGCTGCTCCTGCAGGTAACCCTGCAACCGGCGCTCCAGCAAAAGCCCCGCGCAAGAAGAAAGTTAAACGTGCATTTACAAAAGCAGTTGCCCATATTCATGCCACCTTTAATAACACCATCGTCACGATTACTGATGAACAAGGCAATGCAATTGCCTGGAGTTCAGCGGGTGCATTAGGTTATAAAGGCGCGCGTAAAGCCACCCCATTTGCGGCTCAAGTCGCAGGTGAAGCGTGTGCAAAAGCAGCCCTCGAACAAGGGATTAAACAAGTTGATGTCAACGTCAAGGGCCCAGGTCCTGGTCGGGAATCTGCAGTGCGCGCACTTGCTGCTGCCGGATTACAAATCACGATGTTAACTGACACCACACCGGTGCCACACAACGGTTGCCGTCCACCCAAGCGCCCACGGGGCTAAGTCAACTGATCACTGGAGGATCACACACATATGGCAAATATTGCACGTCCATTCGAAAAACCACGCTTTACCAAAAAGTTATTTGATTCCACACATCATTATGGTCGTTTCGTGCTTGAACCATTAGAACGTGGATTCGGTTTAACTTTAGGCAACGCGCTACGCCGCGTCTTACTTTCCGCCTTACCAGGCGCATCGGTTTATGCTATTGAAATCGAAGGCGCACGTCATGAGTTCTCTTCATTAGAAGGGGTGCTTGAAGACGTCACCACCATCGTTTTAAATCTGAAAAATTTAGTGTTAACCATTGATGCAGAAGGTAATGATTCCAAAACGTTAGAATTGGATATCAAAGGCGAAAAAACCGTCACTGCTGGAGATTTAATTCTTCCAGGTGGCGTCCAAGTTGTGAATCCTGAATTGGTGATTGCCCATGTCACGAGCAAAGGAACCTTAAAAGGTAAATTCTATGTTCGTAATGGTCGTGGCTATGTCACCTCAGAAGGAAACAAAGCGAACCGGTATAATACCCGTTTAGGTTTAGTCGCAACCGATTCCAACTATTCACCTGTGACCAAAGTGTCCTATCACGTCGATCCTACCCGTGTGGGTAACGATGCACGTTATGACAAGCTCATGTTAGAAATTTGGACGAATGGTTCGTTAACCCCACAAGCTGCCTTAACGTTTGCAACCCAAATCTTAATGGCGCATTTCCAAGGATTCCTTGAATTAGAAGACACCACCACGGATGTCAACATCATGAAGGAACCAACCTTAGAACCAGAAGACAAGTTCTCGAATATGACGATTGTTGATCTTGATTTATCGGTCCGTTCGTATAACTGCTTACGTCGGGCAGGAATTGAAACGGTTTACGAATTGACGCAAAAGACAGAAGAAGAAATGATGAAAGTCCGCAACCTCGGAAAGAAATCTTTAAAAGAAGTCAAAGAAAAACTTCTTGCTCATGGATTAAAATTCCGGGATGCAGAATAAGGAGTAAATTATGCCAACCCAAGGTAGAGATAACGTACATGGTAAAGGTGGGGTTCGCTTTAAAGCCCCGTTTTCCACAAGTAAGTTTAACAATCAATTACGCAACTTAGTGTCCACGCTCATTACCGATGAAAAAGTCATTGTCACAGGACAAATGGCCCAACCATTGGTGAGTTTAGCAGATCGTTTAATCACCTATGCAAAGAAGGGTGACTTACACCACCGCCGTTTAGCGGCAAGTGTGGTTCGCCAATACATCGCGGATGAATCCAATGGTGTGTTAGCGTTAAACAAACTTTTCTCTGAATTAGGACCTCGTTATGCCACCCGTAAGGGCGGTTATACGCGTAAATTGAAGATGACCCCACGTCTTGGCGACAACGCCAAACGCTTGTTGGTCGAATTCGTCAAGTAAACAAACTAACCTTGGGAAACCAAGGTTTTTTTATCATGATAAAACATTGGATATTTGATTTAGACGGAACCCTTCTTGATACCGCGCAGGATTTAGCCAGGGCGGTCCAAGATACCCTTTTCGTATTTAAGTTACCTTCGGTTACCTTAGAAGAAACCAAGACATTCATTGGTGGCGGTGTTCGTCAGTTCATTAAATTGGCACTGAAGCAACATGCTAATGATCCGGTTTTTTTCGAAACTTTTTTGGCCGCCTATATGATTCGATATGAGGCGTATCAACTGGAAGGTGCAAGAATTTATCCAGGCATTTCCCCATTGTTGAAAAGCTTAAAGGATCAAGGTTATCATGCTTATATTTTTTCGAACAAACCACATGCATTAACGGTCAAACTGATTGATCATGTCTTCCCTAAACTCTTCAAAGGCGTCCATGGTCACATCCCTGGTACACTACCAAAACCTGATCGAACGATGTATGACATCTTTGCAAAAAAACATCACATTGATGAAACGCAAAGTGTGTTTATTGGTGATTCACCACCCGATATCGAAATGGGACAACGCTTAGGGATGCCAACGATTGCCGTCACCTATGGGTATACAGATGAAAAAATCTTAAGATCGTTTCACCCCACCAAAGTGGTTCATCGTGCAAGTGAGATTGAAGCCGCGGTAAAATCATTACATAAGAAGTAAATAAAACCCGCATATGAATGCGGGTTTTTTAATTGATGGATTGATTTAAATCTTAGATTTGATCTGTTTGAGTAAGGCTATTTTTTCTTTGTCCTTTACAAAATGTTTCGTGCTCATGACGGTGTATTTTTGTTCACGAATAACGGTTAACAATTGGCGATAAATCACCAATGCGGCATATAAAGGTAACTTGGTGTCTTGTGGAAAGGATGGTAAGTAGGTTTCCGCTTCTTGGTAATATGCTTCTGCTTGTTTAGCTAAATCTTCCCAAAGTTTGATGAATGCATCATTGATGATTTGTTTGGCAAGGTCTTGCGGTTGATATCCATACTTTTCCATCAGAGATTTAGGAAGATAAATGCGATCACGACGATAATCTTCTCCAATATCTCGAAGAATATTTGTCAGTTGAAACGCCCTTCCTAAGGCCAAGGCAAATGGAATCAGGTTGACCTTGCTCTTTGGTGCAAGGATTGGTAAAAGCATTTTTCCAACCGAACTTGCCACCAAATCACAATATTGAATCAATTGTTTCATCGTTTCGATTCTGACTCGGTGAGCATCAAATTCTTGACCTTCAATCATTTCATAAAGAGGAGAAAATGCTTCTTCATTTTCATAGAAAATTTTCGTGGTATGGGCAAGGGCACGCCAACGAAACCCTTGAACTTTATTTCCTTTGACGAGTTCATCAAGTTCGCTCTTATATCGATTTAATCCTTGAAGATCATGCTTTTCATCAATCAAATCATCGACGTAGCGGCAAAACGCATAGATTGCAAAGATGCCTTGACGACGTTGCCGGTCTTTGACTTGAGAAAATGCTTGATAAAAAGAGGCGGAATTTTTTTGAATGACTTTTTCACAACGGTAATAATCCAAACCTAATAGAAGATTCATGTTATTTCAAATCCTTGATCATGGTTTCTGCAGCAATTTTAGCAGACTTCATCACAATCGGAATGCCTGCTCCTGGATGAACACTGGTTCCTGCAAAATAGAGTCCCTTAATCGGAAGGGCTTTGACTTGTGGACGGAAGAAATTACTTTGAAATAAAATGGGTTTAAAACCGAACGTAGCAGCATATTGGAGATTAAATTGTTTTTCCCAATCTTTAGGAGTCATCACGTTTTCAACCTCAATGTGCTGATCAAAATGTTCAAATCCTTCGATGGTTTTAATCTTTGAAACGATTTGGTCGCGAAAGGCTTTGGTCATGGCTGCATCCCAAGTAAACTGGTGTAATTCTCGGTTAGGAACGGGAACCAAGACATAAAGAATTTCCTTGCCGTTTGGGGCAAGGGAAGCATCGATTTGGGTTGGAGAATACAAGTAAAAGGAAGGATCTTTAGGTAATGTCGGTTCAAATAAATCTTGAATGTTCTTTCGAAAATCTTTTGCGTAGCGAATTTGGTGAACGGTGGTTTTAATTTTTTTGTTTAATCCAAAATACATAATGAAACTACTCGCGGAGTATTGCATTTTTTCTATTTTCTTGGGGGTAAATTTTCCTCGGTCTTTGATGTCCAATAATTGCGAGACCGCATAGGCAAAATCGGCATTGACTAAAATTGCATCACTTTCAATATTTTGACCATTCACGCGAATGCTCGTTGCTTGTTTGTTAGTCACGTTAATCTTCTCCACCGAAGCATTGGTCACCACTTTACCGCCGAGCTCTTTAAAGCGTTTTTCCATCGCTAAGGCCATTGCATACATGCCGCCTTTGAGGAACCAAATACCATAAAGTAATTCAATCATGGGAATGATGGTATAGATGGATGGACCTTCAAAAGGAGAAACACCGATATATAAGGTTTGAAAGGATAAAGCTTGTCTCAATTTTTCATTTTTGACGAATTTCGAAATCGAATCATACGCAGAATTAAAGGTTTTTAATTGCAAAGTATCACGGATGGTTTTGAAATTAAATATATCTTTCATTGATAAAAAGGACCGATCAATAAAACCACGGCGCGCCACATTGTAACGTTTATAAATGTCTGCTAAATAAGCAAGATAACCTTGGGTATCTTGGTGTGAGATTTTTTCTAAGGCTGGAATCAATTTCGTTAAATTACTCGAGACGGTAAATGAGGTGCCATCTTGATAATGTAATTGGTAAAGCGGATCAAGCAATTGCATGGAAATATAGTCATCTGGATTTGCACCACTAAACTCAAATACTTCGCGGTATATTTCCGGCATCATGACGATGGTTGGACCCACATCAAAATGGAAACCTTTTTCGCTAAAGGCATACATGCGACCACCCACTTGGGCATTCTTTTCAAAAATGGTGACATCAAAGCCTTGAGACTGAAGTCGGATGGCACTTGCTAATCCGGCTGTTCCGGCACCGATGATGCTAATTTTCTTTTTCATAATTGAACCGTCATAAGTTTATCATAAGACCTTTAAAATAATGAAATTATGCTATCATTTCACTATGCAAACTTTACTCAATCGTGGACGACTTTTGAATCCATTTCCACGAAAAATTGGGCCAATCGTATATTGGATGAATCGCGAGATGCGTCTCGAAGATAATTGGGCATTAATGTATGCTCAAACCCTTGCAAATGAAAGTCAACAACCATGTATCGTCATCTTTAGTCTTTTTGATCACTTTGAATCGGCGGTCAATCAACCAGAAGATATGATGTTTCAACGCATGAAATTAGGTTTAAAGTTCGTCAAAGATCAAGCCAAACGAAAGCAACTACCATTTTATGTGCTGCATGGAAAATCAGAGGTGACCATTCCTACCTTTTTAAAGCAAGTGCAAGCAGGTGCACTTATTACTGACTTTAGTCCATTAAAGGACATGAGATCGTTACGGAAAAAAATAGCGGAAACTATCTCCATCCAAATGATTGAAGTCGATGCCCACAATGTTGTTCCGGTGCATGTGGCCAGTGAAAAACAAGAATGGGGAGCGTATACACTACGACCTAAAATTCATCGATTACTACCTACCTATTTACATCCTTATCCAGCATGGATCAACACGAAACCCTTTACGTATCAAGGTCCACATGATGAAAGTTTTTTAGATGATTACACGGACCCCTTTGATCCGAAAAAAGCTTTAACCGATTTCCTTCAGCATCGATTAAACCGATATGAAGAGCGCAATGACCCGAATGTGGAAGCCACGAGTCGATTATCGAGTTACTTTCATTTTGGTCATTTAAGCAGCCAAACCGTGGCATTAGCAGTTCAAGCCAAAGGTGGAACGCATGAGTCATTCTTAGAAGAATTAATTGTCAGAAAAGAATTAGCGGATAATTATTGTTTTTATAATCCGCATTACGATGAGTTTCTAGGATTTCCAGATTGGGCCAAGAAAACCTTAAATGCTCACCGAAGTGATCCTAGAGAATATCTTTATAAGGAAACCCAATTTGCAGAAGGCAAAACACACGATGATGCGTGGAACGCTGCCCAACGTCAAATGGTCAAAACAGGCTACATGCATGGATACATGAGAATGTATTGGGCAAAAAAGATTTTAGAATGGACAAGTACGCCTGAAGAAGCGCTTCGCATCGCCAACGCGCTTAATGACCGGTTTGAATTCGATGGTCGAGATCCAAACGGATATACAGGAACTGCGTGGGCAATCGGTGGGGTTCATGATCGTCCTTGGCAAGAAAGACCCATCTTTGGGATGATTCGATATATGAACGCTGCAGGTTTAAAACGAAAATTTGATATTGGTGCATACATTCGTCAGTGGTTAAATGCTCCAAACAAGTTAAAATAAGATGATGGACATTAAATTATTCAACGGACTTCATGATCGTGTTGAGACCTTTGTTCCCATTCGAAAAGGTTTTGTATCGATGTACGTTTGTGGACCAACGGTTTACGATTATGTTCATATTGGTAATTTAAGACCCTTGGTTGTTTTTGATGTGCTTAAAAAGTTATTCATCGCCCTCGGTTATCAAGTGAAACACGTTTCAAACTATACCGATATTGATGATCGCATTATTGATAAAGCCATCAAAGAAAATACCGATGAAATCTCGATTGCAAAGAAATTTATTGCTGCTTATCAAGACGATGTTTCAAAAATGAATGCCTTGCTACCAGATGTGACGCCAACGGTCACGGAACATTTACCGGCGATGATTGTTTTTATTTCCAACTTAATTAAAAAAGGCTTTGCTTATCGGACGAAATCTGGAGACGTTTTCTTTCGGGTACATCAAATTAAAGATTATGGTCGATTATCACATATTGATCTTGAGGACATGAAAATTGGAGCTCGTGTAGAGGAAAATCCGGATAAAGAGAATCCACTTGATTTTGCTTTATGGAAACATACAACCCATGGCATCACCTTTCCGGCACCATTTGGAGCGGGTCGTCCTGGTTGGCATACCGAATGCGTGGTCATGATTAATCAAACGTTCAAACAACCTTTAATCGATATCCATGGTGGTGGTTTTGATTTGAAGTTTCCTCATCATGAAAATGAAATCGCCCAATCGATTGCAATGAATCAAACCCTATTGGCAAACTATTGGTTACACAATGGATTTATCAATCTTAATTCCGAAAAAATGAGTAAATCGACTGGAAATATCTTTTTAGCAAAAGATTTTTTAGCAAAATATCAAGGACCGATTCTTCGCTATTTGTTGCTTGCAACCCATTATCGGATGCCAGTGAACATGAGCGAACCGATTATTGAAAATGTCCAACAAGAATATAAAAAGATCTATTTGACGTTGGCTCAGTTAGCAACCACCATCCAACTTCAAGGCGGTTCGACGATTGGTAAAGGATTGCCCGCTCCTGAAAGTTTTTTAGCGGCATTGTGTGATGACATCAATACGGCCAATGCCTTGACAATTTTGCATCAACATATCAAGGAAATTAATGCTTTACTTAGGGATAAAAAGACATCCTTGTCAACCTTACTTAACCGTTTCTTTACAATTCAAGGGATGTTGTCTATACTTGGACTAACGGTTGAATTACCGATTTTAACAGCGGAAGACCGGCGATTATATGAGGCATATTTAAAAGCAAAACAATCTCAAGACTTTGCTCGTTCCGATGAGATTCGAAAAATTCTAAATGCTCGCCATCTATACATCGCCTAGCAAGGAGTATCCATCATGAGGTTTCAAGCCATTGTGACGATTGACCAATTACTCGTTGATTTTTTGAATCAACTCATCCCACCATTTGGTAATTTTTTATTAAGTCTTTTATCATTAATGATGGCAACGTTACTTGCTGGTTTAATTGGATATGAACGCGAATATCATGGTCACTCTGCAGGCTTAAGAACGCACATTTTAGTTGCACTTGGTTCGTCATTAATCATGTTGTTATCCATCTATGGATTTGGCGATTTTAATCTTGATCGTGACCCCGCAAGATTAGCCGCTCAAGTTATTACTGGTGTTGGCTTCATTGGTGCTGGGACGATTATCCAAAACGGATTCGATATCAAAGGATTGACGACTGCAACCACACTTTGGTTAGCGATGGCGATTGGCTTAGCTTCTGGTGCTGGGCAATTCTTACTCGCTGCTTCTGGATCATTGGTTGGTCTATTTACCCTAACCATGTTAAGAAGATTTGAAGCGTTCATTAATCGTAAAGCTCCAAAAGTTTTTATCTTGGTAAAAGATAATCAACCGGTCTTAAAAAATGTTCATGAATCTGCAAGGGAAATTCGAGTTGGCATTCGGAATATTGATTCACAAATGACCACCTATCAAGGGAATAAGGTTTTAAGAATTACGATTACGTATTCACAAATCAATCATGCAACCGCACTCACACTCATTGAAGACTTAAAACTCCGCATCAATCCTCTTGAAATTACGACATCTTTTCATCTTGAATAAATTGAAACATAATTAGGAAATCTCGATTTAAATTCATGGAACAATATCGCTACGGGAAACATGCAGTGGAAGCAAGTCTTCGCTCTGGTCAAGTCAAAAAAGTCTTTCTGAGCAAGACCTTTAAAGACCCTGTTTTACTATCTTTATTAGAGCAAAAGAACATACCCGTAGAAAGGATTGAGGATAGCCGTTTAGAAAAACTCGTCTCACAGTCCAATCATCAAGGGATTGTTGCAGAAGTTAAAGCATTTATTTATACGGAATTGACTTCCTTTCTTAAAGACATGGATACAAAAACTCAACCATTACTTTTACTCTTAGATGGTTTAGAAGATCCGCAAAATTTAGGATCGATTATCCGGACTGCCGTCGGGTTTGGTGTAGATGGACTCATCATGAAAAAAGATCGCCAAGTCGAGGTGAATGCTACCGTTGCAAAAATTGCGAGCGGGGCATTAGAATTTCTCCCGATTATTCAAGTGATCAATTTATCGCAAACGATTGCAACGTTGAAAGAACATCGTTTTTGGATCGTTGCAACGGCGTTAAGCACGAAGACTGATTTCCGATCCGTAGATTATCGTGGTCCGATTGCCATCATCATTGGCCATGAAGGGAATGGTATCTCCCGCCTTGTCCTAGAAAATAGTGATTTCCAAGTTAAGATACCCATTCAAAAACTTGATTCATTTAATGCCGCAACCAGTACTGCCATTCTCTTAACCGAAGTTTTTCACCAACGCCATCCTCTTAAACCATAACGTGTCAGACCTGTTAGTTTCTGATGACGAACTTGTTTTTTTAATTCGCCGAAAACATCCGGAAGCATTTACATCCCTTTTAAATCGGATGGCATTGAAACAAGACCGCATGATTCATAAGCTCTTGTTTATGCATCGATATTGTGGACTCGATTTTGATGATTTAAAAATTGTGGCCATCCAAACCTTAACCCTTGCAGTAGAATCCTATGAACCGAAGAAAAATGTTTTTGATGCCTATTATCATTTTCTTTTGCAACGAGAATTGGTGAATGAGTTAAAGCGTTTTTCAAGTGACAATCAAAACTTAATCAATACCGCCATTTCTTTAGATTACGAAATTGAAGACGGGTCTTATTTAAGTGATGTGATCGGTCAAAACG